>DATEFT010000144.1:0-12103 GCA_035280505.1 Blastocatellia bacterium | reverse complement strand
TCGCGCGTCTCCAGAATGTGCACGCGCATGACATTCCGGGACTCATCGTGCAGCAGAATCCCGATCGAGTGGAAATCGAAGATCTGATTTAAACGAACCGCCAGATCGTGGAAGAGATCGGACAGATTGCGGTGTGACGCGATCGCCTTTGACAGCTCGAACAGCGTTCGATATTGCTGTTGCTGCAGATCGAGGCTTTGAGCGGCATTGAGACTCAAGTTCTTTATCTCCTCAGCGGAACGGTCTTCAGTCCTCCCTGCCAGGGCCCCGGATGGTCGTCGAGGGCGGCTGAAAACTGATTCATTCTTTACGATAGACTCCTGGAGTGATGCCCATCTCGCGTTTGAAGGCTTTACTGAATGCGGCTCCCGATTCGTAACCGACCCGTCCGGCGATCTCATCGATATTGTTCTCCCCATGCCGCAAGAGGTCGCCGGCCTTGTGCATCCGCCACTTCCTCACATAATCGAGCGGCGCCAGACCGGCGATTCGGGTGAAGCGGATCGCAAAACCGGTTCGCGACATTCCCACCTGCTCCGCCAGTTCCGCCACCGTCCAGGGGTAGTGCGGTTGTTGATGGATCAATTCCAGGGCCTTGCCCAACTGCGGATCGATCAGGGCGCGCAGCAGGCTGGCTTGACTCCTGCAAGCCTCATTCCGGTTGGTCTTGGCATCCTGGAGGAGGTGGGCGCGCAAGATCTGGATGAACAGGACGTCCGTCAGTCGCGCCATGACGATCTGGGCTCCGGGAGTCTCCGAAGTCGATTCGGAGGCCAGAAAACGCAGCGTGACGTCCAGCCAGGGCACCGCCTGTCCGTCTTCGACGCGGATATGGATCAGGGGCGGCAGGGCCGATAAGAAGAGGCGCGCCGCGCGGTTCTCAAATCTGAAGTAGCCCGAGACGATCGCCGATCGCTCGCCGCCTCCGCCGTGCTTCATGGCGCGGGTCGCGCCGCTCGGGCACCCGTCTTTGAGCAGCTCTTCAAGCGGGATGGCGGGCGTCTGCAGCCGGTCCCGGAGGACATGGGCGATGCCATGCGGCAACATCACCAGATCCCCTCCCACCAGCGAGATCGGCGATTCCTGGCCCTCCAGCTCCAGGTAGCCGCTCCCTCGCGACACCACGTAAAAGACCGCCCGGTCGCTCTGAACCGGGACCTTGATCCCCCAGGGCGCGCTCAGCTCCGGGCAGAAATGGATCGCGCTTTCAAGCCGGACCGTAGTCAAGACATCCGAGAGAACATCCATTCCAATACTCACTTTTATCTGAACGATCTGACATGGAATCTAGATTCTATATCATTGTTTGTTCAATTCCGAGACCTTATTTTACAATATGAGCCAGAGGCGTGTGAAGGAGAACTTAAGATTGTCAAACCAATTCGGTCTCGAGTCCGGCGGCCGGGAGCCGCGGAAGTTGAATTCTGCACGTTCCAATGGCGGTCGGGTTCTTAATGACGGCGGGTCGAATCATTAAATTGCTTCGGCGATGACTTTATAAAGATCCGATTCGGCCATTGGTTTCGATATTTTACTGGAGGATTGTCGGTGATCTGCGCGATACTGCTGTTGGTTCACAGAGTAGCGGCAAGGGCGGCTGCGTGGCTGGCCCCGCAGAGTTTTATAATGTCGTGAGGGAGGTCTAGGATCATGAAAGAGGGTCATAAGCCGGTCTTAGTGGTGACCGGAGCCGCCGGGCAACTGGGCCGGCGGGTGGTAGAGTTGCTGCTTGAATCCCAGGCAGGCAGGATCGTGGCCACTACTCGAAATCCGAAGAGAATTGCGGATCTTGCGGATCGGGGAGCCATCGTTCGTCACGCGGACTTCGATGAACCGCGGTCGTTGATCAACGCCTTCGACGGCGCGGAGCGGCTGCTGCTGATCAGCACCGACGCGGTCGACCTGCCCGGTCGAAGAGTCAAACAGCACAAAGAGGCGATCGAAGCCGCCAAGCGCGCGGGGGTCCAGCACATCGTCTACACCTCCGTCACCAATCCGGAGCCGCCGACGCCCGTGCTTGTCGCGCAAGATCACTGGGACACCGAGCAACTGGTCGCCGCCAGCGGATTGAGTTGGACCGTGCTGCGAAACAACGTCTATTCCGAAGTGATCCTGATCGCGCTGCCCGACGCCGTGGTGCGGGGTCAGCTCCCCGCGGCGGCCGGAGAGGACGGCGCCGCCTGGGTGACGCGTGAGGATTGCGCCCGGGTGGCCGCTGCCATTCTGGCCTCGTCCGAGACCAGCAACCGGGCCATCGATGTGACGGGGCCGGCCGTGGTCAACTATCACGAGATCGCCAGGCTCGCCACCGAGCTGACGGGACATCCGGTCTCCTATCTGCCGCTCGAACCGGAGGCCTTCAGAGCGAACGTGGTGGCGAACGGGCTGCCGGAGTTCGTCGCCGATCTCTTTCTCTCCTTCCACCTGGGGATGGCGCAGGGCAAGTTCGCGCCCGCCACTTCGGCCGTCGAAGAGTTGACCGGCCGAAGACCCACGAGCGTGGCCGAATTTCTCGCCACTCACCGTAACGTCCTCGTCTCGCGAGCTTGAAATCTCCCGATCGAACGTCGAAATGGAAAAGAGGCGAATAGGATTCGAATCCCTATTCGCCTCTTTCCCGATTTAAAGCCGATGGTCGGTGACGATCGTGGCGCGGCCGGCGGAGAGAACTGTGCGCTGGTCGCGTCACGATCCGTGCGCGCGCCCGTTAGAACTTGATGACGAATCCCGCCGACGGTTGCGCCGTGTGGGTGGTCCGGCCGGAGTTCAGGGCCGAGAACCCGAAGTCCGGGCGATCGTAGACCAACCCTCGATATTCGAGCCTGAAGGCGAAGCGCTTGTTGATGTCGATGTCAGTGCCCGCGCCGTACAGGAAGACTCCCTTGTTCTGACCTCTGGCCCCGAGCGGCCCAAATTGATTGTTGGTCGGATCGAAGTTGAGGACTCCGGTTCCGGCCAGCGCAAACGGTTTGAGCTTGCCGTACTCCTTGGGAGAGGTCACCACCAGCGCTCCGGTGATCTGGTGAACGTTGGATTGAATGTTGGCCGCGCCCAGGGCCAATTGGTTCTGGAACGTGTTGCGGTTGTACCCGTAGCTGGCATCAGCGGCGAGAAAGCGGTTGATGTGATAGCGATAACCGAGCAGCAGGCCACCCGAGTTGGTAGTGTGCTGTCTGATTCCGTTTCCGGTCGTGTCATTGGTGAAGAAACCAGTTCCTTGTACGCTCGCCTCATTCTTGCTCTGTTCTTGAGCCAGGGCCAGTGAAGCGAATAACATCGTGGCGAAAATCGCGACAACCAACATTTTGAGTCGTGCCATTTTCCTTCTCCTTTTTATTGGTACAAAATCCTGTGCCGATTGGAAGCGTATTGCCAGTACCATTGTCTATCTGTTTTCTGTTTTATCCCGCTATCTTTTTCTGCACTACTAATCGTGTGCTTCTAATCGTGCATTCTGCCCGGTGCGTGGCGCAGCTTTATCTTTTATCTATTGCTATCGTCTACTAGTCTGCTCTTCACCTACTGCTCATCGCCGCGCACCTGCATGGCAAAACGGCTCACCCTTGTACGTCCATCCCATTTTCAAAGTTCTTGAAGATCAACCAACGTTTTTTCCCTTATTGTAAATACCTGTTCCGAACGTGTGACGCTTCAAGGGCGCGCGCTCACTTCGCCGATCTACATTGCAACCTCCTTGCCACGACGCGGCTTTCGCCGCAGATTCAGATCAACTCATTTGGAGTGCAATAGATAAAGTAGTAATGCGGGTCCACTCGAATGATGACGTGATGGTCAGAGATGACCATTTGATGACCATCTGTGGACATGTGGCAACCCGCGGTCACAACCTTTTCGCCACAGTCAGCTTTCAATCATGGGTTTTCAGCTTTTTTGATTTTTGTATTTTGAACTTCGAGAAAGGTTGTTGATTTGGCGTGTTTCGCGTCTTTCGCGGTTCAGCATCAAACTTGTTATCAAACTTGTTAGTGAGCAATTTAGTTTTGGATCAACTTGATTGGCCCAGTAGCGGCTTTTCAATTGTTGATTGAGAAGGCCCGGCGATGAAGAAGACTGACCGCGTATTGCCAGGTGACCTTATGTGGTCAGCCATTTCGCGGTCAGGGTCACTTCCGGGTTTTGACCGGCCGCTCTCTACACCGTTCAAAGACATCGAGTTGAAGCGGCGGCGGCGCGCCCTGGCGATTTGGCAAGGCGATTGCGAATAAGAAGGCGGCAGGAAGAGATCGAGCCTGGAGAGGGGCGGTGATGCTTAGAATTACTATTCACAATGAAGTCGCAATCACCAAGTTTGTGGTTGAGGGAAAGTTGAAGGGCCCCTGGGTCGCCGAGTTGCAGCGATGCTGGCAGGCAGCCGCCACCGCGCACAAGCCCGTTCAGATAGATCTGACGGAGGTGACGTTCGTGGACGCCGAGGGCGGGCGGCTTCTGGCGCGGATGTGTGAGTGCGGAGCGTCACTGACGGCCTCCGGGCTGGTGATGCAAATGATTAAAGATGTCATGAAAAGATGTGGCAAGTGAGGAAGGGAATCAACAGGCTGAATGTCGAGGGAGAATGGACCTGAATCGAATTATGAATATTTTGTCAAAACACAAGCTGATCATCTCTCTGACCATCTGCGCGATTGTGATCGGTCTGTTTGTCGCGAGCGGTTGGTCTAAAAGTAAAGCCCCCGCGCCGGCTCCGAAACCGCCCGAGGTAGAGGTGGTTCGAGTCGAGCAGAAGAGTGTGCCGATCTTCAGCGAGTGGATCGGCACACTCGACGGTATGGTCAATGCCGAGATTCGCGCGCAGGTCGCTGGCTACCTGCTGACTAAAAACTACATGGAAGGCTCTCTGGTCAGAAAGGGTCAGTTGTTGTTTCAGATCGACCCGCGGCCGTTTCAGGCGGCGCTGGATCAGGCCAGGGGCGAGCTGGCCCGGGCCGAAGGACAGGTGACCCAGGCCAACGGGCAGCTCTCGCAGGCCAGGGCCCAGCTCTCGCAGGCCGAGGCCAATCAGGGCCGGACCCAGCTCGACGTCAATCGCTACGCGCCGCTGGCCAAGGAGAAGGCGGTCACCGACCAGGAGCTCGATAATGCCGTTCAGTCCAATCTGGCGGCCCGCGCCCAGGTGGAGGCCGCCGGGGCCGGGGTCGAAACGGCCAAGGCGGCCATCGTCGCGGCGCAGGCGGCGGTGGCGGCGGCTCGCGCGGCAGTGGCGACGGCCGAACTGAACCTGGGGTTCACCAGAATCACGGCCCCGATCGACGGGATCGCGGGCATCGCCCAGGCCCAGGTCGGCAACCTGGTCAATCCCACCAGCGGAACGTTGACCACGGTCTCGACGGTCGATCCGATCAAGGTCTATTTCACGCTCAGCGAGCAGGAGTATCTGCGCTATAGCAAACATCACCCCAGTCAGAGCGACTGGAACAAGGCGGCCCAGAAACTGGAACTGGAGCTGATCCTGGCCGATGGATCGACCTATCCGCAGCAGGGGCGATTCTACGTGGCCGACCGCGAGATCGATCAGAAGACCGGCTCGATCAGGCTGGCCGGAATCTTTCCGAACCCCGGAAACGTTCTGCGCCCGGGCCAGTATGGCCGGGTCCGTTCAGTGACCAGCACGAAGGCGGATGCGTTGCTGGTTCCGCAACGGGCGGTGTCGGAACTGCAGGGGCGCTACCAGGTCGCCATGGTGGACGGTGAGAACAAGGTCGATATTCGATCCGTCAAGGTCGGAGATCGAATCGGATCGTTGTGGGTGATCGAGGAGGGGCTCAACCCCAACGAGACCGTGATCGTCGAAGGCACGCAAAAGGTGAGGCCGGGAGTGGTGGTCAACCCGAAACCCTACGTCTCCGCGCCGACTAAATAGCTTGACGCGGATTGCGAATGGCGGATGGCGGATTGGAGCATGGTGTAGCTGAGGACTGAGCTGTTAGTCGCTCGTTGGTTAAAGCTCAGTTGGGGGCTGGATAGGGACGATCCGCCATCCGCCATTCGCAATCCGCTCTGCGGCCCGCATTTCAGCCCGCGTTTCAGGTTGACAGCCGGAAAAAGAGAGAACCAATAACTAAAACCGGAAGCAGATCATGATATCCAACTTTTTTATTAGACGTCCGATCGTAGCGATGGTGATCGCCATCTTCACCATCCTCGGAGGGTTGGTGGCGATGCGCGGATTGCCGCTGGGGCAGTTTCCGGATATAGTGCCGCCCCAGATCATCACCTCCACCACCTACACCGGAGCCGATGCCGTCACCATCGAGCAGTCGGTCTCGACGCCGCTGGAGCAGCAGATGAACGGCGTCGACAACATGCTCTACATGCAGTCGACCAACGCCAACGACGGCACCCAGCAGTTGACGGTCACCTTCGACGTCGATACCGACGTCAACACCGATCAGGTCAACGTCCAGAATCGGGTGGCGCAAGCGCAGCCGAATCTCCCGACCGACGTGACCCAGTACGGGATCAATATTCGCAAATCGACGGGCATTCCCATGTTCGTCATCTCGATCTATTCGCCTAACAAGACCTATGACGCGCTCTTCCTCGCCAACTATGCGAACATCAACATCAACGATGTTCTCTATCGCGTGCCGGGCGTGGGCGAGGTGCGGCTCTTCGGCGCCAGCGATTATGCGATGCGGATCTGGGTCAAACCGGATGTGCTGGCCAAGCTCGGGCTGGCGGTTCCGGATCTGGCCAACGCGGTTCGCCGGCAGAGCACCGTCAACCCCTCGGGCCAGGTGGGCGCCGAACCGGCCCCGCAGGGCAAGGAGATGACCTACACCGTTCGGGCCCAGGGCCGGCTGCAGACGCCCGAAGAGTTCGGCCAGATCGTCGTCCGCTCCAATCCGGACGGCTCGGTCGTGCGGTTGAAGGATGTCGCCCGGATCGAACTGGGCGCGCTCAACTATCAGCAGCGGTCGCGCCTGAACGGGCAACCGAGCGCGATCATCGCCGTCTTTCAGGCTCCCGGTTCCAACGCGCTGGCGGTGGCCGAGGGGCTCAAAAAGACGATGGCCGACCTGAAGGGGCGCTTTCCGGCCGACCTCGACTACATGATCTCGCTCGACACCACGCTCCCGGTGACCGAGGGCATCCGGGATATCATCAAGACGCTGGTCGAGGCGATGCTCCTGGTGACCCTGGTGGTCTTTCTCTTCCTGCAGAGCTGGCGGGCGACGCTGATTCCGATGATCGCGGTTCCGGTCTCGTTGATCGGCACCTTCGCGCTCTTTCCCCTGCTCGGTTTTTCGATCAATACCCTCTCGCTCTTCGGCCTGGTGCTGGCGATCGGTCTGGTGGTGGACGACGCGATCGTGGTGGTCGAGGCGGTCGAGCATCACATCGAGCGCGGGCTCTCTCCTCGCGACGCCACGTTTCAGGCGATGAGTGAGGTCTCGGGGCCGGTGATCGCCATCGCCCTGATCCTCTCGTCGGTCTTTCTGCCGCTGGCGTTCGTGAGCGGCATTCAGGGCCGGTTGAACAAACAGTTCGCGGTCACGATCGCGATCTCGGTGCTGATCTCGGCCTTCAATGCGCTGACCCTCTCTCCGGCGCTCTCCGCGCTGCTGTTGCGTCCCCGCCGGGAGTCCCGCGGTCCGCTGGCCCGGTTCTTCGGGGCCTTCAACCGGACCTTTGCGAAGGCCACCCACGGGTACGTCAACTGGAGCCACGCGCTGATCCGCAAAGCCGTGATCGGCATGTTGATTCTCGCCGGATTCGCGGTCGCCAGCGGCCTGCTCGGCAAGCGGCTTCCGACCAGCTTCCTGCCCGAAGAGGATTATGGATACGCTTTTCTCAACGTTCAACTGCCGGCGGCGGCTTCGCTGGAGCGGACCGACCAGGTGTTGCAGAAGGTCGAGAGTATTCTGGCCAGGGCGGAAGGCGTGAAGTCCTACAACACGATCGGCGGCTTCAGCCTGCTGACCCGGACTTCGGCCAGCTATCAGGGCTTCTTCTTCATCGGCCTCCAGCCCTGGGATGAACGCCAATCTCCGCAACTGTCGGCGCGGGGGATCGTCGGGGCCCTGAACGGCGCCCTGGGCTCGCAGGTGCCGGAGGCGATGGCCTTTGCCTTCATGCCGCCGTCGATTCCCGGGCTGGGCAGCGCCGGAGGATTCTCGCTGTGGCTTCAGGATCGCAGCGGCGGCTCGGTGCAGTTTCTGGACGAGAATCTGCACAAATTTCTCGAGGCCTGCCGTAAACGGCCGGAGTTGACGGGCGTGGCCTCGCAGTTCTCCGCCTCGATTCCGCAAATCTTCGCCGACGTCGATCGCGACAAGGTGTTGAAGCAGGGCGTGGCGGTGGAGGACGTCTACCAGACTCTGCAGGCCTTTCTGGGCGGCCTCTATCTGAATCAGTTCAATCGCTTCGGCCGGCAGTGGCGGGTCTTCATCCAGGCGGAAGGCGAGGAGCGGCTGAGCGACCAGGACATCAATCGATACTATGTGCGGAACAACGACGGCAACATGGTGCCGCTCTCGGCGTTGGTGACGACGCGATCGATCAGCGGTCCGGAATATACCAACCGTTTCAATCTCTACCGGGCGGCCCAGGTGCTGGGCAGCGCCGCGCCCGGTTACAGCTCCGGCCAGGCCATGGCCGCGCTCGAAGAGGTGGCGAAAGAGGTGTTGCCGCCGGAGATGGGATACGACTGGGCCGATCTCTCTTACCAGGAGAAGCAGGCCTCGGGCGGGACCTTCTCCGCCTTTGCGCTGCCGCTGATCTTCGTCTTTCTGATTCTGGCGGCGCTCTACGAGAGCTGGACGCTGCCGTTCTCGGTGCTGCTCTCGGTGCCGGTCGCGATCTTCGGCGCCTTCGTGGGCCTGTTGTTGAGAGGCTACGACCTGGACGTCTATGCGCAGATCGGGCTGGTGGTGCTGATCGGACTGGCGGCCAAGAATGCGATCCTGATCGTCGAGTTCTCGAAGGCGGAGTTCGAGAAGGGGCGCGATCTGGCGGAAGCCGCGCTGGAGGGGGCCCGGCTGCGCCTGCGGCCGATTCTGATGACCTCCTTCGCCTTCATTTTAGGATGCGTCCCGTTGTGGCTCGCCTCGGGTTCGGGGGCGGCGGGCCGGCGCATCCTCGGAACGGTCGTCATCGTCGGCATGCTGGCCGCGACCATCATCGCCATCTTTCTGATCCCCGTGACCTTCTACGTGGTCGAGAAACTCTCGGGAGTCGTCAAGAAGAGTGAGCCCCGAACCACGCCGGAAGCGCCGGAAGCGCCGGCCCCGGCTACCGGCGACTGATTGACTGATTGACTGATTGAGAGAAGAGGGAAGAGATGAATAAGCGAATAATCATAGCTGCTGCATTGTTGGGCCTGCTGGCCGGCTGCGGCGTCGGTCCCAAGTACCGCAAGCCGGTCGCCCAGACGCCGGCGGTCTTTCGCGGGACCGCGGATCCGGCGGCCGCGGCGGATCCCAATTCGCTGGCCGATCTGAAATGGTTCGAGGTCTTCAAAGATGAACGGCTGCAGGAGTTGATCCGCCGGGCCCTGGCCCAGAATTTCGATCTTCGCGAGGCCGTGGTGCGGGTCGAGGCCGCGCGGGCCAACCTGGGGATCACCCGGTCCGATCAGTTCCCGCAGTTCGGGGCCAGCGCCGAAATGACGACCCTGCGCAATTCGACCAGCGGTCAGGTCTCGTTGCCTCCGGGAACCAGCCGGGACCGCACCTTCGGCACGGTGCTGCTCAACCTGCTCTCTTTTGAGCTGGACATCTGGGGACGGCTGCGCAAGGCGACCGAAGCGTCCCGCGCCGATCTCCTCGCCACCGAAGAGAATCGGAAAGCGGTGGTCACGACCCTGGTCGGCGATGTCGCCACGGCCTACTTCAACCTGCTCGATCTGGATCAGGAGTTGGAGATTGCGAAACGGACGCTGGCCACTCGCGAAGAGTCGTTGCGTTTGATCCGGGTGCGCCAGCAGGGCGGGGTCGCGACCATTCTGGATGTGCGCCAGGCCGAACAACTGGTCTACAGCGCCGCCCAGACGATCCCGGATACCGAACGATCGATCGAGCAGACCGAGAATCAGATCAGCCTGCTGCTGGGTCAGAACCCCGGCGACGTCGTGCGCGGCCGCCGGCTGACCGAACAGGAACAGCCGCCCGCGGTGCCGCCCGGATTGCCGTCTTCGTTGCTCACGCGGCGCCCGGATATCCAGGCCGCCGAACAGAGCCTGATTGCGGCGACCGCCGACATCGGCGTGGCCCGGGCGGCCTACTTTCCGCAGATCAGTCTGACCGGAATCGCCGGATTTCAGAGCAGCCAGCTCTCGAATATGTTTCGCGGTCCGGGCAGCTACTGGAACTTCGGTCCGCAGATCACTCAACCGATCTTCACGGCGGGCCGAATCAAATCGGGCGTCCGGCTGGCCAAAGCCCAGCAGCAACTGGCGCTCGTGGAGTATGAACGGACCATTCAGACCGGTTTTCGGGAGGTCTCGGATGCGCTGGTCGGATATCGCAAGGTCAAGGACGTGCGCGCGGCACAGGAGTCGCTGGTGACGACCCTGCAGGATCGCTCGCGTTTGGCCTATCTCAGATATCGCGGCGGAGTCGATACGCTCCTCAACGCTCTGGATTCGGATCGCGACCTGTTCGATGCCGAGTTGAATCTGACGCGAACCCGGCGCGATGAACTGGCGGCCCTGGTCCAGCTCTACAAGGCCCTGGGCGGCGGTTGGCAACAGTAAACCCTAATCCGCGGCCGCAGGAAGCCGAAAGACGCGGAAGACGCGAAATTCCTGACCACTTTAGCGTGTTTCGCGTCTTTCGGCTTCTTGCCGCCGCGGCCTACTTGCCTTGATAGCCGGTGTCGATCGGCAGCTCTCTCTGTTTGGCGGCGCAGACCGCCAACTCATCGCAGCGCTCGTTCTCCCGGTTTCCCGCGTGTCCCTTGACCCAGACGAACTTGATGTCGTGCTGGGCGCAGAGGTCGAGCAGCTCTCCCCAGAGGTCGGGGTTGACCGCCATCTCCTTCTTGTTGCGTTTCCAACCGTTGGCTCGCCAGCGTTGAGCCCATCCCAGCCCGATCGCATCGACCAGGTACTTGGAATCGCTGTAGACGGTCACCGTGCATCTCGACTTGAGCGCGCGGAGCCCGACGATCGCCGCCAACATCTCCATCCGGTTGTTGGTCGTTAAGCGGTACCCTCCCGACAACTCTTTACGGTGATTGTCGTAGAGCATTACCACACCATAGCCGCCGGGGCCGGGGTTGCCCAGGCAGGCCCCATCCGTGTAGATCACAACGTTCTTCAGGTTATCCATAAATTTTGCAGGGAGCTTCAGGATCGGAATCTCGATCGTTTCAATGACTGTGGCTGTCGGCCGGGTTAGGTCGCCGGGCAGGGATCGAAAGGCGTCACGATCAATCTCTCGCTCGGTTCGCCCGGAGGCGGAAACGGATGTCGAAAAGTGAACGCCCGTTCGCTCACGCCGTGCTCGTTCAGATCGGCCAGACGCTCCCGGGCCTCGTTGAGGTCGGGAAGATGGCCCGCCTCGACCCACCAGAGCACGAGAAAGAGTCCGTCGAACTTCTCGAACCACTGCCGGCGGCGGCGCATGACCTCCGCGTGCGCGGTCTGGTAGACGTAGGTCTTGAGATCTTCCAGGTTCTTCCAGACCGAGAAGTTGACGAGGATTCGATCATCGTCGTAGGGACGCAGCGCCGTGGCGTCGCCCTCCGCGGTCTGAAACCTCCAGACGAATCCGGGGCTGCGATCGGCCAGGGCGTTGATCTCGTCCAACGAGGCCACGAACTCGGCCATGATCGGATCGTCGAGCGGCGCCAGCATGCGGCCGATGTTGAGCTGAGCTAAATGATATTTTTCAGTCTTCATTGTCAGTACCTGGCAGCAAAATCGGGTGACGAACCGCGAAACACGCGGAATCCGCGAAGTTGACCACCGGTCGTCTGTTTCGCGTGTTTCGCGGTCTGTTCTCCTCCTCGTTCGAGGGAACGAGCTATCGATAGGTGGCGATCAACTGTTGTTTGAGATCTTCATAGAGCCGGATGCTGCGCTCGATGATGTTGATGGCGTCGAAACGCCCCATGAACTTCTCGACCTTGACCTGTTTCA
>DATEFT010000143.1:0-2552 GCA_035280505.1 Blastocatellia bacterium | reverse complement strand
CGACCCACGCGGGTTCGCCGTCAAGTTCTACACCGAAGACGGCAACTACGATCTGGTCGGCAACAACACCCCGATCTTCTTCATTCGCGACCCGCTCAAATTCCCGGACTTCATCCACTCGCAGAAACGCGACCCCTACACGCACGTCCAGGAACCGGACAACGCCTGGGACTTCTTCTCCCATTCTCCGGAGGCCACCCATCAGTTCACCTGGCTCTTCGGCGATCGCGGGATCCCGGCCTCCTACCGCCACCTGGACGGCTTCGGCTCGCACACCTTTCAATGGATGAACGCCGCCGGTGAGGCCTTCTGGGTCAAATATCATTTCAAGACCGACCAGGGGATCAAATGCCTGACGGCGGCGGAAGCCGCCCAGCTCGCCGGCCAAAACCCCAATCATCACCACCTCGACCTGCTGCGGTCGATCGAACGCAGCGAATTCCCGTCCTGGACCCTCAAAGTGCAGGTCATGCCCACGGCCGAAGCCGCCAACTATCGCTTCAACCCCTTCGACCTGACCAAGGTCTGGCCCTATGCCGACTACCCGCTGCACCAAGTCGGGCGCCTGGTGCTCAACCGCAACCCGGACAACTATTTCGCGGAGGTCGAGCAATCGGCCTTCAATCCGGCCAACTTCGTCCCGGGGATCGGCCCCTCGCCGGACAAGATGCTGCAGGGCCGCCTCTTCGCATACGGCGACACGCAACGTTACCGGCTCGGCATCAACCACACCGCGCTGCCCGTCAACTGTCCGCACGCGACCCGGGCCGAGAACTACGGCCGCGACGGAGCCATGAGGTTCGACGGCAACGGCGGACGCGCCAAAAATTACGAGCCGAACAGCTTCGACGGCCCGGTCCAGACCCATGAACAGCACCAGGCGCCGCTCGAGATGCGCGGCCTGTCCGGTTCGACACCATATGAACGCCACCCGGAGGATAACGACTTCGTCCAGGCCGGCGCCCTCTATCGCCTCATGAGCGAACCGGAGAAGCAGCGCCTGATCGAGAACCTCGCGGGCAGCCTCTCGGGCGTCTCGCGCGACGACGTCATCGAACGCTGCATCGGCCATTTCCGCAACGCCGACCCCGAGTACGGCGACCGCCTCGCCTCCGCCGTCCGCGCCCTCCGCGGCCGAACGGTCGGGGCCTAGCCGGAAAATTCAAACCGCGAAAGACGCGAAAGACGCGAAATCGACCTGGCTTCGCGTCTTTCGCGTCTTTCGCGGTCCGGACCCCCCTCTTGACAAAAAGCTATTTGTAACTATAATTGTTACAAATGCTCTTCAGGTGCGGATCCGGCGCGGATCGAAGCAGAGCGAACCTGGAAGCAAAGTTTAGCGTAGAGAGTGGGTGAGATTGACGATGCCGACCAATAGCCGATTTGCCGTGGCGGTCCACATGCTGGTCTTGATGGCCGGGGCGGGAGACAAACCGATCAAGTCGGACCGGATGGCCGCCAGCGTCAATACCAACCCGGTGGTGATCCGGCGCATTTTATGCGCGCTGGCCCGGGCGGAGTTGATCAGTTCGCAGACGGGAGCGTGCGGGGGTTCGCGGTTGGCGCGGAGACCGAGCCAGATTGCCCTCTCGGAGGTCTATCGGGCGGTCGAGGGGGGAGAGATCTCCACCTTGAATTGCCACGCGCCCAATCGGCGGTGTCCGGTGGGCGGCAGCATGGAAATGATCTTGGACGAAGTTTTGACAGAGGTTAATACGGCGGTCGAGCGGGCGCTCGCCAAGATGACGTTGGAGCAGATCTGGCAGAGCATCCGGGCCCATAAGAAGTTGTAAGTTAAGAGATGAGAAGGAAGGGTCGAGCCCTCGCCGGCGGCGGGGGCGTTTTTTTCGAGATTTTTAGCAGAGGCAGGATCGAAGGAGCGGGGGTGGAGACTCAAGCGCGAGAGGGTCCCACCCTGATTCATTTCTCGCGTGAAAGGCAAGATTAGGATGCGGAAGACGGAAAAGAATCAAGATCTGGAGTTCCTGGAGTTCGAAGGGTCGCAGCCCCATCTGCCTGAAGAGCGGATCTCGCCGGATGAGGCCGCGGAGTCGTTGCTCGAAGACGAAGAGTCCGGACTCGATCTCTCTCCGGGCGAGATGGGGGCGGAGGTGGATCCGGTGCGGCTCTACCTGCGCGAAATCGGCCGGGTGCCGCTCTTGACGCGCGACGGCGAGGTGGCGCTGGCCAAACGGATCGAGAATGGAGTTCGGCAGACGCGGCGGGCCGTCTCGCGATCGCCCATCGCCGTGGCCGAGTTGCTGAAGATCGGCGAGGACTTGAAGGCCGGGACGCTCAGCCTCCGTGAGGTCGTGGCGATTCCGGATGCGGCCGACCAGCAGCGACCCGAAGATCGCACCGAAGAGCACCGGGAGGCGACGCTCGAAGCAATGGCGCGCATTCGCAAGTCCTACCGGCGCGGCCTCCGGGAGTGGGAGAGGTTACAGCCGACGGGTTCCGGGCGGCTCAAGCGGCGCCTCGCGCGGACGCGCCTGGAGGTCGCGGGCGAGATCGCTCAGCTCCGGCTGCGAACCGAGATCTGGCAACGATTG
>DATEFT010000142.1:0-2247 GCA_035280505.1 Blastocatellia bacterium | reverse complement strand
CGAGGTTCATATGCGGATCAGCGGGCCGCCGACCATCGCGCCCTGCTATTACGGCGTGGACACGCCGACCCACGAAGAGTTGATCGCCGCGCGGCATTCGACCGAGGAGATCCGGCGGTTCCTCGACGCCGATTCGCTGGGATATTTGAGCCTCCGGGGGCTGTTGGAGGCGGTCGGCGATCCCGGCAATACCAGGTTCTGCACCGCCTGTTACACCGGACAATATCCGACTCGGCTCGGCGAGCACGGGCAGACCATGCGGGAACGCGAAGAGGGGGCGGCGCTGTCATTCGCCACCGACTGACCGAAAAGTGTCCGGAACCCTCGAATTTTTCGTCACCACAATAAGCTGAAATGACTCTGCCGAAATATGGGCTTTGCTGTCGGAGACGGCGGGGTTTAACTATCGATTCGAGGTCGTGATCTTCAAAATCCTAGATATCAGGCCATGACAAATACGATTACTTATAAAGATGCGGGCGTCAACATCGACGCCGCGCACAGCACTACCGAATGTATCAAAAGGCTAGCTCGGACGACATTCAATGAGAACGTGATGTCGGAGATCGGTGGATTCGGCGGACTCTTCAAGGGCGTCTTCTCGGAGGTGCGCGAACCGGTGCTGGTCTCCAGTTGCGACGGCGTCGGCACCAAACTGAAGCTGGCCTTTGCGACGGGGATCCACAACACCATCGGTTACGACCTGGTCGCCCACTGCATCAACGACATTCTGGTCCAGGGCGCCAAACCGCTCTTCTTTCTCGACTACATCGCGGTCGGCAAGCTGGATCCCAAGATCATTGAACAGATCATCGATGGACTGGCCCGCGGTTGCCGCGAGGGCGACTGCGCGCTGATCGGCGGCGAGACGGCCGAGATGCCCGATTTCTACCGCGAAGGCGAATACGACCTGGCCGGGTTCATCGTCGGGGTCGTCGATCGCCGGAAGGTCATCAACGGGTCGCGGATCACGTCCGGCGACCTCGTCCTCGCGCTGCCCTCGCTCGGGCTGCACACCAACGGATACACCCTGGCGCGCAAAATCCTGCTCGACCATGCAGGCTATCAACTCAGTACCCAGATCCCGGAACTCGGATGCCCCCTCGCGGAAGAGTTGCTGAAACCTCACAAGAATTATCTCCCTGCGCTCAATCGACTGATCGAACACGATGGCGTGATCAAGGGCCTGGCGCATATCACGGGCGGAGGTCTGGTCGATAATATCCCCCGCATTCTGCCGAGCAACGTCGACGCGGCGATCAAGGAGTCGAGTTGGCCCGCGTTGCCGGTCTTCGATCTGATCCAGAAGCTCGGCAATGTCCCGCGCGAAGATATGCTGCGGACGTTCAATCTCGGGGTTGGCCTGGTCATTATCATTCATCCGTCTTTCCTTCAGTTCGTGCAAGATCAACTCGACTTTGCCCGCGAGCCATTCTACGTGATTGGCGAAATCGTTGACGGCGAAGGCAAAGTCAGGTTCGTCTAAGAACCCGGAAGCTCCGGAGCTAGCGAAAGAGACGGATCCCGGATCCGTCGAGGCCGTCTCTTTCGCTAGCTCCGGCCATTTCCTGTCTGGCTAGGACTAAGGAGATCTTTATGAAAGTCTCGCTTCGCCGTACCCTGCTCTCATCGCTCTGTCTGTGCTCGCTGCTCCTGCCGTCGCCGGCGCTCCCGCAAACTCGATCGACGCCGCCCAAGAAGTTCGATTTGACCATCGACAACATCATGCGAGGCCCGGATCTGGTCGGTTATGAACCGACCGGAGTCTATTGGTCGCAGGACGGGCAACGCGTCTATTTCCGGTGGAAGCGAGCGGGCGAGCCCCGGTTGAGAGAGAGCGCCCTCTACCGGGTCGAGATCGCGGAGTTGGGGCGAAGCGACGAAGGATTGCGGAAGTTGACGGAAGAAGAGATCAAACAGGCGCCGCCGTCATCGGGCGATCTGTCGAGCGATAAAAAACTGACGGTCTTCTCCGAAGACGGCGACATCTTCATCTACGATCACGCGAAACACGAGCGCCGGCAATTGACCAGCACCATCGACGGCGAGAACAGCCCGAAGTTCACCGCGGATCAGAAATATATCGTCTTCACCCGCCAGAACAATCTCTACCGGATGTCGCTCGACGGCACCTCCCTCACGCAATTGACCGATATTCGCACCGGCGGCGGCTCGTCCGACACTCCCCCGCGCGGCAACGAGAGCCAGGAGTACCTGAAGGACGAAGAGCGCAATCTGATCGAGGCC
>DATEFT010000141.1:0-4547 GCA_035280505.1 Blastocatellia bacterium | reverse complement strand
CCAGTTTCGTCAGGTCTTCTCTCATCGGCTTAATCAGTAATTCAGAATATGGCATAACTTTTTCCTCCTCAGCTCATTTTACCAGGACCACTTCATTAGGACCGAAGTGAGATAGATACAGATCAGATAATATTCGTAATTCAGATCGTCAATCAAGTTATGTTGGACCGGCATCTTGAGAATACTAAACAGACGAGCTATCTTCTTTAGGCTGGAGGCTGGATGCAGATTAAAAAACAACCCAAAGTCTATGATGTCGTCGTGATCGGTTCGGGGGCGTCGGGTGGAATGGCCGCCTGGAACCTGACGCGGCAGGGCATCAACGTGTTGTTGCTGGACGCCGGCGAGCGATTCGAGAGCGCGAAGTTCTGGATGGGCCTTTTGCCTTATGAGCGGCGGGAACTTCTGCAAAGCGGCCAACGGCCTTATCGGTTCTTCTTGAGTCCTCAGGAGCAGCCGCTCCTGACTCCGCCCGATCTTCCGTTCAATCTGTATCGGGTCTGGGGTTGGGGGGGCAAGACCAACGTCTGGGGGCGCGTCAGCCTGCGCTATTCCGACCTCGATTTCCAGGTCAATGACGGATACGGTATTCCGTGGCCGCTGACCTATCGGGATCTCAAGTCCTATTACGATCAGGTCGATCAGTTGATTGGGGTCTGTGGCGGTGACGAGGACCTGGACGTCTTGCCGGGAAGCCAATATCATCTGCCGCCGCTGGCTTTACGTTGTGGAGAGATCTACTTGAAGCGCGCGGCGGCGCGATTGGGAATTCAAGTCGTGAGCACTCGCCGCGCCAATTTAACTCGCGCGCACCGCGGGCGGGCGCAGTGCCATTATTGCGGTGATTGCGGCTCCGGCTGCAGCACCGGCAGTTTCTTCAATGCCGGCCAACATTTGATCCCCGAGGCCTTGCGAACCGGGCGGTTGGAGGTCACCAGCCACGCGGTCGTGTCGCGAATTCTGCCCGATCCGCGGACCGGGCTGGCCGATCGCGTCCAATATTTTCACCGCCAGACCGGACAGGAGTATCAGGTTAAGGCCAAAGTGGTGGTGGTGGGAGCCTCTTGCATCGACTCGACTCGTATTCTGCTCAATTCGAAATCGACCCTCTATCCGAATGGGATCGGCAACACCTCCGGAGTACTGGGCAAAAACCTCTGCGAGCAGTTTCGCTTTCATGTCTACGGTTTTCTGCCGCAACTGTATGGGCGCGAAACGACGCACGATAGCGGCATCGGTGGTGAGCACATCTACCTTCCCCGGTTCAATCATCGCGGCCGCCGGCGCGAATACGCGCGAGGTTTCGGCATGCAGTTCTGGGGGACCGGTTGTCAGGCGGGGGCGGGATGGGCGAAAGATCTGGCCGGATTTGGCCCGGATTTCAAGCGCGAGGTCAAACAGCGTTATCCGGCCTGGATTGCGGCGCACCCTTACGGCGAGATTCCGCCGCGCCCGGAAAATCGCGTCGAGGTCGATGAGACCCGGCTCGATCGATATGGCGTGCCGTTGCCCAGGATTATCCTGCAGCATGGCGCCAATGAGCGTCAGATGGCCAACGAGATGTATGACACGGTCGAACAGCTCTTTCACGAAGCGAAGGCCGAACTATGGAATTTCCAGCGGGGCCGGATCGATACCCCCGGCGAGGCCATCCATGAACATGGAACTTGCCGGATGGGAGCGGACCCTAAAAATTCCATGCTCAATCAATTTTGCCAGATGCACGCGGTCAAGAATCTTTTCGTCGTCGACGGCAGCGCGTTCCCCTCAGCGACCGAGAAGAATCCGACCTTGACGATTCTGGCGGTCTCCTGGCGTGCGACCGATTATCTCGCGAATCAAATAAAGAAAGGGAATTTGTAGCCGGTTCGTCATCTTAACCCGTGATCGAAGTGCGAGCCGTGAACTGCGAACTACTTCATGGAGAGTGTCTGGCTTTTTAAATTGACGAGATTCTTTGTCGACATCATCTGTCGCCTCTATTTTCGCATCGAATTCGAAGGGGTTGAGAACGTCCCACCGAGCGGGGCCATGATTATGACGCCCAACCATGTCAGCTATATCGATCCGATCTGGGTTTCACTCCCCTTGGACCGGCCGCTGAGATATATGACCTGGGATAAGATGGTCCGGTTACCGGTGTTGGGGTCGATGATGCGCGCCTACGGGGCCTTTCCGGTCAATATCGATGCGCCGACTGGAGACCGCGCGGCATTGCGCCATTCGATGGCACACTTGCGTGGAGGAGGAGGCTTGATGGTCTTTCCCGAAGGCGGACGGACACGTGATGGAAAACTGATGCCATTTAAGGCCGGGGTCATCCGATTGGCGTTAAGTGCGGAAGTGCCGCTGGTGCCGGTCACGATCATCGGGGGATACGAAGCCTATTCGGCCCATCATCTATTTCCCCGACCTTATAAATTGAAGATTGTCTATCATAAACCCATCACCTTGACGCCGCCGGCGGACAATTCGCAGCTCAAAGAGTATATGCGGGAGGAATCAGAGAGACTCCGATCGATCATTGCCTCGGCACTACCTTCTGAAACGCTGCCTTTGGGCAAACAACAGACGATCGGCTCTTGATCGCCAAGAGCCAGAGCCCGCTCATTCCGATGGGCGGACAAAATTTTGCCCCACTCTAGCCCCCAGCCGAACCTTATGTTAAAGTGCCCACTTCTGTCGAACGGCCATTGTTGCACGGTTCGCCAGTTTAATCGGCGGCGTAGCTCAGCTGGTTAGAGCGAGGGATTCATAACCCCTAGGTCCGGCGTTCGAGTCGCCGCGCCGCCACCTTTAGAATCAATGATTTAGAGCAGGTCATCCGATCTGCTCTTTTTCATTTGTGACCAATTTGTGACCTAATCTTTCCGCGTATTGTCCAAGAGCCGTCAACGCGCGGCGTTTTCCTTCGTCAGTGGCGTGAACATAGATCGCCGAGGTCTGAATGCTGGCGTGACCAAGGATGTCCTTGATCGTGAACGCGTCGGCACCGGCTTCGGCTAGCCGTGTTCCAGCCGTATGACGCAGGTCATGGAATCGGAAATTCTCGATTTCAGCGTCCTTCAGAGCCCCATGGAACCCCTTTTTGGGATCCGAGATCGGATGACCGGGTTTCTTCCTGCTCTCAAAAACAAGCTTGCCATCGCTTTCTTCCTTCACTGCAAGCAATGTCTCCCGAACGATCCGATTCATTGGAATATGGCGTGGCTTCCCGCTCTTGGTCTTGGTGACGATTAATCGGTCACTGCTGAAGTCGATCTGCCACCACTCCATGTTCAGGATTTCTCCTCTCCTCATTCCGGTGTAGAGCGCCAGAATGACGATGGGTCGAAGATATGCCTTTTGTCCGATCAACACGCTCAAAAGTCGATTCTCTTCTTCAACCGAGAGATAACGCTCTCGGCGATTATCGAGCCGAAACTTTCGAACGCGCTGGCATGGATTCGATTGAATCATTCCGTAATCGACTGCCATTGATAGCATTCGGGAGAGCAGCTCGAGCTTGCGGTTGACCGACGCCGGGCTTTGTCTGGTCCCCCGCGCGCTGATCTTTTCAAACTCTTTGCTCTTGAATTTCTCGATCAAGAGCGGAGTGATCTCATCCAGACGCCTTCCTGCAAAGAACTTTTTGAGCGATTTCGATCGCCACCTGTCCGTATGCCAGCTTTTTTTGTTGGCACGCGACCAGGGAAGGAAGTGTTCATCAATGAAATCTGAAAGCAAAGGAACGTTTTCAACTTTGGGTTTGAAGCGGGCTTCGTAGAGTTCCTGCCGAAAGGCTATTTCGGCTTCTTCCGCCTGCTTCTTCGTCCTGGCATGTGGAATCAGATCCCGATGACGAACACCATTGATCCTAATATCGAAATACCAGTTATCGCCTCGTTTTCTAACAGGCATTTTGCTCCTTTCCAGGGTTGCAACCGCCGTAAAAGAGCGCACTGATCCTATCGAAAAAGTGAGCGGCGGGCAAATCTGGCCGGCTATTTGTGATCTTCCCCCCTTTTCTTCTCCAGCCAATCCATAATTTCATCCAGCCGGAAGATCGTAGTCCGTCCAGGTTTGTGATAGGGGATTAGGTCGCCTTCGACCCATGAGTAAATGGTTCGGACTTTGACGCGCAGCATTTCCGCGAGTTCTTTCACCGTCAGAAAAACCGGCAGCTCTTTTCTCGATGCCTTTGAATCCATACTCTGCCACCTCTTTGGCTATATCCTGGCGGTTCTGGGATTCAGCCCATTTCCAGATCTCTAAACTCAGAGAGCGCGATCTTGAGTCCTTCAATGACCCTCATGGCAATCAATACCGCATCTCAATGCTCTTCTCGATTCCACGCGCCGCCGAACGCCCCAGTGTTTCGGATAAATGCTGATAGTATCGGAGTTGCGCCGCACTGAACCCGGCATCTCTCGTGATAGCGGCCGCTTCCGTCTGGCCGTCAAACCTGATTCGGTTTCCTTCCTGCTCCATTCTGAGGACTTGCTGAGCAGCCCGCGTCTGAATCGCAACCGCATTGTTGACTCCGCCAGCGGCCACTGAAAAACTGG
>DATEFT010000140.1:0-2908 GCA_035280505.1 Blastocatellia bacterium | reverse complement strand
CCCTGGATCTTCCACAGCTCCTTCCCGGTCTGGGGATCGT
This sequence comes from Blastocatellia bacterium, assembly GCA_035280505.1. GTDB lineage: Bacteria > Acidobacteriota > Blastocatellia > RBC074 > RBC074 > JAKEHZ01. The sequence continues at coordinate 2,868 of DATEFT010000140.1, read as the reverse complement.
AGGCGATGATCCATTCGTTGCCGCTGGTGATCAGCTCGCTGCGGGTCGCCGTCTTGACGATCAGCGGGGTCGACCAACTGGCCTGGATCGGACGGGAGGTCTTCCAGACCTCCTTCCCGGTTCGTTTGTCGAGCGCGATGATGAACGAGTTCTTGCCTTCGTCTTCGTCACATTGCAGGATGACGGTATTGCCGAAGAGGACCGGCGAGGTGCCGGGCCCCATTCCGACGGTGGCGATCTTGCCGATGGGGGTCTTCCAGACGCGTTTGCCGTTGAAGTCGAAGCAGTGCAGCCCCTCGCCCTCGCCGCCGAACCAGGCGAAGACGTAGGTTCCGTCGGTCGCCGGGGTCGGCGCGGCGTAACTGCCCTTGCGGTGGCGGTCGTCGAAGACGGTGCCCTCGTAGGCGACCTGTTCCCACAGGATCTTGCCGGTGTTGCGATCGAGGCAGAGCACCTTGAAGATATGCTGGCGATTGGCTCCGACGCTGTCGGGATGGACGAAGATCTGGCCTTCGATCTTATGTTCGACCGCCTTGGCGCCCGGCACGATCTCGCCTTCGAGGTCGGTGGTCAGGAAGACTTTGTCGCCCCAGACGATCGGCGAAGAATGGCCGCGGCCGGGAATCGCGACCTTCCATTTGATATTTTTGTCGGGAGCCCATTCATTCGGGACATCGGTCTCGGCCGAGATCCCGGTCCCTTCAGGCCCGCGCCATTGCGACCAGTTGGAGGGGCCGGAGGCCCGGCCGGTGGTTGGGGCCAGCGCCGTCAGGCCGGCCAGCGTCAGACTCAGGGCGAACAGCGGCATGATTCGTGAGATTTTCATAGGTGGCGTTACTCCTGATTGGAAGTTTTGGATTTGGCGGGCTCGGCGGCCTTCTCGATGACTCCGAAGACGTGTTTTTGGCCGCGCACGATTATGATTCCGTCCGAGATGGCGGGAGTCGCCATCAGGACTTCGCCCATCGGGTTGACCGAGAGCAGTTCATACTTCGGCCCGGCTTTGACGACGACGACCTCGCCGTCTTCACTCGCGAAATAGAGTTTGCCGTCGGCCGCCACCGGCGAGGCGCTGAAGGACCCGCCCTTCTCGGCGAGGCGCTGCATGTAGGCGCGGATGCCGGTCTTCGCGTCGTAGACCGAGATGATGCCGGCGTTGGAGCAGACATAGAGATAGTCTCCGTAGACTACCGGGGTGGGCATGTAGCTGCCGCCGCGTTGCAGGCTCCAGGCGACGAAATCATTGGAGGTCTGACCCGTGGCCAATGAGATGTCGCCGGTCGCCACTCCCTGTTTGATGGCGTAGATCGGTTGATTCGGGCGGTAGCTGTTGCAGATGAAGATCAGGCCGTGGGCCGCGACCGGGGTGGTGGCCGTGACCTCGGGATTGCCGATCAGCTTCCAGATCTCTTTGCCGGTCAACGGGTCGTATCCGCGGACGGCCTTCGTGGCGTTGGTCACCAGTTCCACCCGGTTCTTGCTCTCGACGATGGTCGGCGAGCCCCAGGACGGAATCTCCTGGCGCGGGGTACGCCAGACCTCTTTGCCGTCTTTCAATTGATAGGCGGCGATGAACGAGTCCTTCTGGACGTCGCACTGCACGATCACCAGGTCTTTGTAGATGATCGGCGAACTGGCCGTGCCCCATTGATAATCGGGATCGAAGAACCAGCCGCCGTCGAGCACCCCCAGGTCCTGCTTCCATTTGAGATTGCCCTTGAGGTCGTAACAGAAGAGCCCTTCCGCTCCGAAGAAGGCGATCAGGTGCCGGCCGTCGGTGACGGGCGTGGCGTTGGCGAAGGTCGATTTGATATGGCGCTTGGTCTTCGGAATGCCTTCGTGCGCGACCCGCTCCCATAAGATCCGCCCGGTCTTCTTCTCCAGGCAATAGACCCGCCAACTGTGCTTGGAGATGTCTTCCGCGCTGTCCACATCGCCGTAGAGCCCCGCGCGAAAGTAGGACTTCGGATCGCTGCTGACGGCGGTCGTGATAAAGACCTGATCTTCCCAGACCACCGGACTGGAATGAGCGAGCCCCGGGATCGGGACCTTCCAGGCGATGTTGGTCGTCTTCTCCGCGTCCCATTTGGTCGGCGCGGACTTGCCCTCCGACACGCCCGAGGCATTGGGCCCCCGGAACGACGGCCAGTTTTGTGCTTGCACCGGCAGCAGCAGACACCCGAGCGCCGCCGCCACCCAGACTGGTTTAAATCTCATTTCACCTCCACTCTTTTCAAGACCGTCTCCCCACCGGGGCCTTTGAGGCTCAGGCTGACCGTCCGCTCTTCTTCGAGCTTGAAGGCCAGGCTCACCTGCGGCTGGCTTTCAATCTCGAACTGATGTTGAGCGGTCGGAATCAAAGTCGCGATGGTACCGGGCAGGGTACAGGTCAACTGGCCTTCCTTGATCGTGATCGTGATCTCGAGCTGCTCGCTCTTGTAGACCCCCTCGTATCGTTTGAGCGCCTCGGGCTCGACCTTGTACTCGACCCTGGGTTTGGGTTGAGCGCCGGCCTTTTTGAGCAGCTCCGCGATCTCGGGCTGCTTGCTCTTTTCGGCGGTCGTCAGATAGGTGCTCAGGGCTTCGGGTTTGAACCCGCCGGCCTCCAGCAGCACCTTGGCGGTGGCCACACGACCCATGCCGACGGCCATTCCCATAGCCGTCTCTTTACTCTGCGGTTGCTTCTCGATCAGCAGTTTGACCACTTCGGCCCGGTCCCGCATGACTGCCCAGACGATCGGAGTCGATTTGTAGAACGTGTCGCTGACCGTCACGTCAGCTCCATGGGCGAGCAACAGCTTGACGATCTCGGTATTCCCGCGATCGCAGGCGAAGAAGATCGGGGTCGCGCCGTAGTCCGTCTTGGCA
>DATEFT010000139.1:0-12142 GCA_035280505.1 Blastocatellia bacterium | reverse complement strand
TCGCAGAAGGCCGCGCCCTACGTCATGCTCTTGGCGGTGATCGGAATCATCTACGGCGCGCTGGTGGCGATGGTCCAGCCGGACATGAAGAAGCTGGTGGCCTACTCGTCGGTCAGCCACCTGGGCTTCGTCGTCATGGGCATCTTCGCCTTCACGGAGCTCTCCATGCAGGGAGCGCTCTATCAGATGCTCAACCACGGAATTTCGTCGGGCGCACTCTTCCTGTGCGTCGGGCTCCTGTATGACCGGCGGCACACCCGCGAGATCGCCGAGTACGGCGGGATCGCCACCTCGATGCCGAAGTATTCGACGCTCTTCACCATCATTGCGCTGTCGAGCCTCGGGCTCCCGCTGCTCAACGGATTCATCGGAGAGTTTCTGATCCTGATCGGCACCTTCTCGTCGCCGGTTCCGGAGGCGCGCATGTTCGCCATCATCGGCGCGAGCGGGGTCATCCTGTCGGCGGTCTATCTGCTCTGGATGTTGCAGCGGGTGGTCTTCGGAGAGTTGACCCGGAATGAGAACACCGAGCTCAAGGACCTGAGCCTCCGTGAGAAGTTCGCTCTGGCGCCGCTGGTTCTGGTCGCGATCTTTATGGGCGTCGCGCCCATGCTCTTTCTGCGCGACACCGCCGGATCGGTGAATAACATCAAGGAGATCGTGCAGGGCAAGATTGCCAAAGTCGCCGCCAATCGCTGAGCGCTGAAAGCTGCCGGGCCCGAATCTCCATCTAAATCTGAAGAAAATGCAACTGGAAACCCTCAATCTCAACTATTGGACGATTGCCCCCGAGATCCTGATCTCGGTCGTGGGCGTCTTGATCATGCTGGTCGATGCTTTCTCCAAGCGCGGGGCGTTGCGAACCAATGCCACGATCGCCATCGTCGGGTTGGTCCTGGCGTTGATCTCGCTGGGCACGCTCTGGAACGTGGGAAGCGGCAGCTTCTTCGGCGGCATGGTGGTCGTCGATCAGATCCGCATCTTCTTCTCGATCACCATTCTCATCTCGGCGATCGTCGCGGTCCTGCTCTCCGTGCAATTCCTCCACGATGAGGGGCTGCCGCCCGGCGAGTTCCTCTCGCTCCTCATGTTCGCGACCGCGGGCATGTTGATGCTGGCGTCGGCGGGCGACCTGGTCATGGTCTTTCTGGGATTGGAGATCACTTCGATCACGACCTACGTGCTGGCCGGCTATCGCCGCTACGACGTGCGCGCCAACGAATCGTCGCTCAAATACTTTCTGCTCGGCTCGTTCTCGACCGCCTTCCTGCTCTACGGCATGGCTTTGACCTACGGCGCGACCGGGACGACCAACATCCGGAAGATCGGAGAGGTGATCGCCGCCAACGGTCTGGTCAACCATCAGGGACTGTTGCTGGTCGGCGCGGCCATGATGCTGGTCGGATTCGGTTTTAAGATCGCGAGCGCTCCGTTCCATCTCTGGACGCCGGACGTCTATGAAGGAGCTCCGACCATCGTCACCGGCTTTATGAGCACGGGGCCCAAGGCCGCGGTCTTTGCCGCCTTTCTCCGCGTCTTCGCTTACGGGCTCAATGTCTCGACGCCGGGAGTCGGCGCACAGCTCCAGGAGACCTGGATCTCGGCCCTGACGGTGATCGCGGTCCTCACCATGACGATCGGCAACCTGATTGCGATCTCTCAGAAGAACATCAAGCGGATGCTGGCCTACTCGTCCATCGCGCACGCGGGCTATGTGCTGGTCGGTTTCGTGACGGGCCAATACGCCTCGATCGCCTTCTATCTGCTGACCTATACGATCATGTCCCTGGGCGCTTTTGCCGTCATTCAGTTGTTGGCCCGCGCCGGGGACCAGCAGACCGAGATCGCGGACTATTCGGGGATCGGTTTCGAATCGCCGGGACTCAGCTTTGCGCTGACCATCTTTCTGCTGAGCCTCGCCGGAATCCCGCCAATGGCCGGGTTCATGAGCAAGTTCTACATCTTCAAAACGGCCTGGGACTCACCGTACAATCTCAAATACCTGGTGATCGCGGCCGTGCTCAACAGCATTATTTCGATCTACTACTATCTCTATCCGATCGTGGTCATGTTCTTCAAACCGTTGGCGCAGGGCTTCGTCAAGCCGAAGCTGCGCCCGGCCACCGTGCTGGCTTTGATTCTGACGATTATCGGCACCTTCTATCTCGGGATCTTGCCCAACCGGTTGATGACTGCCATGGGCACCCGGATGTCCGTCTCGCAACCGGCGCAGGCCAGGGCGATCGAGAGATAACTTAGATTTATACAACCGCGAAACACGCGAAACACGCGAAACACGCGAAAAGTCATTGATTCGCGTGTTTCGCGTGTTTCGCGGTTGAAGAAAAGAAGAACTTCGTCAGCAGAAGGGAGACTCTATGAGCCGAAGATTCGTCCGGGTCCTCTCGCTGGGCGCGCTCTGGATTTGGATCTGCCTGCCGATCTCGGGCCAGGGGTTGAAAGACCTGGCGCGAACTCACGAACCGAAGCTGAAGAAGGTTCTCACCACCAACATCCAGGACTTCTGGCTGCGGAACGGCCTGGACCGGGAACGCGGCGGTTACCTCATCAGTTTCGACGACGACGGCCGCCGGGTTGAGCCGTACACGAAGATGATCGTGACGCAGGCCCGGCAGCTCTGGCTGCATTCGCGGCTGGCGCGCGCCGGATACAAGCGCGAAGAGAATCTGAAGGCGGCGGCGCACGGCTACAAGTTTCTGCGGGAGAAGATGTGGGACTCGCAGCACGGCGGGTTCTTCTGGGAGGTTGAGGCCGCCGGGCAGCCGCTCCGAACCCTCAAGCATCTCTACGGCCAGTCGTTCGGTCTCTATGCGCTCTCGGAGTATGCGCTCGCGACGCGCGACAAAGGGGCGCTGGCCCTGGCCGTCAAACTCTTTCAGTTGCTTGAAGAGAAGGCCCACGACGCCAAATATCAAGGCTATAACGAAATCTTCGCCGCCGATTGGCAGCCGGTCGCTCCGGGCACCGCCAACTACATCTCGGGGGCGGCGGCCCCGGTCAAGCTCTACAACACCCATCTCCACCTGCTGGAGTCCGTCACCACGTTCTATCGCGCGAGCAAACTGCCGCTGGCGCGCACGCGCCTGCTCGAGTTGATCGAGATCGAGACCGACAAGGTCGTGCGCAAAGAGTATCCGCTCTGCACCGACGTGCATCGACCCGATTGGACGCCGGTGCTGGAAGGGAACTCGGCGATGGCTTCATACGGCCACGATCTGGAGAACATCTGGCTGGTGATGGACGCCTGCCGGGCCGTGGGCGTCGCACCCATCAAGTATCGGCAGCTCTTCGAGGGACTGTTCGCCTACTCGCTGAAGTACGGTTTCGATCAGGAGGCGGGCGGCTTCTTTTCGAGCGGCCCCTTCAATCAACCGGCCACCAACCGCGATAAGGTCTGGTGGGCGCAGGCGGAGGCGCTGGTCGCGTGCCTGTGGATGCACCGGCTGACGGGCGAGCAGCAGTATCTGGACGTCTTCGCGAAGACCTGGGACTTCGTCGAGAAGCGGATGATCGACTGGGAGCACGGCGAATGGCGCAACACCATCGACGCCGACGGCCGCGTTCGGGGCCCGAAAGCCAACATCTGGAAGGCCGGATACCACAACGGCCGAAGCATGATCGAATGTCTCGCCCGGCTTCAGGCGGCCCTTAAAAATTGAAGAGCACCGCAAAACACGCGAAATACGCGAGCAGCGCTTAAATTCGCGTGTTTCGCGGTTCGGCCTTCATTTCACAACCCGGATCGGGTTGGCATAGATCCAGGGGCGCTGTTCGCCGTCGAGTTCCAGCCAGACTTCGGCGCGATAGACTCCGGGTTCGGTCGGCTCGAAATCGAGCGCCGCGCCCCGCAGTTCCTGAACCACCTCGCCATTGCGAAAGAGCTTGATCCACCCGGCATTGGGCGCCGCCAGCCGCAGCCGGAGCCCCGGCTCCAAACGTACCTGATCACCCATGACGCCGGTCCGCTTGCCGTTCTTCTCGGCGATGAAGGCGAAACCGGTCGGATCGCAGAGCCAATCGTGCGCGACATAGGCCCGTCCCTGCCGCAGCGCTCGCCGCGTGGCGGATTCGCTCAATTCCGGCATCAGGAGATGAGTGGTGACGTAGCTCAGGCTTCGTTCGTAGGGATCGAAGTCGAGCTTGACGATCACGTCGCCGGTTTGGCGGCCTTTGAGCATCTCGGTCACGCCCGGCGATCCCTGGGCCGTGATGGGGCGCGGCGGGTCGTCCACGCTGAGGACCTCGATGGTCTCGGGGCCCGCCGCCCTGATGGTGTAGACCTGGTTATGATGGCAATCGTTGGCCGCGACGCCCGTCAGCGGATGCAGTTGCAACTCGCGATCCCACTTGGCGATGACCGCCGCCGGATAGTCCTGGGAGGCGCCGAAGAACTCCATGGGGAACTCCTGGAGGGCCTGGTCGATCTGTTTCAACTGCGCCGGATTGGCAAACGAGGCGCGGAACCATAAGACGAAACCAACCTCGTCCAGAAAGTCGGCGTGATGGTTGTAGATCTCCATTCCGTCCAGTTCGCCGGTCTCCCAATCGGGTTTATTCTCGGCGTGGGAGAGGAAGATGTTGCCGCCGTCGCGTTTGACCAGTTTGATGTATTCGGGGCGCGGCCTCCGGCTCTTGGTGAGATGGGCGGAGATGATCGATCGCGTCGGGTAGACGATGAACCCGTCCGATTCCGCGCCGGGAATGAACAGCACTCCCTCGCGCAGGCCGCGCCAGCTCTCGGTGATGAAGTCGCGAGGCGGCCGCACGTGATCGCTGAGCATGACGATCTGGACCCCGGTCCGCTTGGCGGCGGCGAGCAGCTCCGCGCGGGTCCCGCCGGTATGCGTCGAATCTTCGGCGTGGGCATGGAGGATCGCGCGAAAGTCCTGGAGGCCGGTGGAGAAGGGAACCGGTTGGCGCGTCTCCTGATAACGCCGCCGGTCCTCGTGCACGGCGCGCAGGTGCTCGGGTTTGACCCGGTCGAGCGTGCCGTATTTGCGGCCGGGCCTCGGTTTGCCGGTGGTCGATTGGACGGCTCGGCCCGCCATCCCGGCCCTCTCGAATTGCAGTGCGGAGAGGCCGGCGCCAAGTAACAACGCGCAGAGCCAGACTTTCTTCAGCAAATGATCAACTCCTGACGTCAGATTTCCACGGGAGTGGCGCCATCCTACGATTTTGCCCCCCAAATGTCACGCTCGGGAATGGACGGCGGCGGGGCTTTGGGGCATAATCCCGCTAATGTGCCCTATCTCATAGATTTTCAGATATCGCTTCAGTTTACCGGGAGAAAAAATGATACCAAAGACCCTCTTTTCGCTCTTCGCGACCGTGGTCCTGACAGCCATGGCCTTTTCCGCCACCTCCGATAAGGACCTGAAACCCATCTTCAATGGCAAGTCGCTGGACGGCTGGCGCTTGATGGCCGTGCACGGCGGCAGCGGCGGCGTCTGGACCGTCGAGAAAGGGGTGCTCGTCGGCAACCAGGACCAAGATCATAAAGGCGGCCTGCTCGGCACCGAGACCAAATATTCGGACTTCGAGATCGAACTCGAGTTCAAGATCGACTATCCGGTCGATACCGGACTGTTCCTGAGAACGCGTGAAGACGGCATGGGCTATCAGATCACGATCGATAATAAGAAAGACGGCTTTATCGGCAGCCTCTACGCTCCGGCGGAGGGCGGTTATATTCAACAGAACAAAAATTGGTCGAAATACTTCAAGGACAAGTCCTGGAACAAGCTGCGCGCGCGGATCGAAGGCCAGCCGGCCCACGTCACGGCCTGGTTAAACGGAGCTAAGATGACCGACTACACTGATCATAAGAATCGCTTTCCCCGCCTCGGTTATATCGGTCTTCAGGTTCACGGCGGCGCCGATGCCTGGTGCGATACCTGCCGCGCACGATTCCGAAATGTTCGGATCAAGGAGCTGAACCAGGCCCAGCCCTAGTCGACAGACCCGGCGTGAGACCCGGTAGCGAGACCCTGGAGACGCCGGCTGGAGCGGAGCGTTTTGACCGACCCTGTTCTTAACTTAATCGAATGGGAGAAGAACGAGTGTCTGAACAATCGAAGTCCTTCTATGGCTGGTGGATCGTGACCGCGGCCTTCATCTTCATGATGATGATCGTCGGTTTTGTGCTCTACGGTCTGCCTCAATTTTTCCCCAACTACGTCACCGAATTCGGTTGGCGGCGCGATCAGATTCAATGGGGCAACACGATGAGCAAAATTATTGTGGGCCCGCTCTTTGGATTTGTCGCCGGATGGGCGATCGAGAAATACGGGCCTCGCCGCATCATGATCTCCGGGGCCTTTTTTGCGGCGATTGCGCTCGTCGGATTCAGCTTCATGAATTCGCTGACTCAGCTCTACACCTTCTATTTCTTCAATGCGCTGGGGTATCTCTGCGCCGGTCCGTTGCCGTGCCAGGTGGTGATCTCGAGCTGGTTCTCGCGGATGCGCGGCCGCATGATGGGCATCGCCTACGTCGGGATCGGGGCCGGAGGAGCGATCGTCCCCTGGCTGATTCTGGGGGTCAGGGACGCTTTCGGCTGGCGCGGGGCCCTGCGGACGCTGGCTGCGATCGTCTTCGTCAGCCTGGTGGTGCTGGCTCTCTTCGTCGTCAAGCGTCAACCGGCCGACTTGGGGATGCTTCCCGACGGCGATCCGCAGCCGCGGGAACCCGAGCCCGCCACCCTGGATGCTCCGTTCTCGCTGGCCAGAGTCTTCCGGACCCCGGCCTTCTGGCTGCTGGCCGCCGGCAGCGTGCTCAGCATCAGCGCGGTGGGCGGGATCACCCAGAACCTGCCGCTCTATCTGACCGACATCTCGAAGACGAGCGATGATGCCAGGGGCGCGGTCGCCACCTATCCCAGCATCGTCCTCTTCTCCAGCATTGCCGGCCGTCTGGCGATGGGCTTTTTCGCGGACCGGTTCCGCAAAAAATATGTGATGATCGCGACCTTTCTGATCATCGCCTTCTCGATCCCGCTGCTGGTCCTGGCGACCGACTATCCGGCCCTGCTCTACGTCTTTGCGGTCTGTTTCGGCTTCGGTCTGGGGGCCGATTATATGCTGATCCCGTTGATGACGGCCGAATGCTTCGGGTTGATCGGGCTGAGCCGCATCCTGGGGATCATCATTACCAGCGATTCGGTCGGCGAAGCTCTCATGCCCTGGGCCGTGGCGCGCATCCGCGAGTCGACCGGGAGCTACGATACGGGCTTTATGCTGCTCTCGGCCGTGGCCCTCGCCGGAGCGCTGGCCATCATGGCCATTCGTTATCGTAACGGAGTTCCGGTCAGCCGGGTGGAATTGAACGCCGTCGAGGCGAAGGGCTAGTCGATAGATAGCCGAAAAATCGGATCCTGAATCGCGAAACACGCGAAAGACGCGAAATCATCGGTCTTCCGCGTGTTTCGCGTGTTTCGCGGTTCAGGATAAAGACCTTAAGATCTACTCTCTCGCTCCTATTTCGCCAAATCCGGCCGTTCTAAAGATCCAATTGGATGTTGTGATACAGAAGTCTGGTCAAATAAGTGTAACAATCTCGGAAGATGTCTCGTCATATTTAGAAATAGCTGTATCAAAAAATAAGCAACCAGCTTCAATACACGGTCGAACGCTTTCCAGAATTTAAACGAGTTTTAACGGCGACGGCGAAGGTGTTTCTCGCCCAGAATCCGCAAGCAGTATCACCTGAACATTATTAGGAGGAAACTCGATATGGGACGCTCCTTTTTGGGGTTGATTGCTGTAATTGCCATGGCGGCCATGTGTAACTGGACGGCCTATGGGCAAGGTGGTTCTACCTCTTCACTGACGGGATGGGTGACCGATCCGGCCGGGTCCGTGATTCCGGGCGCGCAGGTCACCATCAAAAATCATGCCACCAGCGCTGAGTTCAAATCCGTCACGGCCGGGAATGGGACCTTCTCGATTCCGGCTCTGGATGCCGGCTTTTATCACGTGACCATCTCGGCGGCGGGGTTCAAACAGGTGGTCATCACCGATGTCAAAGTCGACGTGGGCACTCCCGCGTCGGTCCGCGCGACGCTGGAGGTCGGCAATACCAGCGAATCGATCGTGGTTCAGGGCGGCGGCGAGATCATGCAGACGCAATCGGCGACGATCTCCACGACGCTCAATGTCAATCAGATCGCCAATCTGCCGCTGGTCTCCCGAAATACTCTCAACTTCATCACCCTGCTGCCGGGGACGAGCACGCCCCGGGGAAATCGCGACTCGACCATCAACGGGTTGCCGCAATCGTCGATCTCGATCTCGATCGACGGCATCAACTCGCAGGACAAGTATTTGAAATCGACGGACGGCTTCTTCAGCATGCTCAGTCCGAGCATCGATACCATTGAAGAGGTGACGGTCTCGACGGCCGCTCCGGGAGCCGAGAGCTCCGGTCAGGGCTCGGTTCAGATCAAGTTCGTGACGCGCCAGGGCAACAACCAACTGCACGGCAGCGTCTACGAGTACCATCGCAATCCCTGGCTCAACGCCAACTACTGGTTCAATAATCGCGACCTGCCCGCGTCGCCGGGATCGGACCGCGCCCCACGCGACCGGGTGCTCTTCAATCAATACGGATTTCGCCTGGGCGGGCCGCTGCTGCTGCCCAAAAAGGCTTTCGGCCCCATGGCGTTCGACGGAAGAGACCGGGCCTTCTTCTTCTTCAATTACGAAGAGTTTCGCCAGCCGACGCAGATCACCCGGCAGCGGACCATTCTGAACCCGGAAGCCCAACGGGGCATCTTTCAGTACAACGTGCAGGGCGGGGTTCAACGGATCGATCTCCTCGCCTTGACCGATGCCGTTAACCCCCGCGCCACGATCGATCCGACGATCGGGAGACTGCTGGCCGACATTCGAAATTCGACCGACGGCACGGGCGGCATCCAGCAACTGGCCGATCCCAACCTGCAGCGCTTTACCTTCACCAACAACAGCGATGCGAAGCGCTACTCGCCGACTCTGCGGCTGGATTTCAACGTGACCGATCGGCAGCACCTGGAGATCTCCTCGTACTACACCAAGACCGCCACCACGATCGACACGCTCAACGGGATCGACCCGGCCTTCCCCAACTTCCCGAATCGGGGAGGGCAGTTTTCGGATCGCTTCTCGATGGCGGTGGCGTTGCGCTCGACCTTGACTCCGACTCTGGTGAACGAGGCGCGTTTCGGGATCACCGGCGGGACCTCGTCGTTCCGGCCGGAGATCAGCGCCGAGATGTTCAACGGGGCGGTGGCCAACCAGGCCGGCTTCAATCTCGGGGCCGCTCCGGGCGGCACCGGAATCGCGGCGGCCATGGGCATCAACGGCGCGACGGTCACCACCAACGCCAGCCGGCGCAACACGCCGTTCAAACAGTTCAGCGACAACCTGATCTGGACCAGGGGCGCCCACGGGATCAGCTTCGGCGGGACCTTCACCCAGACCGATCTCTGGGTCTTCAATCAGACGATGGTTCCCAGCCTCAACTTCGGGGTCGCGGCCGGCGATCCGGCGAACAGTCTCTTTACCGCGGCCAACTTTCCGGGCGCCTCCACTGCGGATCTCGCGCGGGCGCAGAACTTCTATGCGGCTCTGACCGGAAGGGTGATCGCCATCAACGCCAATGCCCAGCTCGATGAGCAGACCGGTGAGTACCAATTGCTCGGCCCCAACGTCCAGCGGGCGCGCCAGCGCGAGTTCGGATTGTACGTCCAGGATAGCTGGCGGGTGCGCCCGAGCCTGACCTTGAACTATGGAGTGCGTTGGCAGGTGCAGCTTCCGTTCACTCCGCTCAACAACAACTACACGACGACCACCGTCGCCGATCTGTTCGGCGTCTCCGGAGCCGGCAATCTCTTCAAGCCGGGGGTCATGACCGGCCGCGAAACCCAGTTCACTCAATATCGGGCGGGCGATCGGGCTTACAACGTGGATTATCATAACTTCGCCCCGAGCTTCGGCTTTGCCTGGAACCCGCAGGTCAAGGGCGGGTGGCTCAAACGGATCATCGGGGAGGGAAGTGGAACCGTGCTTCGCGGCGGTTATTCGCTCACCTACGACAACCAGGGGATGGCCACCTTCTCCGATCGCTACGGCGCCAATCCCGGAAGCTTCGTCACGGCCAGCCGCAGCACGACCCTCGGCAACCTGGTGACCGGCAACGACCGGCTGCCGGTCCTGCTGAGAGAGTCGCAACGGTTGGGCGCCGGCGCTTTCCCCTCGACCCCGGGCTATCCGCTCAAGGGGGCGGTGACCGACGCGGCCAGGATCTTCGATCCCAACCTGAAGGTGCCCTATGTCCAGTCCTGGACCTTCGGCGTGCAGCGCGAACTCAACCGGGATACGGCCGTGGAGGTCCGGTACGTCGGCACGCGGTCCCTTCGCGGATGGGTCGACTACAATCTCAATGCCGCGGCTGACGCGACCATTGTCGAGAACGGGTTCCTGGATGAGTTCAAGCTGGCCATGGCCAACCTGCAGGCCAACATCGCGGCGGGGCGCGGCAACAATTTCCGTTACTACGGTCCGGGCACCGGCACCGCGCCCTTGCCCATCTTCCTGGCCCATTTCAGCGGGCTCAATGCCGCGGCGGCCGCCAGCCCGAATAACTACGGGTCGGGGCTTTTCGCCAATGCGAATTTCGTCAATCAACTGGCTCCCAACAATCCGAACCCCTATGCGCTGGCCTCATCCGGCGCCAACAGCGGTCTCTTCGGCCAGGCGGCGTTCCGCGATAATGCGCTCAGGGCCGGGTTGCCCGCCAACTTCTTTGTGACCAATCCGGGGTTACTGGGCGGGGCGATCTTCACCGGCAACGGCGGCTACACGCGCTACGATTCGATGGTGGTGGAACTCCGCCGCCGTCTCTCCCACGGGCTGTTGGTGCAGGGCAGTTATACCTGGGCCAAGGGATTCATTTCGTCGCGGGTCTCGCTGCGGGCCCCGCGGATCAATACCGTGGGGACGGGCGCCGATTCGGTCCCGCGACACTCCTTCAAGGCCAATTGGGTCTACGAACTTCCCTTCGGGAGAGGCCAGGCTCTCTTCGGTCGCGCCGGCGGTCGATTGGATCGGCTGATCGGCGGGTGGGAATTTCACGGCACCGCCCGCATCCAGAGCGGAGAGGTCTTGAATTTCGGCAACGTCAATCTGGTCGGAATGACGCGGGGCGATCTGCAGCAGGCCTTCAAGCTGCGCTTCGACGACGCGCGCAAGATCGCCTATTCGTTGCCGCAGGACATCATCGACAACACCATTCGCGCCTTCAACGTGAGCGCCACCTCGGCCACCGGCTATGGCCAATTGGGAAGACCTGCCGGCCGGTACCTCGCGCCCGCCAGCAACCGGAACTGCATCCAGGTTGTGAACGGCGACTGCGCGCCGCAATCGGTCGCAGTCTATGGTCCGCAGTTCACCCGCTTCGATCTGAGCGCGGTCAAGAAGGTCAAACTCACCGAACGAGTCAATTTCGAGTTGCGCGGCGAGTTTTTGAACGCCTTCAACCACATCAACTTCTTCGCCAACACCAACCTGACCAATTTCAACAATCAGCTCTTCGGTCAGGTGACGTCGGCCTATCGGGATATCAACAATACCAACGATACGGGCGGACGGCAGATTCAGATCGTGGCGAGATTCAACTTCTAAGAAGTATAGAGAAGGATAGAGAAGGATAGACTTCTCTATCCTTCTCTGTCTTTCATTGCCACCAGGACCATCTGAACATTCCCGGTACGTCCGCTCTGACCTCCGTCAGATTGCTGTTGGACCAGTACCAGCGATAGAGATCCACGTCGTTGACGCCGGACCAATTAATGCTGCCCATTTGATTATCGCGGACGTAGGCGCAGGTTCCGGTCAGGTACGAGACGTCCTGCGGGGTGCCCTGTTCCCAATGCCACCAAAAATCGACGTTGCGGCCCACCTGCTGCACGCCCATCTCGGTGATCACCGTGCGTGAGGCATAAGGTCCGACGACCGGAGGCAGCACGCTGTAGTAGGCGTACCAGTTTCCGATGTCGCTGACGCCCCAGAACCAGTGATAGGTATGCAGCGCGAACAGTTGATTCCAAAATCGCGGATCGTTACCGACGTTGGCCACTCCGGTC
>DATEFT010000138.1:0-11053 GCA_035280505.1 Blastocatellia bacterium | reverse complement strand
GGTCCCTTTCGGAATCGCCTTCGGGCTCTTCAGGGAGAAATTGGTCTGCCAGGAGAAATCGTACTTCGGCACGTTGAGCAAGACCTCCGACCGGCCGCCCGGATAGACGGCTTTAACCTCCATTCCGGAGCCCCGAAAATGCATGTGGGGCATGATCGCGGTCAACTGGATGTCCCTGGGAGCGGTCCAGCAAGCACTCGATTGGTGGCGAGCCGCGCCGGGCGGAATCAGGAAATAGGAGTTGTAGAGGAACTCGGTGGTCTGCAGTTTGGCCGCCGGCTCTTTCGCAAAGATCAGGCCGAGGCTCGAACGATCCTTCTGGACGCTGCCGGCAGCCTTCGAGTAATGGACCTGCAAAATGATCCTGGACCCTTTCGGAATGAGCTTGACCGTGCCCGGTTCCCAGACATTGGCGTCACGTCCCGGAGCATAAACGGCCAGCATGCTCCGAGGCTGATTCCGTTTGTTGACATCTCGATCCCGTCCGGCGCCTCCGTTCGGAAGCTGGCATCCGTCGTCCTGAACCGGAGTATCGGCCTTGAGCCTCTGGACGAAGCCGTCCTGATAAAAGATCGACTCCTTCTCCGCCTGCGCCCGCAACTTATCGGCCTCTTCCTTGCTCAGTTTGGGCGCCCCCGGTTTGCCCGGAGGTTGAATGAATGCGACCAGATGATGAACGATCTTGCGATTGCCGGGCCGCGCCTCCACTGCCTGAACATAGCGGTCTTCCGTGAAACCGGTGGGGATCGTGAAATACTGGTATTCGTCAGGCCCGGTCGCGTCGAGGGTGAACTCCTCCGGCATCGAGAGTACCAGGTCCGGCTGGCCGATGGCCCAGCCTTCGGTAAATTTCGGCACCGGCGGCAGTTCGCGTGGATCGCCCTCCGGCGCTCCGTTGTCGACCCAGGCGGTGAGGGTCTCGATCTCCGCGGGCGTCAGCCGGCGATCGTTCTTGAACTCGCCGTGGTTGGGATCGGCAAACCAGGGCGGCATCTCTCGCGAGACGACCTTCTCGCGAATGCTGCGAGCCCACGGGCGCGCATCCTTGTAACTCAAGAGCGACATCGGCACCGCTTCGCCGGGGCGATGGCACTCGGCACAACTCTTGAATAGAATCGGTGCAACGTCTTTGCTGAAGGTGACATTCTTCGTCGGCGGCTTCGTTTCGTGGGCCCGAGTGGCAGTCAATGTTCCAAAAGTGATCGCGGCCACGGTCAAAAGCATAATGGCTGTTATCCGAACTCTCTTCATAACCGGTCAATCCTTTCTCAAAAAACCCGTTCGGTCTCTAAAAACCCGTTTGGATCATCATAGCTGGGTCTGATCAGGGATGCTGCGGCCCTGTCTTCATTCATACCGAGGAAATCCCCCACGTTTGCCTTCGATGTGAAAATATTGCTTCTTAACATATACGAATCGGCCGCCCGGATGATGCATAAATTTACGCCTCATCCCCAATTTCCCAGGCGGAGGGATCGTACTCCCTCTCGACTACCTCCCAGGTCTGATCTGAGATTCGTTCTCCCAGCAGTTCCAGCCTGGCGTCCGGAGCCACCGTTGCATCCTTCAAGACCCGTTGAATCAACGGATGGGAATCGAAATTCGGCGCCCTCACCAGGCTCAGGCTCACAAAAGCGAGGAGCGCGGGCTCCGAACCGAGCCCGTATTCACGCGCCCGCGCCATCCTTGGTCGGACCAGTTTGCGCAAGACGGAATCGGAGAGTTCGGCCAGTTCGACGGCGCCCGAGGGAAGCCTGACGATCACGCCGGGATGCCGCTCTCTGAGCGCTTCCGCGAATTTGCCGGCGAGCGCGTTATCGATCGCCGGCCGAAAGACCTCGAGTTGTTCAGGTCGAATCTTTATCATCATCTTCGCGTCTTTCGCGCCTTTCGCGCCCTTCGCGGTTGAAGTCCGGTTTCAACCGCCGATCAAGACCCGGCGCGTCGGAACCAGCTTGGGATCGCCGAGTTGAACGCCGCAGACTCCCAGGTCTCCGCTCATAACCCAGCGGGCCGCCGGACGGTTGTAGATCAAGACCGTCAGGCTCCCCTTGACGATCGGGGGCAGCACGGGCGGAGGCGGAACCGGCGGCGGATGCGCCAGCCCCACGGAGATGGCCCCGGAGCAGACGACGGTGCAAGTGACGAAGGCCGCCGGCAGACCTTCGATGATGACCGGCCCTCCGGTCGGCGGAACCATGGGCGGCCCGATCACGCCGCTCGGGACGAGCAGGTCATGCGTGATCGGATCGCCGATTCTGGCGGCGGGAAACATTCTCGTCCTCCTCGATTTAGCGTATTTCGCGTGTTTCGCGGTTAATCTCCACGGTCTCCCACACGAGAGCACCGGACTCCAGGCGACAACGATCAGCGAGCTTAGGATCCTCGGCCTCCAGCAGATAACTGGCGACGGGCCCGAAGAGAGCCGCCAACTCATCCGCCTGACAGGTTGGTAGATAGAGGCGCAGGATGCGAGGGTCGTAATACCGAAAATAGAGCGGTTCGTTCTCCGGACCGTAGACGATCAGGAACTGGCGGAAGTGATTGCGCATGACCTCGAGGCTTTCGGGGCTGAGCGCGAAGATCCCCCAATGACGGCCCCAGCCCTCATCGAGCAGCCAGCCGGTGAAGTCGGCCTCGCGTTCGAGCCGGACCAGGTAGGGGGCGATTTCGGCCAGATCGGGCTCCAGTTCGCCGCGGTAGAGACAGACGTGTTCCGGTTGATGCTCGTAGAGAGCGAACAGCAGGTCGGGGATCGACGCGCCGTCGAGCACGGCGAAGACCTTCAGCTCCTCATTCTCGAACAGTCGATCGTTCAGGTTTGGTGTGATCATTTTAGCTGTCATCATCGTGTCATCGACCGGTCATGAGGCGCGGCTGAACGGCAGGCCGTTCCGGGCCGCCTGTTTCATCGCCAGGGCGCCGGGGCTGTAGGTCAGCGGCTTGACCGGTCTCTTCGGCGGCGGCAGTTTCGCCGCGGTCCCGGGCTCGGCCTGATCGGCCTCTTGCGGATCTTTGGGCGTCTCGGGTGAGGCTCCGGCTCCGACGCCGGGCACGCCGCCGCTGTTGATTCGCACCATGAGGCCCTGAATCGAGATGCCCGACGGATCGAGACTGATGAAGTTGGCGCCGACCTTGAGCGTCAGGGTCGCGCCCGATTCGATCACCAGATTCATGCCCGATTTGAGGTGAACCTCGGTCCCGGCCTCCAGCGCGTACCGCATCCCGGCTTGGCGATGAATCTCCATCCCGGCCCGGAGCGAGACCGTTCCGTTCACTCGTTCATTCCGGTCGCCGGTCACCTGCAGATGTTTGTCGCCCTCGACCTTTTCGAGCCGATCCTTCTTGACGATCAGATGGCTCTCGTTGCCCACCCATTCGAACCGATCCCGCTGGATCCGGAGATCATGATTGCGCTCGGCGTGGATGAAGAGCTGTTCGGAGCCCTTCAGATCTTCAAACCGGATTTCGTTGAAACCGCCGCCGCCCTTCGACGAATTGCTCTTGATCGTGCTCTTGGTCTTCTCGGCCGGCAGCGAGTAGGGAGGCATCGAGTCGCCGTTGTAGACGCACCCCGTCACGATCGGTTGATCGGGATCGCCTTCGAGGAAATCGACGATCACCTCCTGACCGATCCGCGGCACGAAGACCGTCCCCCATCGTTTGCCCGCCCAGTTCTGCGAGACGCGCATCCAGCAGGAGCTGTTCTCGTTGTACCGGCCCTCGCGGTCCCAATGAAACTGCACCTTCACGCGGCCGAACTTGTCGACATAGATCTCCTCGCCCGCCGGGCCCACGACGATCGCGGTCTGGGAACCCCGAACGGTCGGAACCGGCGTCAGGCGCGGCGGGCGAAAAGGCGTGGGATACGGAATGCACTGAAAACGGCTCGAGTAGTGAAACCCCTCCGCCGCCTGCTCCGCGATGGTCCGGTAATTCGCGCCCTGGTCGGCCGAGTGGTAGACCGAGAGCAAGACATAGCTCCGGTTGAAATCGCGCCGGTAATGATCGCGCAGATCGAACCGGTAACCGGGAATCAGGCCCCGGCAAGTGCCGGCGCCCTCGATGACCTGTTGCGGCATCTGAGCCTCTTCCATTCTGATGCCGGCCAGCCGCTCCCCCTCGGCCTTCTCCTGATACTGGCCCGGATAATCGTAGAGCTCCAGCCGCCGCTCGTCCTGGCCCACGATGGTGGCGCTCAGATCGAGCGAGGGCTGCCGGAAGTTGTAGTCCGCCACGGTATACTGCCCCGGGCGCACCTCCTGGGTGGTGTTCCACTCCGAGATCACATCGCGGCTTCGATCGACGCCGATCATCGTCTTATAGCTGATCGCCGGATGGAGGGTCAGCGATTTGAACTCATTCGGGCGATTGGCCAGGATCAACATGTGCTTGTCCGGGTAATGCTCGAAGAAATAGAAGATTCCCTCCTCCTCCATCAGACGCGAAACGAAGTCGAAATCGGTCTCGCGGTACTGCACGCAGTACTCGCGCGGCTGAAAACTGCCGTACAGCCGGTTCTGAAAATTGGAGAAGCCATGCTCCTTGAAGATCTGGCTGAGGATATCGGGAGTCGTCATGTTCTGAAAGATGCGGCAATCGCTCGATCGGGTCAGCACCCACAACCACGGCACCAGAGTCGCGCGATAGTTGGCGAAGAAGACCGGAGTCAGGCCCCCCTGCAGCGGCGACGAACCGCCCTGCGCAAACGAACTGATGATCCCGTTGATCTGGCGCTCGGAGCCGTCGGGCAGCAGAATCCGGATCGTCGCGGTCTTGCCGACGATGCTCTCGAACTTGATGCCATGATTCTCGGACTGCATCTTCAGATCGAAGCGAAAGAGCCTCGAAATGCCCTCTTCGCCCTCGAAGCTGTGCAGCAGCAGTTCATCGGGCCCCAGCGGCGTGACGACCTGAATGGCCCGGTTCTCTTGTGTGTATTGGCCCAAACGATCTTTCCTTTCCTGTCCGGCGTCGCGGAGTTGCGCCCTTTAACGGTTCCGAATAAAACTTCGAGAGACTCACTCGATCTGATAAGTGAACCCGCCGTGCTCGTCGACACCGACCCGGACCCGCGAGATCGATTGCCCCGCGGCCATGCGGGCCAGAAACTCGCCGCTCATCTCCGGCAACAAGGTCCGGGTCAAAATGTGATCCACGTTGCGGGCGCCGCTCTCGACCTCCTGGCAGCGATGGACGATCTCCGCCACGACGGCGTCGGAGTGACTGAACTCAGCCTCGTGGTTCAGTTCCAGGCGCCGGGCGATCCGGCCCAGTTGAAGTTTGACGATCTCGCGCATGACATCGTCATCGATCGGGTAGTAGGGCACCACCACCATCCGCCCCAGCAATGCCGGTTTGAAGACGGAGAGCAGTTCGGGGCGGAGAGATTCCACCAGCGCGTCCGGCTCCGGCCGGGTCTCGGAATGGCCGCAGAGCCGGTGGATGAGCGTCAGCCCGACGTTCGAGGTCAACAGGATCACCGTGTTCTTGAAATCGATCTCGCGCCCCTCGCCGTCCTCCAGCGTCCCCTTGTCAAAGACCTGGTAGAAGAGCTCCAGTACATCGGGATGCGCCTTTTCGACTTCGTCCAGCAGCACCACCGAATACGGTCGGCGGCGCACCGCCTCCGTCAGCACTCCGCCCTCTCCGTATCCCACGTAGCCCGGCGGCGAGCCTTTGAGCGACGAGACCGTGTGGGCCTCCTGGTACTCGCTCATGTTGATCGTCACCAGGTTCCGCTCTCCTCCGTACAACGTGTCGGCCAGCGCCAGCGCCGTCTCCGTCTTCCCGACCCCGCTGGGCCCCACCAGCAGAAAGACTCCCACCGGTCTTCGCGGATCGGTCAGGTTCGCCCGCGCCGTCCGGATTCTCTGGCTGATCGATTCGAGCGCGTGATCCTGCCCGATCACTCGGCCCGCCAATCGATCCTGCAGCTTCAACACCGTGTGGATCTCGTCGGCCAGCATCTTGCCGACCGGGATCCCGGTCCAACCGGAGATCACCTCGGCGACGGACTGCGAAGTGACGACCGGCTGCATCAACGCCGTCTCGCCCTGTACCTCTTTCAACGCCTCGTTCAGCCGGGCCAGTTCGGCCCGTCCGGAGTCGGCCGCGGCCTCGTCGCCCGACCGGTTGGTGACCGACGACTCGAGTCGTTCGCGGATCGCGTGAATTTGAGCGATCAACTCGCGCTCCTGCTCCCACTGCGCCTGGAGTTGCGCCAGCCGTTCCGCTTCGCTCTCCCGGGCCACCTGCAACCGGGCGATTCGTTCGGCGTGATCGGAACCGGTGACGGCTTCGCGTTCGAGCGCGTCCTGCTCCACGGCATACTGCGACAGACGGCGAGTGACGTCTTCGATGGCGGGCGGGATCGCCCCCTGCCCGATCGCGACCTTGGCGGAGGCCGTGTCCAGCACGCTCACCGCCTTGTCGGGCAGTTGACGGCCGGAGATGTATCGATGCGAGAGCTTCACGGCGTCGGCCACGGCCTCGTCGAGAATCCGAACGCGATGATGTTTCTCCAACATCGCGGTCAGGCCGCGCATCATGACGACGGCCTGCTCCTCGGTGGGCTCTTCGACCTTGACGACCTGAAATCGGCGGGCCAGCGCGGCATCCTTCTCGAAATACTTTTTATATTCGGCCCAGGTCGTCGCGGCGATGGTCCGCAGTTCTCCGCGAGCGAGCGCCGGTTTGAGCAGGTTCGCGGCATCGTTCTGCCCGGCCTGTCCGCCGGCGCCGATCATGGTATGGGCTTCATCGATGAACAGAATGATCGGCTGCGGCGAGGCTTTGACCTCCTCGATCACCGACTTCAAGCGGTTCTCGAACTCTCCCTTGATCCCGGCGCCCGCCTGCAACAGACCCAGGTCGAGAGTGCGAACGGCGACATTCTTGAGCGGCGCGGGCACGTCGCCCTGCGCGACCCGCAGCGCGAAGCCCTCCACCACCGCGGTCTTCCCGACTCCGGCCTCTCCGGTCAGGATCGGATTGTTCTGACGGCGGCGAGTCAGGATGTCGATCACCTGGCGGATCTCGAAATCCCGCCCGATCACCGGATCGATCCGCCCCGCCCGCGCCCGGCTGGTGAGATCGATCGTGAATTGATCGAGCGACTGGGTCTTGCCGGCCATCGGCTGCGCTCCCTCGCCAACCGAGGCCGGCTGCCCCGCCAGGCTCATGGCCTCGCGGTCTTCGGTCGAACCGGCCGTGATCTCGCCGAACCTCCCACCGAGGGTTTCGACTGAGATGCGGCTGAACTCATTCGAGATCTCGCGCGCCAGCCGCGCCAGGTCGCCCTGACTCAGCATGGCCAGCACCAGATGGCCCGAACGAACCTTCGACTCGCCATACTCGATCGAAGCCTGGACCCAGGACTCTTTGACCAGGGTTGAAATATGCGACGAGAGCGCCGGTGTCCGCGCATTGCCCGTCTTGAGCCGATCCAGAGCCAGGGTCAGGTCCCTGGTCAACCGGGACTGATCGATCTCGAAATGGCGCACGATGCGCGTCAGATCGGTGTCCGGCCGTTCGATCAGCTTGAGCAGGTAATGCTCCAGATCGACCTCATAATTGGTGCGCGACAGGCACAACCCCGCCGCGCCCTCGAGCGCGCCGCGACAGGTGTCATTGAGCCTCGCCATCAGTGATTTAAGATTCACATTCATATTTTTAAGTCTAGACTCCTTAACGACAGCGGGCGGCAAAGGAGCCCAGGCCGGCAGCATGAGAAGAGACCCCCCGTCTCCCTCTTCGATCCTGAGCCCCTTTGCCTCCCGCTGTCAGAGACCGATCAGTTGTTCGCCGCCAACACGATCTGATCATCATCCCGAACAAAGTCCAGCGTCTTGAGCCAGGTGTTCCATCCGAGCATCGGCCGGCGGCGGGCGCGAGTGGTCAGGATGCTGCCCGGAACCTCCGCGGCCTTGAGCACCAGTTGCATCTCGAAATCGAATTCGACCCCGACCAGCAGCCGTACCAGATCCATCACCGGCTGGAAGGCGGAACCGATCGGCAGAAAATCGATGAACTGCCGGTAACTCAAGGGGCCCAGCTTCAGCCTGAATTTCGATTGGCAATCCCAGACCCGCGTCCCGGCCACCGTGCTCCATCCCAGGTCGCTGTTGGCCCGGCCCAGCCGCGAGAGGCTGCCGGCATCGAGTTTGAGCCATTGCCCCGAGAACTGTTCGACGCCGGCGACGACGCCGAAGTAATCGCCGACGATCGCCGCGATCGCGCTCGCCGAATGCGGACGCTGGGCGATCATCCCACCATAGCCCAGCAATCCTTCATCCGGCAGGCTCATCCGACCGCGCAATCCGCGCGTCCCCAAGTGGATGAGCGCAAATAGATAGGCCGTGAACGGGTCCTCGCCGGGGCGGCGTTCATAGGCCACCGGGAATCGATACTTCTCCCACGCCCGATAGAAGAACGAGATCAACCGGTGATTGAAAAGGTCGAGAAAATCGATCAGCGCGCGATCCTTCTGGCGCTGCCGCTCGATCAACAACTCGGTATAGGGGTTGGGCAAGACCCCCAGCGGCCCGGTCAATCCCATGAACGCCACTTCCAGTTGCGGAACGCCCCCCGTCGCCCGTGGCGCCTGGCCGTTTTCACTCTCGAAAGGGCCGCTCTCCGCCGGCTTCAAGTCATGGACCTGACTCGGCGGAAAGCGGAGCGAGGCACGGGCACGAAAACGAGAGACTTCACGCGAGGGAGCGATCACCTGGCCTTCTTCGTTCACTCGTCCGACCGGCACGCGTTCGGGGAAGAGCCGCTCGAGCAATCGCACGGCCTGGAAGAACTCGAACCGGTACGGCTCTTCAAAGAGCCTCTCCGCTATAGCAGGTTCTGGTTTCCAGCCCTCGGCATCCATCGCCTCAGCTCTCCTTCGCGTTGCTTGGTGCGGACCACCAACTGGTTGAATGAATTGATCGAGGCATAGAGCCCCAGGAATCGTTCGAGGACCGAGGCGAAGAGGAAGACCCCGCCGCCGACGTACTGCTCCTCGTCGAATTCGAGAGTGGTCTCGATCCCGCGGACGAAACCCGTCCCGATCCGGGAGCCCGTCTGCCGCACCACGCGGCGGCTGCCGACCCGCGTCAGACCGTGAATCTGTTTGCGGGTCGCGGCCGAATCGAGAAAGTCATAGAGCGTCAAGATCTCGCGCAGGGCCTCGGGCGAGCCGTCCCGGGCATCGGAGACCAGCGAGAGATGGTTGAGCGAGAGATGCGAGATCAGGCGCCAGTGCGCGCCGCGCCGCAACGGCGGGCGAAAAGCGCCGGTCGGTTTTCTCAAACACCGCACCCGCGCCAGCGGCCCCGCATTCTCGACCTCGAAATCGCCCTCCTTCGAACCGAACGGCAACCGGCTCGGCAGGTCGCGATTGGTGCAGGTCGTCTGCGCCGTGATCGTTTCGACTCCGGGGACCCGTGGGTTGAAATCCAGATCCACCAGCGAGAGATAGACCTCGGTGCCCTGATCGTCGCGGCGCTGCGAGGGGCGCCGGGTCGCATGCCAGAAGCTGCCGCCCGGCTCGCGCCCGCCGGCGTGGCCGAACGAATAGAAGGGATGAAAGGTGTGGACCTCTTTCAGATAAGGCGCGTCGGAGATCACCGAATCGATCGAGTAGACCTCGGTCGCCAATTGCTGATGCCGGTCCGGCACCACGCGGTACTCGTGCTGCTCCTGAGTCAGGTCGATCGGCTCGGCGATCTTGCCGAACAGGTTGACGATCGGAGTGCAGCCCAGGCGAAAGGTCTCGGCGGTGACCGGAGCGCGCGGCGGAGGCACGTCGCGCAAGCGGATCACGATCTCGAACTGCTCTCCGAAGCCGGACCTGGCGGCCAGGTCCAGGCCCGTCACGTCGAAGAAGAGAAACTTGTCGGGAAAGGCGAAGTATTCGGTCAACAACCGATAACCGAGAAAGGAGCGCGCCGTGTAGCCGAGCAATCCTTCATCGGGCTCGAAGCCGACGGTCCGCAAACTCGAGGCGGGGAGCCTGACCGGCGAGGGCAAACCTCGTTCGCCGGAGCCCGACCGGTGGCCTTTCGGAGCGGCTTTCGGCCGCAACTCGACCTGGACCGCGTGGTTGAAGATCGCCTCGTAGAGCGGATAGACCAGTTGCGGCTCGCCGCTGAGATAGAAGCGCAGGCTCTCGATCAAGGGGGCCTTCTCATCCTGCGCGGCTTTGAGTTCGCCGAGCCGGGTGTTGTTGACGCAGCGCAGTCCGATTCGGATCTCGGCCTGCTCCCAACGACCGCGACTGCTGACGGGGTCGGCCGATTCGAAGCAGGCGGACTCGACCTCGACCGGCCAGAGCGTCACCGGATAGGCGGTGCGGAACCGGCAGGGAGTGCCTTGAATCGGCCGCGAATAGAGGATCGCCCCGCGCTCGATCCGATAGGCGGTGGTCAGTTTCCCCTGCTCCGGGTCGAGCGCGAAATGGGCGATCGACATCGAGGGAATCGGCGCCAGATAATGCGGATAGAGCACGTTCAAAAACGCCTCGGTCATCTCCGGAAGCTCGTCGTCGAGTTTCAAGTGGATGCGCCCGGCCAGAAAGGCGAAGGCTTCGATCAGGCGCTCGACGTGCGGGTCCTCGCACTTGTCCGGTTCGAGCGACAAACGCCCGGCGACTTTCGGATACTTGCCGGCGAACTCCGCGCCCAGTTGGCGAAGGAAGATCAGCTCGCGTTCGTAATAACCTAACAGCTCGTCACGCATAATCGTCGATCTCTATTGAGCCGCGGAACACGCGAAAAAAAGCATTTTCAGCGTGTTTCGCGTCTTTCGCGGTTGATCTACTGCTATTCGGCTTTGACCACGTACTGGTCGTTACCCGCCTGCAGCACGGTGTCGAAAGTCACCGGCTCGGGCGAGGGTTCGACTCTCAACTGCGCATCGATGCGAAAGCGCAGCTTCTGTTCGGCGTCATGCACCGGGACCAGCGTCACCGCGACGTTCGCCAGCCGGGGCTCGAAGGTACTGATCGCCGCTTCCATGATCTTCTGCATGCGCACCTGATCCGCCGGGCTCTTGACGGTGAAGG
>DATEFT010000137.1:0-3669 GCA_035280505.1 Blastocatellia bacterium | reverse complement strand
CGCGCACCCCGATATTGTTGGCTCTGGCGAAATTGACCAGCGTATCGGCCGGGCCGAAGTTGAAGACGCCCTCGGTGGGTTGCAGCGGGCCCGGCTTCATGGCGTTCTCCGCCGTGATGCTGTTGAAATGCTTCTTCAACAGTTCGGCATGGACGCCGGTGGTCCTGGACGGCTCAATTGCGGTGCCCATGCGGAAATAGTCGGCGTACGCCTGGTAGACCGACGGGAGGTCGGGCTCGATCTCCAGCGGAGGGAGGGCGGTCAAGGTGAAGTCGTCGAGGTAGAACGATGGCGCGCGGGCGGGCGTCACCGCCGCCGTCTCGACGTACAGACTCAGCGCGGTATGGCTCTGGTTGTAACTGTAGATATTGGTCAGCGGCACCCACTGGTCGGCGGTCACCATCGTATTGCCGATGACATTCTGGGTACTTGTCGTCGCGTCGAGCGTGCGCTGCAGGCTGACCCTGACGTTGACGGGCGCCTCTCCCGGCGCCAGCTTGGCCCAGACCGTGACCCGATACCGCGAGCCGTTGGACATCTTATTGGTCACATCGATCCTGGCGCCGTCGCCCGCCTGCCGGCGGCCCGCGGTCAGGAGGCTGTAGTTGCCGCCGTGTTTATCGGCCGAGGTGACGGTCACCGACTCGGGGCCGAGGCGCGGCTCCCAGCCCTCGCTGGTACCGGTCTCGAAGTTGGTCGCAATCCCCGAATTGTCCGGCCCCTGTGCCGATGCGGGTCGGGGATCCAGGAATGAGGGTGAACAGGTCAGGCCGACCAGAAGCAGCAAGAGCCCGACCACGGTTATCCGATCTCTGGTCTTGTTCAATGAGAAGATGCTGGTGCGCTGGAACATGTGATGTCTCCTATCGTCTCCGCTTCCACCCTCAAGTACGGATTGAGATGTTTCAATTGAGGCGGACCGTTTAGAGCCCGATTATCTGAAACAATCGGCGCTTAAGGCCGTTGCCCTCAAAATCCGACAGGGCCAGGATTTCTATGATCAAGGCGAAACGAACGTGGTGATACTCTGCCCCGGCAATGATGCCGTGAACCCGCCGCCGGAGACGCCGGCGGTCTGCAACGTAGCCAGATCCTCGCTCCCCGACGTTCGGTAGACGTTCAATGTCGTCGGTAAGGTCCCGCCCGAAATGCTGAACGTCTGGTTGACCGAGGCGGAGCCGGTGTTGACCGCGACGATCACCACTCTGGCGCCGGATTTGTAGGCGGAGACATAGACGTTGGGACTCGGATTGTAAGTAGCATTCACGCGAACGAAACCCGGACGCACCCAGCGGGCGAACTGCGCCATGACGCAACCGCGCTTCGTGCGCGCGCCATTGTCGTCCATCGGCCCATAATATCTTTTCAGATACCACCAGAGGTAGGCGTTGTAATTACCCACGGCCAGGCAGTCGGTGATCTCCTTGGCGGTCTGGATGACGCCCGCGATCGAGGTGTCGGTGTTGAGATGCTCGGTCATCCAAACCTCTTTTCCGCTATTCCGGGCCAGCGGATAATCGGCGAGGCCGCTGCCGTAGATGTGGCCGCCGATGATATCGACGTTGGCCCTCGCCGTCGAATCGTTCAAGATCGGATCGGTGTAGGCTTTGTCGAAGTGAAATGACTCGGACGCGATCACCCTGGTCGAGATCGCGCCGGCGTTGTTCCTGGCGAAGTTGAGCAACTGGGTCGCCGTCCAATCACAGGATTCGTAGGTGACGCTGATATCGGGCTCGTTCTGAACGGAGATCGCATAGAGGTTCACGCCGTTCGACGACATATAGCCGGCGAAGCTGTTGAGATAGTTCGCGAAACTTCCGTAATGCGAAGGGGCGAGCGCGCCGCCGACCACATTGTTATTGGTCTTCATATAGGCGGGCGGTGTCCAGGGAGTGGCCATCACGATTCCGCCGCGAGCCACCGCCTTCTGGGCGTTGGATACCTCATCGTTCCAATTGCTGTCCGGGGCGATTCGGACCCGCAGGATGCTGAGACCGATCGTGCCGGGGCCGGTGCCGAAGAGCGTGTTCATGTGGGCTTCGGTCAACTGACCCAACCAGGCGGTGGCGCCGCCAAAGCCGCGAATCGTCTGCCGGGTTCCGGAGAGCACCACCGAGGCGGTCGCCGCGGAGAGGCCGGCGGTCCAGATGGAGACCATGGCGAGCGCGGCGATGCTGAAAGCTAACACCCGGACAGGGGGAATACGTTGCAGCCTAGTTTGCATGATTCTTCCTTTCTTGAGTACTTTGCTTACAAAATCGATCTCCCAACCGCGGAAGACGCGAAAAGAGTTGGAGTCCGCTCTCTAGAAAGAGAAGCGCAGCGCTCCGCGCCAAATTCGCGAGCCTTGTCCGATTGTGGAAGTGATCAATCCGAACCCCGCCGCGTTGGAGATGTCGGTTCCGGGGTTGCCGAAGTTCGGATGGTTCAGCGCATTGAGGGCTTCAAAACGGAACTGCAGTTTGAGCCGCTCCGTAAACGAAAGAGTTCTAAACAGACTCAGATCGAGATTGAAGAATCCCGGCCCGCGCATGGTGTTGCGCCCGACATTGCCGAACCGTTGCGGCTGGCCGGACGGAATGTTGACGGCCGCAAACGCGCTGCGGTCGAAGTACTGGTAGCGCGTCGCATCCGCCCCCGCCGGCACCGATCCCTTCAATTCGCTGCCGAAGATCTGCACCTCGGATTTGATCTGATCGGGGACTTGTCCGCTGCCCGGCGCATTGAGGTTATTGCCATTGCCCTGAACGATGTAGAGCGGCGCGCCGCTGGTGCGCCCCATAATGCCGCTGAGTTGGAACCCGCCCAGGAGCCGGCCAGGCAGGCCGCTGTTGGCCCACGGCCGTCCCTTGCCGAACGGCAAATCCCAGACGCCGAAAATCTGCAGGTTGTGAGTGCGGTCATAACCGGCCAGTCCGCGATTGCGAATCGCTTCGGGGTAGTACTGGATGCGCGGTCCGCCGTCGTTGTCGGCGAAATTGATGGCTTTCGACCACGTGTAGGCCACACCGAAGGTTGAATTGGACAAACGGCGATTGAGCGTCGATTGGAATGCGTCGTAGGTCGCGGTCTGGTACGGCAGGATTTCATTGATGTCCGCCGTCAGCCCGAATTTAGCCAAGGCGCGCCCGGCATTGCCCGTGCCGGGCGCGGCGGCGTTGATGTTGATCCCGCCCATCTGCCCGATGGCGCGCGTGCCGACGTAACCGACTTGACCGGTGAATTTCCAGGGCAGTTCGCGCTCGACCGTGAGGTTCCAGGACTGAATGTATTTGCGCTGCTCTTCTTTCGGATAGAGCATGGTGCCCGTATTCGACGGCAATTTGAGAATGCCCTGCGTCAGATCGGGCGGGGTGCTGCTATTGATCAAGCCCTGCCTCAGCGTCGTCACCGGAATGAAGGTGTTGGTGAGGCCGTTGAAGACGATCGCCGGCATCGACCAGACATTGACGATCGGATAAGCGTTACGGAATTCGGTGAATGAACGCGGGTCCGCGGATTGGCCGTAGCCCGCCCGGACCACCATCTTTTCGGTGATGCGATAGGCGATGCCGAAACGCGGCAAGAAATGACCCGGTCCCGAACTCGCGCCCGTGTCGCGGGGCACGCCGCTTAAACCGCCGGTGTAGACGTTGCCGTCCTCCGGGTCGAAGCGGTTGACGCCCGTAT
>DATEFT010000136.1:0-5822 GCA_035280505.1 Blastocatellia bacterium | reverse complement strand
CTTTGGCGATCATCCGGGTCATGGCGCCGATGCCGACCAGATCAATGCCTTGCTCGCGCACGAACCGCGCAATCTGAACCTCGTCCATCGCCTGGGTATTCCCGTCAACCAGCAGCACTTCATGGCCGGGAGGAGTGAGCGATTGTAAGACGAACATCCATAGATGCGGCATGTAATTACGGGTCACTCCATTATCCGGGTTGTAAAGCAGAATTTTCACTAATCCTTCTCCGATTGTTTGAGTTGAAGATCTGATCTCGTTCGCAAGGACGATCTATTTCTTTGCCGCCGCCTCCTGGATACAGAACAACCGGAGGCAAAGATCTTCGTCTTCCTTACCACCAACAGACATAG
Organism: Blastocatellia bacterium; assembly: GCA_035280505.1. Lineage (GTDB taxonomy): Bacteria > Acidobacteriota > Blastocatellia > RBC074 > RBC074 > JAKEHZ01. The sequence continues at coordinate 5,468 of DATEFT010000136.1, read as the reverse complement.
ATTGATAGATCTTGATTGAAACGAGCTGAGAGGACGGTATCAGAAGCTCGTTCAAGGTGACCGGCTCATTCTTCTCGTTCCTGCTCTTCCATGATGCCCGTGATCAGATCCATTGTCACCATACAATCTTAATAAACGTCATGCCAGCTTGGCCGAGATTTAGACATTACAATTTAATCGCCGGCCTGCTGCTCGCGGCGGGGCGCCAAAAAGTCCGCCACCGGCGAAGCCGGGGGCTTAGGGAAACCTTCATCGTCATCGTCATCCTCTTCGAGCAAGAAGGACGGCAAGCCGCCACCGAGCAACATCGCGATCGACAGGTTCCCCCACGACCTCCTCGTTTTGTGCGGGAATTTGACGGATAATCGATGAGGTTAAACTCTTTCGCCTCGTTGACCTCTTCGTTGCCTGTCGCTTCCGTCGGCTTTTCCGCCGATCCTTTGATGATGCTGTTGTTCATGGGATGAAAACTGTTGTCGTCTATCGCGACGGCATAACCATAGCACTCCTCCATGGTGACAGAAAAGAGGATAGGGGTCACATTCGAGAATCAGATCGCTCTAATTTATTTTATTCTAACCAACCTTGAAGATGGCTGGGAGACTTGATAAAGATGATTGTGATCGCTAAAACCGGCGAGGCTGACATCCGGAAGGCTGAAGTCATGGGGGCCCGGTTACGCATTTCCAATCATCTGGGGGGCGCGCGCGAGATAGCAATCGATATGGCAAGATCGAAACACAATCGCAAAGGCAAAAAATGCAATCTTCGCTCCAGCTACTTTGTGGGAAGATCACAGTCCGACGGCTTCCGCTCCGACTATTTTAAGTTCTCCGATATTGAAATTCATGGCGAGTCGCCTGATGATCTCAATCCGGAGGTCGAATCACTGATAAGCGCCAGCCTGAACTGTCTACGTCAAGGTGATGGAAAGGAACTTGAGATATTTCTCTCACCACGCGCCCAGTAGCAGACTGAACGAGTGTTCCGCTTTTTTTGAAAGGAGACATATGGATACTTTTTACAATTGGCGTCCTTACTTTGGCGAGCGGCTGTTTGAAATTGCTATTGGCAATTCGGTGGTCGCTTGTTCTGATCAACCGGCGCATAGCGCTGGATCAGACGCCTCGATTGCGGAGATTGAGCGTGAATTATTGCCCTGCGCTGAAGATTGGGCTAGATGGCGCTTTTCTCCTTATGTGGTGATCAGTACTACCCCTGCTGACTTGAATGAGAACGGAACGTGGAGGGTGCATTATTTGCCGACTGGGCAGTTTATGAATTTCGCAATCCTTCAAACATATTTGGGGCCGACAGATAAAGAAGGAATGGAGATTGATGAGGCTGACTGGCGCTGGGGCCGAATAGTTTGCGATCCAGACGGCTCTTGTAAAGTAGCCGAAGAAGGAAGAACTTGCGATCAGGTCGGTTGGTAAGCTTACTCGCCAAAACCCTTATGACGGTGATCGACCAGTTCAATAATCCGATCTTCGGCTTGAGCAAAGATGATTTCACGATCTATGAAAATAAGATCAACCAGAACATCGAGTCTCCTAACGGACGGGATCGACAGCGTTAAAGCGTTGTCAATGAATGTCGGTTTAACCGCGGATGGACGCGGATGCAAGATCACGGATGCGTCCGTCTGCGGTTGGAAGATTCAGTAAGTCCGGAATTAACCCGCCGCTCGCATCCATCTCCCCCCGGAAATTAACCACCGACTTGAAACTTTCAATTCCTGACGCCGACAATCGGCAGTCCGGCGAGGCGGTGAATTTGTTTTGGCAAGTCTGAACCGGAAGCGATTCAGAAAAGCTTCTTCCGCGCACTACTGATATAATCCTCTAGCCAAGGAATCAAGCCCTCTCCTGCCCCCTGATGACGCTTGAACGTATCAAGGCCCACATCTTGACAATTCCCCACTTGGTAAGAAAACAGTTGAGAGGATCAAATCGCGATGTCAACCAAATGGAAATTGAGATTCGCCGGCATTTCTCTAATCACGGCAGTCATATTGATGATGGGCTTTTTGCCCGATCAGGCTTCCGGTCAGGCCGAGCGCAGCCGACGGGTGTTACCATCTCAGGATCCGGCGAGCCCGGCCGCCGGACAAAATTCCACCCCATCGCAGGGGGCGACAGCGGGCCAGTCCCCGGCCAAGAAATCGGAGCCACTTCCGTCACAGGATCAAGCTGAAGCCATTCGGATTAATTCAACTCTGATCGCGGTGCCGGTCTCGGTCACTGATACTTCAGGGGAGCCGGTGCGCAACCTGAAACCCGATGATTTTCTGCTCGACGAAGAAGGAAAGGCTCAGCAGGTAGTTTCGCTGGGCGAGCCGGGAAAAACTCCGGTCGAGATCGCGCTCCTCTTCGATGTTTCAGGCAGCGTCAATAAACGGTTCGAATTCGAGCAACAGGCGGCCTCACGCTTTCTCCGGCAAGTGGTCAAGCCCAATGACGCGGCCTCGATCTTTGCCATCGGATTTACACCGAGGTTGATCCAGGCGCGGGAAATGGATGTCGATCGGGTCATCACGAGCGTGTTGGCCATGGCTCCCACCAAAGAGGCGACGGCCTTCTTCGATTCGGTCGTGATCGCCGCACGCTATTTGGGCCGGGCTTCAGAGGCGGGAACGCGACGGGTCATGATCGTGATCTCCGATGGCGAAGATAATCACAGCGAGAGCCTCCGGTTGACTGATGCGCTGCGTGAAGTGCAACAAGCTGATTGCCTGCTCTATTCCATCAATCCCAGCGGCCCCTCGATTCGCCTGAACAAGATCAGCATGAAGGGCCAGGAAGGCCTGGTGGCTCTCGCCTCGGCGACCGGCGGTGCGCCATTTTTACCGGATAAGCTCGAAGATCTGGACGCCGTCTTCCGCCAGATCGCGGCCGAACTTCAAGCCCAATATCTGCTCGGATATTATTCGACGGATGAACGGACCGATGGCGGATACCGGCAAATCGCGGTGCGCGTTTCAAAAAAGCCCGAGCTGCGCGTGCGGGCGCGCAAGGGCTATTACGCCCCCAAAGCATAGTTAAGCCGTCGAAATCGGAAGACGTCACTGACAACCGCCTCCGAAGCATAGATTCCTGCTGAAGAACGGCAAAACGTGATTCTGGAAACGATCGGCCATCGCGCTGGTATGGGTGCCCGGATAGACCTCAAAGGTGTTGGTGATCCCGTAGCTGTCAAGGACCTCATGCAGTTTGGCGGCCCCGACTCGCAAGCCGTCCTTGTCGCCCACGTCGATGGCGAGGCCCCGGTACTGTCGAAGATCTGCAAGATGCTGGTCGATGAACGCCAGCGGCGCGTTCGCCGCCCACTTCGCGATCACCTCCGGTTGAACCGCGCCGTCCTTGGACGGCAGGTCGAGGTAAAGCGGCGGATTTTTCGGATTGGGGGACCAGGCAGCGGCTGAAGCCAGTTGAGCGCGAAGCCTGAAAGGCAAGGATGCTGAATCGGCCGGCGTCTTCACCGCCTCCAGGGCTTTTTCGGTCGCCGGGTCGACGGGTCCGGCTCCGCGCGGCGACAAACAGCACGGGCTCATGATGTAGAGGCTGCCGAAGACGTCCGCATGTTTCATGCCGATGCGCGTCGCGCCATAACCTCCCATCGAATGGCCGACCAGTCCCCGGCTCGCCCGTTTGGGGATCGTGCGGTAATGAGCGTCAATGTAGGCGACGAGGTCATGGGCAACGAAGCGCTCGAAATCGCCGGTGGTTTCCGAACTCGAATACATCGATCCGTTGTGTACGGTCTTGGAGTCGGGCAGCACGACGATCAGTTCCTGAGCGCCCTGGGCGAAGGCGCCTTCGATCGTTTGGGGGACGTGGATCTCCTGCGACCATTGCTCGGCCCCGATGGAATACCCGTGCAAGGCATAAACGACGGGGTAGCGCCGGTTCTTCTTCGTCGCGTATCCCGGCGGCAGGAAAACCATCACTTCACGGTCGACGCTATTGCCTTCGAGATTACCCTCCAGGGATTTGCCGTGAACCTTCAGACGCTCCACCTTCGCAGGTTTCGCGCCGGGCACGATGGGAGGAACGTCGGTCCTGACCTGCGCCGGAACCGGCGAGATCAGTCCCAGCACGATCGTTAGCGCGATACAGATTTTCGTTTTCGTCATCAATTCGCTCCTGGCCATTTTCTGGCTAACGGCGGTCCACCTACATAAAATTTTCGACCAGCATGATTTCGCTGTCGAGTTGATCCGTTTGCCAATAGATAATCCATTGGCCGTCTTGAGAGACGTCCAGAGCCAAAGAGCCGCTGGGAGCCTTCGATCTCTCCAACTCGACGAGTCGTGTCACGCGCCGAGTGCCGAAGTTGAAAAAGTCGATCGCGGGTTTAGGCGCCGCCTCAGGGTTGAGAAAGCAGATGCCGTCCTTAAATAAAGCCCAGTAGAGCGTCCGCCCGCTGTCGAAGACGCGGCTCTCTTCACCTCCGGCAATCGGCATCCGCCAGATTCCGGTCTCATGGTGTTTAGTATAGTAGAGATCTTGATTGCCCCACGACTCGAAGGCCTGGTTACCTCCATTCCGGGTGACACGCGTGGCCTGCCCGCCGGCGGCGGGAATCTTCCAGATCTGCCAATCGCCGCTTCGGCGCGAGCCGAAATAGATCCAGCGTCCGTCTCCGGACCAGTTCGGCAGGATATCTTCGGAGGCACCCTCCGTGACGCGCCGGAGGTGGCTTCCATCAAGATCGATCACATAAACGCTGCTCTGGCCAGCGGGTCGTGAGTCGAAAGCGATCCGGGTCCCGTCCGGCGACCAGCGCGGCGTGCCGGTGTGGGCGCCGCCGAAGCTGGTCAGTTGGACGGGATTCTGGCCGTCGCCGGTCGCCACCCAGATTTCGTAGTTTCCCGAGCGGTCGGACGTAAAGGCGATGCGTTTGCCATCCGGCGAGTATTGCATGCCGTCGTCCTTGTGCGTGGAGGCGATCAACCTGACCGGCGGTTCGTCCTTCTCCTTCGAGTTCGGTCCCGGTGCGCGCCAGATATTGAAATCTCTCTTCTGATAGACGTAGGCGAGACGATGCCCTTGGCGCGAGGCGGAGGGGCTGATCGCATACTCGCCGGTGCCGACCGCCCGTCTCGGCGACCCGCCGGAAACCTCAATCCTCCACAAACTGTAGATTCCTCCGCGAGACGATGAGAAGACGATCTCCCGCCCATCGGCCGTCCAGGCGAGGCGGCTGGATAGATTTAGATTATCGAAAGTCAATCGTCTGGGAACTCCGCCGCCGGCGGGCACCAGATAGATATCACTCACCTGATGATAGCGGCTGCGGATAAAGGCGATCGTGCGACCGTCCGGTGAATATGCGGGATAAGCGTCACCCACCGATGCCGGCTCCGGAGTAGTCAGTCTCCGTTCCTCGCCGGTCTCGACCGAGACCAGAAGAATACTGAGGGCCTCTCGCGGTAAAGGGCTGTCCGCCACCGCCAGCGTTCTCCC
>DATEFT010000135.1:0-7796 GCA_035280505.1 Blastocatellia bacterium | reverse complement strand
GATCGAAAAAGCCTACCAGGACTTCTTTGTCGGGATCAGCCTGGTGGGAGCTAAAAGCCCGCCCAGGGAGTTCCACCACGCCACGTCCCACATCCACGACTTCCGATGGAGGAACGACAGCCGGTTGATCTACGGCCTCTTGCGGGATCCGGAATATACGGCCGTGGTCTCCATCTCCGCCGACGACGGCGAGCTGAAACAACTCTTGAAGATCGACGGCTCCCTGACGAATCTCGAGTGGCAGGCCGATGGGACGGCATTTGTCGCGACCCGGCAGAGCTCGTTGATGCCCGATCAACTGGTGAAAGTGAACCTGGCCGGCGGGACGACCATCGTCCTGGCCGACCCCAATGCGGCCTTCGCGGAGAAGGATCGGCCCCGGATCAGATTCATGCGGATCAACAATCCGCTCGGGGGCGGAATCCACGGGCGGCTCGTGCTGCCCAACGGCTATGTCCAGGGCCGCCGCTATCCGCTGATCTTCACCACCTATCTCTCCGGACCCGAGTTTCTGGAAGGAGCCGTGGGGGACGAGTTCCCGATCCTGCCGTTCGCCGCCAGCGGATTCGCGGTCTTCGTCCTGGATGCCGCGAACTTGAATTCGCGGTCGGACTTCGGGGACCTGGAGTTCACCCTCATGATGTATAAGCGGCCCCTCGATGCCATGGAGACGGTCCGGCAGCAGTTGGCCGCCGAGGGGATCATCGATCCGGAACGCTGCGCCATCACCGGCCTCAGCTACGGATCGGATATCGCGGTCTATGCGCTCTCAAAGAGCAAGTTCTTCAAAGCCGCCAGCATCTCGATCAGCGGTTTGGATCCGATCGGCTATACCCTCAACTCGATCGCCGTCGAGAAGATCCTGGAGTCCTCCGGCCTGTCCTCCCCGGAGGGCTCCGGGATCGAGCCCTGGAAGAAGGTCTCGTTGGCGCTCAACGCGGCCCACGTCGCCACTCCGCTCATGATCCAATCCTCCGATTCCGAAGCGCTCTCCTCCGTCCAGACCTTCAAGGCGCTCAAACGCCACGGCGTGCCGGTGGACTGGTACGTCTATCGCGGCGAAGGACATCTCAAGAGCCAGCCGTTGAATAAGTACCACGTCTATCGCCGCAACCTCGATTGGATGAAGTTCTGGCTGAAAGATGAGGTCTCCGCCGATCCCGACCGGCAGGAGCAGTACATGAGATGGCGGGCCATGAAGGAGTCGTTCCGGACCCGCACCCTCAGCGTCGGGAAATAGCAGTTCGCCAATACCTGTCGCACAACCGATTTTAGGATGTTTCCAAACGTTGAAGGGGCTCTTCGATCTTTGAGATCTGAGGCTCAGCCTCAAGCGCTTTAAAAAGCTCGCCAATCCTGTTTGGCTCGGAGGGTTCGGAAGAACTTGCGTCCTCAGCTCCGCAAATTTGCCCGCAGGCTATATGGCTTCGGTTGTTGGCGATCTTCGCTACTCATGCCTAAGTTGCCTCGTCTGAAGATAGCGGAATCAAAGACCTTTCGCGTATTTCGCGTGTTTCGCGGTTAATCACTCATCCTTTCAGATGGCGATCCAGAAAATCGGCGATCGCTCGATAGGCGAGGATGCTGTTCGATCTTCGCCGGAAACCATGCGCCTCGTCGGGGAAGACCAGGTACTCGACCGTGCCCGCGTGGCGCCGGATCGTCTCCACCATGTCGTCCGATTCGATTCGCGGCACGCGCGGGTCGAGGGCTCCCTGTAGGATCATGAGCGGAGCGCGGATGCGATCGGCGTGATAGACCGGCGAGATTGAGCGCAACATCTCATAATCGGTCTCCGGATCTCCGACCTTGCGCAGAAAGACCCGGCGGGGCCCCGACTCCCAGGTCGGCGGCAGGGAGTCGATGGCGCGCAGCCAGTTCGAAATGCCGCAGATATCGACTCCGGCCGCAAACTCGTCCGGGTGAAAGGTCAGCGCCGCCAGCACCATATATCCGCCGAAGCTGCCGCCGATAATTCCGATCCGGTCCGGCCGGATGAAGTCCAGGCCGCTCAGGTATCGTCGCGCCTCGATGCAGTCCCAGAGCGGTTCCCGGCCCTGTTTCTTGACATCGGCTTCATAGAACGTTCGGCCGGATCCGGAACTCCCACGGTGATTGACTCCCAGGACCGCATAACCGCGATTGACCAGAAACTGAATGGTCCCGTTGTACGTTCGGCGGGTCCGGCCTCCCGGGCCGCCGTGAACCAGGACCAGCGCCGGGACCCGGTGGGCCGCGCTCGCCCCGTGCGGTCTCCACAACAGGCATGGAATCTCCAGCCCATCGAAAGACCTGAAGCTCACCGGCCGCGATTCAACCAGGTCTTCGGGATCGATCTCGGGATTCAGGTTATCGGTCAGCCGGCGCGTCTCACCGGTCTCCAGGTCGTGCAGGTAAAGATCGTTGGGCGCGCGATCATGGCCCACATATAAAACCATGAAGCGTTCGCTGTTCGAGAGGTAGACGGATCTGATCTCGCCCTCCGGCAGATTGCGCGGCCGGAGCGGAAGCCCCGACTCGAAGTCATAGATCTCGACCCGGTCTCCGTCGGGCGCACAGTAGGTCGAGACACAATACCGCCCCCGGCGTGAGAGCCTGCTCAACCGAACGTCGCCGGGATATTTGCGGAAGACCTCGGAGCGGCCGGTCTTCAACTCGTAGCGGGCCAGGTACAGAAACTCGTCGTCCTCGTTCGTCAGGAAGTATAGAGATGATGATTCAGGATCGAATCCCACCGGCAAGCTCAGCACGCCCTCGGTCTCGGGCGTGATCGGAAAGAGTTCTCCGGTCCGGTGGTCTTTCAAATAGAGGATGTTGGTGATGTCCGATTCGTTGCGGTCGAAGACGGCATATCGCTCGTCCGGCGAAAAACCATGGAAATCGAGCCGGTCGGACAGTTCGGAATTGAACGGGGTTGAACGGTAATCGTCGGTCGAGATTTTGTACAGATCGTCGCGATGCGCCTCGCGCTCGTTGGTCGAACAATAGAAGAACTTCCCGTCGGCGCTCCATCCTCTGAACAGCGCCTGAACGCCGTGGCCGGAGGTCAGGACGCGGGTTCGGCCATCCGGCTCCAGCACGCCGAGGTGGGCGCTCTCCTGTCCGTCGAGGTCCATCTGCACCAGCACCCGGTGGTCGTGTGGAAAGTAACTGATGGCATGAAGATGCGTGCCGGTCTCCTCAAAGAGAGGGCGTGGGGGGCCGCCACTCAGCGGAATGAGGTAGGCATTGTAAGATCCGCTCAAATTACTCGTGATCAGAATCGAGCGCTCATCGGGCGAGAACGAGCATCCGGACATCTTCGCCGTTCTCATGAACTGCTCGATCGAGTATTGTGCGACCGGTCTTTTCATCGGTTGAAGAGAGAGAGCGAAACAGACGAACCGGGCCCGGCAGTTCGCCCGCCGCGCCGGTGTCGAGTGTTTCGCCTACTCCGCAGTCTCAGTTTACAGACTGCCCGGCCGGGAGAGTGGGCTCTCCTGGCGACTATTCGTCATCTTCTTCGAGATCTGAAAGCGCTCTTCTCGTGGCAGTGGCCAAGTTGTCCCCTCGCGGGTAGATCTTGGACCCACTCAAAACGACGTCTTGAGCGCGGCCGATCTCGATGATTTCCGGTTCTTGATAATTGTTGTTGTTGTCGTTGTCCATAGATTTAGCTCCTTTTCGAGTTGATCTGATGAGCGGCGCGGTTGACGCCGCCCCGGTTATTTCCCGACTGGGCCCCTCCCGGAGATTTCCGGGAGAGGCTTCGTCGAAGAAAAGCGAACTGCAGCAGAGATAGATCGGTGGACGAGGCCGCTCATCGGCCTCCGAAATCGGTCCCCAGCGGCCGGCCGCGCGGGCCGTCGAGCGACCGGAGCCAGATCTCCAGCGGAACGATCTTGACGATGTGGATCAAGAGATCATCGATCCCATGGCGGCTGCGTTCGAGAGCCGCTTCCATCTCGTCGCGATCGATGTATCCATATTGATAGACCCTCGCATCGTCGAACAACGACCGCAGGCGGGGCCATTCCCGTTCGACCGCGCGACACAGCGCCTCGCCCGGGTCGCCCTTCCCCCTGCGTTTCACGACCCGGTCGGGCATGATCCGGGCCAGCGCCCGGCGATGCAGCGAACGGGTCTGACCGGGACGCACCTTCTGCTCGATCGGAACGGCCTGCAGAAACTCGACCAGCGGGCGATGCAGATACGGATAACTGACATGAAAGTCGCTGACCTGGCGGCGATGACCGGCGGCGATGTTCAAGACCGCGGACCAATAACCCACGGCCTGGTCTCGACCGCTTGGCCGCCTGAAACCGAAGGGATCGGTGAGCAGCCGATCCACGGCCGGGCGATTCTTCTCGATGAACGAACGAGGCATGAGCCTCGGGATCTCCAGCGCGGGGACCATCCAGCCGGCCCAACCGCGCCTGATCGACGGCAGCATCGGCGCCACCACATTTCGCCACAACACCTTCGGATAGGACCGCCGCTGGCTGGCGCCCCAGACCCGGATCTGCCTATGCAGTTGGCGCAGTTTCAGGTGGACCGCCAGATCGCATAGTTCGGCGGTCGGATCGCATGAGCTGTAATTGACCTCATCCCCGCCCTGCCCCGAGAGCAGGACCGAACCGTTTCGCTCTCCGATCACCCGGCCCAGTCGATAGTGGTACTCTGCACAGAACAGCAGTGGGGTGAGAACCGGGCCGGCCCCTTCCGGCGAAAGGTGAATGAAGAGCGGGCATTCGGACTCCTTGAGGTGAATTCCGGGGCGGCCGATGTGCTCCTCGACACAGGTCATGAACTTCAGCTCGTTGGATTTGGGAGAGAGATCGGCGACCTCCGAGACCGTCCGCAGCTCGGAGCTGAGAGCCTCGCCGTTCTTGACCAGGTGATCGGCCATGCAGACCACCGCCGAGCTGTCCAACCCGCCGCTCAGTTCGGCGAAGACCGGGCCGTCGGACCGGGTCCGGCATCGCACCGCCTGCTTGAACTCCTGAAAGTAGTGATCTTCGTACTCGCGATCCGAGCGGTAGCGAAGCTCGCGGCCCGAATTCAGGCTCCAGTAGCGGGTCTCCGCGAGTTGCCGGTTCCGGACCGCGACGACATGGCCGGGTTGAACGGCGAAGAGATTACGGAACGGCGTCAAATGCGACGGCGGATCGAAGACCAGATAACAGGCCACGTACTCCTCCTCGATCTCCGGAGCCTTGCCAACCGCGCTCAACAGAGAGGCCAGTCGAGAAGACCAGACGATCCGATCCTTTCCGACGTGGTAGTAGAGAGTACGAGTGCCGGCATGATCGCGCGCCAGAAAGAGGGTTCGATCCCGCGCATCCCAGACGGTCAGGGCGAAATCGCCGATCAGCCGCCCGAAACACTCCCGCCTCCATTTCAGATAGGCCGCCCCCACCAGATTCACATCCGCCGTCTCGGGCCCCGACTTCGGGAGCAGGTCCGAGAGCAAATCCCGCAACTCGTCACGGTTGTGCAGCAGGCCGTCAAAGGCGAAGACGTGACCGTGCCGGTCGATCATCGGCTGCCGGACCGAACGCGAGAGCCGATCCGCGCCCGCCGCATCGAACCCGATGCCCAAAGGCCCGTCGACCGCGATTTCGGCGGCCTTCACTTCGGCCATCCCTTCGGCCAGAAGCGAAGTCAGCGCTACCGGTTCGACGGTGGCTTCGCGGTCAAAGTTGAGAATCCCTCCGAACTCGCCCATCTCATCGCCTCCCGCTCTCAGATCCGGCGTAACTCCCGGTATTCGGTTCGCACTCCCTGCCGATCGTTGACGACTCGGCCTTCGACTTCGACCCAGGAATGCGCCAACGGCGGAAAAGCCTGGGCGCCGATCACCATCTGCGCCGGCACTCCCCGCCGCCGCAGCAGACAGGTCAGCACGGCCGAGTACTGAAGGCACATCACATCCCTGGGATAGTAACCCCGCGCTTGGATCACCGTCTCCCGGACCCGGACGATCAACGAGCGATCTATTAGTTCCGGCATTTCGGGCCGCGCCGTCGGCCAGCGGGCGATCCGGTCGAGGACCCACGAGAAACCGGCGAACCGGAGCAGGAGATCGAAGGCCGTCAATCCGATGAAGGCCAGCAGGACTTCCCGTTTGAATGGCCGGCTCCGATTGTCTCCGCCGACCGGCGGATCTGGCGGCGAGGCAATCGTGGAAGTAGCCGTGGAAGAAGTTGTGGCAGTGGATCTCAGCAGCGAAGAGGTCGTTCCGATCACGCCGCTCGCAATGCGGAACGATTCGATGCCGTCTTTGGATAGGGACTGGAGCAGTCGTTTCTCCACCAACTTGCGCACGAACTTCTCGACATCCCGGCGCAGTCGGTCCGGCGTCACTTCATAATGCAGTTGTCCTTCACGATTGATCGATTCGAACTGAGCGCTGAGGCTGTTCACGATCTCCGTCAAGGTCAGATCCGCGTCGCTCTTCTCCAGAACGATCCAGATCATCGCCCCCACCCCGTTCAACCTGCACATCAGATCTCCATCGATCGACAGCAGGACGCTCCCATCCTTTACTTCCGTGGCGATTGCAGTCTGGCTGAGCGAGCTCAAGATTGTGGCTGTCTCGTTCATCTCAACCTATCCCACTTTTTACACTACGCCCGCATGCGACCGGCGCCCGCGCCGTTCGCATTCCTTTTGGCACACTTATTCTGGGAGGCTTTTTTATGGCCGACCTACTATTTAGCAATTTCCGCGCCGCAGATTAAATTACTGCAGACATTAGGCGCCACTATTAAAAAAGTGGGGCGCGGACGCCCCACTTTCTCTAATCTATCGATAAAACACGGCTCCACTGCTATTTACAACTGAGGCGCGAGCGCCCCGGTTTTTAAACTATCCCAGCAAAAGCTTTCCACACTTATATTTACCGGTGAGGTGCGGACGCCCCACCGGATCCCAGTAGTAGAAAGAGAGAAGCCGGCAATTTGACTCGTATTACGAAGTAAACGATATACTTACAGTGCTGCCCCCGAGGTGATCTCCGATATGTTTCAACGCTTGCATTCAACCAGACCCTTGATCAGGCTGATGATGGCCGTCGGCCTGATCTGCAGCCTGGTTCCGGGTTCTCCGAATCGAGCCGCATCCAAACGGCAGAGCCCGATCTTCAAAGTCACGGAGATGGGCCATCTCTCGGTCAAACCGGACGACCCGGCCGATTCGACCGATAAACTCCAGGCCATTATTCGACGGTGTTCGGACGGCGGAACCGTCTATTTCCCGGCCGGCACCTATCTGATCAGCAGATCGCTGGAGGTTTCGACGGCCTGTTCGATGCTCGGCGAGAAGGGCCGGAGCGTCATCTCGACCCGGCCGGTCGACCGGAGAGGGTTCTTCGTCTTCGTCACTCAAAAGAGCCTGACGGGCATCTCGTTCCAAAACCTGGTCTTTGAGGGCGGCGGGATCTTTCTCGAATCCGGCCCTCACCGACAGGTGACAATTCGCGGGAATATCTTTCGCGATTTTCCGCCCGAAGAGTCGCCGTCCGGCAGGAAGACAACCTTCTTCGAGCGCGTCAACATCTTCTCCTCGCTGGGTCTGACCGAGTCCGAGATCTCGGGCAACATCTTCGAGAACTCTCCCGATTCATGCGGCGCGGAGCTGTGGGGAGCCATCAGCAATGTCAAATTCAATCGCAACTACTGTTCCAACATCCGGCAGTGCCTCCACACGGCATCGTGGGGCGACACTCGCTCCTCGACGGCCGAGTTCAATTACAACGTCGGGCTCAAACTGTCGCGGATGGGGATCGAGATTCAGAGCCTGATCGACGACGCGCA
>DATEFT010000134.1:0-2894 GCA_035280505.1 Blastocatellia bacterium | reverse complement strand
CTCCTGGGCCCGCTCGGCGACCGGATGCAATCCGTGATAATCGCGGATCATCCATTCGCCGCCGTGATTCTCCCAATAGAGCGGCGCGTTCCAGCGCTCCCGGTTCCCGAGCTCCCAGCCCGCCGAGAGCCACCAGCGATATTCGGAGTAACCTCCGCTCTCGATGAACTCCAGGTAGTCGGCGTTGCTGACCGGAGCGCGATCGAGCGCATAGTCCACCAGAAAGACGGAGTGGCGCGGCTTCTCGTTATCCCACGCGAACTCCTGATCGGCGGCTCCGAGTTCGATGAGGCCCCCCGCGATCTCGACCATCCCGGTCACCTCCTCGACGGGGTCCGGAGCCTTGACTCGCGGCGCCTCGTACAGATCGCAGAGCAGATGCTTGATGTCGTAGACCAGCAACTCCTGATGCTGCATCTCGTGCTCGATCCCCATTCTGACCAGCGCCAGGATCTTCTCCGCCTCGTTGTACTCGTCGACCCGCTCCAGAAACCGGAGCATGGCCTCGTCGATGTGAACGCGATAATGGAGGGTCTGTTTGACCGTCGGTCGCGAACGGAGACCTCGCCGGGCCCGCTCGATGCGCGGCCCGAACCCCTCGTAATAAGAGTTGAAGTAGAAGAGAAAATCGTCGGAATAGGGCAGATATTCGGGCTGATAGGTCTGGAGCAGCGTCTCGAAGAACCAGGAGGTATGGCCGATATGCCAACGGGGCGGACTCATGAAATCAGCCGTCTGGATCACATAATCTTCGATCTCCAGCGGCGCGACGATCTGAATCGTCTGGGCGCGAACCTGGAGGAACATTTCCGTAACGGCCGGTGCGTTATTGATCGCCTGGGGCTTCATGGTCTGACTCGTCATGTCTACTCCTTCCAGAAATTACGCACAAAGACCCCCGTAACCCTAAAAGGCTCAACCCCCTTCAGGCCTCGCTGGCTCCGTGAACTTTCGTATCTCTTCGTAAGGATTATCCACCCATCAAATGTTCAGCAGATTGTTCAACGATTCAGCCAAAGTCGGATGGGCAAAGACCGCGTCCTTGAGCGCCGTGTAAGGCAACCGGCCCATCATCGCAATCTGAATCATCGACATCATCTCACCACCCTCGATGCCCAGAATGGCGCATCCGAGAATCCGATCCGTGTCGGCGTCGATCACCACCTTCATCAAGCCGCGGGTCTCATCGACCTCCAGGGCGCGGGCGACATGAGTCATCGGCATCCTGGCCACCTTGATGCGCAATCCCTGGGCCCGCGCTTCCGTCTCGGTCAATCCGACCCGCCCGAGTTGCGGATCGAGGTAGACCGTATACGGCACGAGCCGGTCCTTGATGGTCGCGTCTCCGCCCTCAATCAGATTGGTACGGATCACGCGAAAATCGTCGTACGAAATGTGTGTGAACGCCGGACCACCTTTGACGTCGCCCAGCGCATAGATGCCGGGGACGTTGGTCTCCAATCGCTCGTTGACTTTGATGAAACCCTGTCCGTCCGTCTCGACCCCCGCCGCGGCCAGTTTCAGGTCCTCGGTGTTGGGGGCGCGGCCGGTGGCCGCCAGCAAATGGGATCCTTCAAGAACTCGGGCGCCGTCCGATCCCCGGACCGTCAATCGGATCCGGCCCGGACCGCCCTCTTCGACTTCTACGGGTTTGGTGCCCAACAGGATCTCTAGTCCTTCATCCTGCAGCAGAGTCTTGACCTCCGCGGCGATCTCCGGATCCTCTCGCCCCAGCAATTGCGGACCCTGTTGGACGACGGTCACGCGGCTGCCGAAGCGCCGAAACATCTGTCCGAACTCCAACCCCACATAGCCGCCGCCGAGCACCAGCAGGTGCTCCGGCAGCTCCGCCAGCTCCATGATCGAGGTCGAGTCGAGCACCGGAACTCGATCGAGGCCGGTGAGGGCCGGTTTAACCGGACGCCCCCCGGTATTGATGAAGATCCGGTCCCCCGTCAGCTCCCGCATTCCGCCGTCGTTCAATTTAACGACGATCGACTGCGGCCCGGTGAAACTCGCCTCACCAAAGATCAGTTCCAGATTCTCGGTTCGTTCCAGTGCGGATTGTCCACCCTGACGAAAACTCGTCACTATCGCTCGTTTACGATCGAGCACCCTGGCAAGTTCGACTTTTACCTCGCCGGTCTGAACCCCATAATCGGGGCCCCGGCGGGCCAGATGCGCGACCCGGGCGCTGGCGACCATGGTCTTGGTCGGCGTGCAGCCGACGTTGACGCAGGTCCCGCCGACATCCTGGCGCTCGATCACGGCGGTCGTCCACCCGGCTCCGGCCAGCGCCATCGCCAGCGGCTTGCCGCCCTGACCCGTGCCGATCACAATCGCGTCATAATTGCTCGTCCCCACTGATACCTCACCTCTCCGAAAGTTCCTTGGAATCGGCCGCGTCCCGACACTGATCCCTCTCGAGAGCAAGCTGAACGGGGCTCGCGGCTCTGATTAAAATACCTTATATGAATCGATCAAGATTCACCGATTATGACAGCCCACTTACCATCAACTAGCCTTATTACATCAAAAAAAAAGTCGAAACAAACAAAAAGTATCGAAACAGACAGATCCCGATAACTATTTCGCTCGCCCTCCGATTTTTGCCGGCCTGATCCCGATTCACTGATCACGCGGGTTGCGATTCCGGCGCCGCAATCGGGTAGGAGGGAGCCTCACGGCTCCCGTCCTCCCACACCACCGGACGTGCGGTTCCGCATCCGGCGGTTCACGTTGAAAATTGAAGTTTTCGCAATTGATCCAGCAGTGACACGAGACCTTGCCGGTCAAAGAATGACTTCGGGAATGCTTCGTTCATGTGAGATGCCCCCGCATTCCACCACGGGCCTTGTCCGTTGCCGGAGCTTTTCCAGGCTCGCAGTTTCTCC
>DATEFT010000133.1:0-5643 GCA_035280505.1 Blastocatellia bacterium | reverse complement strand
GTTGCAGCAGGAACGCGCCTTGGCGCAGTTGAGCAGCTTTTTCAGCATCTTCGCACTGGCGCTCGCCTGTCTGGGGCTCTACGGCGTTCTATCTTTTTCGGTGGTTCAACGCACTCGCGAGATCGGCGTGCGGATCGCTCTCGGTGCACAACGGAAAGATGTGCTCATTCTCGTGATCGGCCGAGGATTGAAACTGGTTCTCATGGGACTGACGCTCGGTCTGATGACGGCGTTGGCAGTGACGCGCTACGTGGCAAGCTTGCTCTATGGCGTCACAGCCACCGATCCGGGTTCACTTATTGTGGTCACACTCCTGGTGCTGGTTGCGGCTTTGCTAGCCTGCTGGATTCCCGCGAGACGAGCAACGAAAGCGGATCCAATATTAGCGCTGAGAGCCGAATAATATTAAATGCGTGACGCCTCCCATCGGATGAATTTCTTCGCGGCGTAGAGCATTGAGTACCATCCATCATTTTTGGAAGGATTGACTCAATGTCCATGCAGCTCGCCTTGCGTTTTGATGAAGTGCCCATCACGTGCGAGACTCAGCAGCGGTACCATTCAATTGCTCCATGCCTGGCTGGGAAACGGTCGGCGGAAGAACAGGCGGATGCGCTCGGGCTCTCTTACAGCACCATCTGTCGTTGGCTGCGTCAATTTCGAGAAGAAGGCATGCCCGGACTGTTTCCGGCAACTGGGTATCCACGCGAACCATACACTCCGGAACCTGTCATCGTGACGCTGCTTTTTTACAAGACTTGTGTGCCACGAGCCTCCGACCGGGAACTGGCGCGAGTCCTGAATGCAACCACCAATCACCGCATCCATCACGAAACAGTTAAATCCTTGCTGGGACGTTATCCCCTGTGGCGCTATCCGGATTTCCAACGCCTCATTCAATACCAGGTGCCGAGTGACTCGCTGAAGTTGCGCGAGGAGATGGTCAAGCTCAAACGAGAAGGTTGGACCGAGAAACGAATTGCGCAATTGCTCCACGTCAATCGCAGCACCGTCATGAAGTGGCTGCGCCGCGCCCGCCAAGCCGAGTCACAGCCCGACGACAGGCAACTCTGGCTGCTCGACCTTTCACGCGCGCCGCACCGGACGGGACGAAAAGTTTATATTGGCGCAATTCACGCCGTCCTCACACTGCAGAAGAAGTACGGATACGCTGGGTGGTTTCGCATACAGGGATATCTGGCAGCGCCTCCCTACAACATCAAACTCGGTGAGACCACCATTAAGAAGATCATGGCGCTCAACCGCCGCGTCCACCTGGCTCCGCAGCGCCCCGTCACCGTCGTTGAAGAGCATGCTCCACGAGAAGGGCCGCCGAAGAGTCAGCGCCCGTTTCAACATGTCTATGTGGACCTTCGTTACCTCGACGCCAAGCCTGCAGGCGTCCAACTCTACTCGACCTTGCTGCTGGAAGGTCTCTCCAGAACCATCTTGGCCGGATCGCTCACGACCGGTCAGGAAGTCGGCGTGATCCTACACGTCTACTTCCAGGCACTACTGCGTTGGGGACTTTGGGA
Organism: Blastocatellia bacterium; assembly: GCA_035280505.1. Lineage (GTDB taxonomy): Bacteria > Acidobacteriota > Blastocatellia > RBC074 > RBC074 > JAKEHZ01. The sequence goes on along the minus strand of DATEFT010000133.1, from coordinate 4,108 downwards.
ACAAACGACCTCCGATCACGGTGGACAATTTAGGAGCATCGATTGGATACGTGTCAATAAACGGCTGGGCATTCATCATCACATGTACGACAAGGGTCATCCGTGGCAGAGCCTAGTCGAATCGCAGTTCGGCATTCAGGCCCGGGTCGGCGAGTACCACTGGGAGCGATGCAAAACGATCGAGGAGGCGGTTGAATTTCATCGCGAATTGATCCGCGATCATAATCGGCTGCAACACTGGGCGCACCGCCGCCGCGATGATGGGAAGCACTCACCGTTGACAGTGCTCGGCGAGGCCAGAGGCAAGCAGATTGAACCGGTTGATCTCCAGCGTGCCTTTGGGCAACGGTACTGCCAACGAACGACCGATGCCCGAGGGTTCGTTCGAATCGGACGCTGGAAGATCTACGTCGAAGAGTCACTGCCACGCACCCAGGTTCAGCTCTCCTTTTGGGATGGAAGATTACGTGCTGAATATCAAGCCCAGGTCCTGACTGAGTACCAGTGTAAGTGGGGAGCGAAGTCTGCTCGCCCGACGGCGATCTCACAGCCACTCCACCACGCTCACCCATTTCAATCGAGACAGATGACACTCTTTGATCCATTTTGGATACGCTATCCAACGGACTTGGCCACCAAGAGTTGTCAAAGAGCGGAGAAGAAACCATCGACCGCCGAACAATTAAAACTGTACTTGGGTCCAGAGTTAGTTAAGGCGGTCTAATTTTCTTATCCTATTGACAACATTAGGTCTCGGAGACGGGTTCCAAAACAAATCCGCCAAATATGCCGATGATGTTCGCGCCCAGCGCATTTCACTTCTGGTTGAAATCTTTTTTGCAATAATTTCTGGCTACTCACTTAGACTATTTAAGGATGCTCGCTGGATCGACCCTTGTGGCACGCCGCGCCGGAATGAAGCAGGCGAACAGGGCGACGAGGACCAGCAACAACGTGATCGAGGCCAGGATCAGCGGGTCGGCGGCATCCACGCCGAACAAGAGAGTCTTCATCAGGCGCGTCAGCCACAGCGAGGCGATCAACCCGAACGCCGCTCCGATCAAGGCCAGTTTTAGACCCTGGCCGATCACCATCCTCAACAGTCTCTCCGGGGACGCTCCCAACGCCGATCGAATGCCGAACTCCCTGGTCCGTTGCTTAACGCTATACGCCATCACGCCGTAGATTCCGATGGCGGCCAGCAGCAGGGCCAGCATGGCGAACGAGCCCAGCAGCCAGACGTTGAAGCGATCGGCCCGCAACGCGTCCTCGGTCAGCGTGCGCATCGTCTGGACCCTGGCGATCGGCAACCGGCGATCCAGCTTGCGCGCTTCGTTGATAACGGTCTGGGTCATGGCCGCCGGGTCGCCGGTAGTCCGGACCACCAGATTCATCCCGGATAACGGCGGATCGGCGGTGTTGACGTAAGGGTAGAACATCTCTTCCCAGACGCGGTTGTCGACGCCCGGTTGAATGTGGTTGGCGGTGACGCCGACGATGGTCGACCAGGGCGGATCGCCCAACCCGACTTTGAGTCGCTTGCCGATCGGGTCTTCGTTCGGGAAGAATCGCCGCGCAAAGGCCTCGTTGACGATGATGACGTTCGATTCCTGCCAGACCTCCTGCTCGGTGAAGGCTCGCCCCCGGCGGATGGCGATCCCCATGGTGCGGAAGTAGTCGGCGGAGACGCTGCCTCCGCGCAGAACCGGCTCTTCGCCGGTGGGGGCGGGCGGGCGGCCCTCGACGATCACCTGATCGGTCGCCCCATTGCCCGTCATCAGCAATGAAAAGCAGATGCCGGCCGATTGGACGCCCGGCAACTGTTTCAAATTGGCGAGCGTCTGCCGAAAGAAATTCACGTGTTGCTCCGGATCACGAAACCGGCTGCGGGGCAACCGCAAGCTCATGGTCAGGACGCGATCCGGATTGAACCCCAATTCGACGTGGCGCAGGTTGGCAAAACTTTTCAGCAGGAGCCCGGAACCGGCGAGCAGGGCCAACGCCAGCGCGACCTCCAGGACGATCAGCGCGCTGCGCGACCGCCGGTTCGACCGACCGGAGCTGACGGTGCGAGCGCCGTCCTTGAGCGCTTCATGCAGATCGACCTTCGTCGCGCCCAGCGCCGGCGCCAAACCGAAGAGGAGTCCGGTCAGAACAGCCAGACCCATCGTAAAACCGAAGACCTTGAGGTCCAACCGGACCTCGCCCATTCGCTGCCAGGCCTCCGGAAGAAATCGGCCGGCCGCCGTCACCAGCCAGTAGCCCAGCAGCCAACCCGCGGCCGCGCCGGTCGCCGACAGCAACAGACTCTCGGTCAACAACTGCCGCACAAGGCTGAACCGGGTGGCGCCCAGCGCCGCGCGCACGGCGATCTCTTTCTCGCGTTCGGCCACGCGGGTCAGCCACAGATTGGCGACGTTGGCGCAGGCGATGATCAGGACGAAGAGGACGGCTCCGAACAAGACCCACATCGCCCGTTGCGCGTTCGGGTCAACGACGTAATCTTTGAGCGCCGTCACATAGACGCCGATCTCGGAGCTATGGGTGGCCGGGTAGGCTCGCCTCAAATTCGCCATCAGCGTCTCCAATTCGGCCCGCGCCTGTTCGAGCGTCACTCCGGCCTTGAGCCGCGCGTTCACCCTCACGGAACGTCCCGGATTGTCCCGTGCTTTCGCCTCGTTGACCTGGAACGGCGTCCAGATGCCGCGCCAGGCGAGTTGCCCGCCCACGCCCTGACCGTTCAATCCGGCCGGAGGCATGACCCCGACGATCGTATAGCTCCTGCCATCCTCCTGCAGCGTCCGGCCGATAATCCCGGGGTCGCCGCCGTAGAGCTGCTGCCAGACCTCCTGGCTCAGAATGACCGTCAGCGGCGCGCCGGGCTGTTCATCTTCCGGAGTGAAGTCGCGACCGAGCTGCGGGCGCACGCCCATCACTCGAAAATAGGCGTGCGAGACCAGGGCTCCGGTGATCCGCACCGTGCCGTCCTCGCGTTCGAGGTCGGGATTCCAGTTGGTGTGGGCGGCAATGGCCTCCAGGCTTCGCGCCTGATCGCGGAAGGTGAAGAACGAGCGCCAGGCGAGCGGATTATTGTGGCCCTCGCCGACCTTACTTTCGCGGATCCCGATCAGCCGTTCCGGTTCGTGGAAGGGAAGCGGGCGCAACAGAACGCTGCGAACCAGACTGAAGATCGCGGTGTTCGCGCCGATCCCCAGGGCCAGGGTCGAGACGGCAATCAGGGTGAACCCCGGTCGCTTCATCAACATCTTCGCGCCGTAGTGAAGGTCTCGAAAGAAGGTTCTCATCGGTCCTCCATAGTGCGTTGTTAATCCAATCGGATCCAAATCGCCCAGGTTTCGCGGTCGATGGTAGTCATGGCAAAGATCAGCTCGGCAGCAGACGGACCTTGACCGACGGCGCATTCTTCGTGACGACGTTGATCACTCGTTTGTCGAACGTGAGAAACTCCGCCTCTCGAAGCCTGGCCAGCTCTTCGGTCAAGGCGATGTAGAAACCATCCGCCGAGTGGAGGCAACTGTAACCGGTTCGCACCTCTTCCGCGCGGAGCAGCAACGCGGCATCGCCCCTGGGCGGCGGCTGAATCACGGACATGTAGTCGCTGAAGTCTTCGACCGCTTTCCGATGCTTGGCGGCATCGATGATTCCGGTCTGGAGTTTCTGGCAGAGGATGAACAGGACTTCCGTAATGATCGCGCTCGGCGCATAGAAGACCCATCTTTGGGCGGCGTATCCGGCGAGGGCGGCTTTGGCCACGCTCTCGCTCAGCTCTCTGGAACAGATGGAGATCAGGATGTTGGCATCGATGACGACCGCGCCGGGACTACTCGGTTGGCTCATATCCCCACATTCTTCCCGCCCGCGCCTCTCTGATCATCTGTAAGGTCTCTTCAGTCGAACCACCGACCGGCACCTCTTTCAATCTTTCCGCGCTTCGCTGTAGGACCGCGAGCATCGCGTCGTTCCGTGGCTGTGAATCGTCGCCGACCTCGGCCAGCGCCAGCTCTTCCGCCGGGCGGTCCTCGGCCAGCCCGAGGAGTCGCGCCAGATAGTCATTCACCGAGAGGCCGCTGGCATTGGCCTGGGCGGT
>DATEFT010000132.1:0-4217 GCA_035280505.1 Blastocatellia bacterium | reverse complement strand
GCTCATCCGCTCTCGATCTCCCACATCCGCCGCGTAGTAGACCGCCTCCCACGCCCCCTGCTCCTTCAACCGCCCCAGCCTCTCCCGCAGCCGGTCGTCCAGGTCTCTCCTCCCGACCAGGGCGATCCTCGCCTGATAAGTTCTCGCCAAATGCTCGGCGAAGACCTCTCCCAGTCCCCCGCCGCCACCGGTGATCAGATAGGCTCCGCCCTTCCTCAACCTCGGCCCGGCGTCGCCCACAGCCCCATCTTCATTCGAAGCCGCGCGATACCCCAACCGATAACAGGCCCCTCCCTGCCACCGGATGACTCCGGTTCGCCACAGGCTGGGCCAGAGCTGCTCGGCTCGCATCCCGGCCTCATCGCCATACAACACGGTCACTCTCAACTGCGGCATCGAGATACCCAGCGAGCGCTCGTAACCGATCAGCGACAGCTCGTCACAACTGCTCAGCTCATCGACCGCTCGGCCCGTTATGATCAGCCGCTTGAGTTCGAGGCTCGACCGCGCGCTGGTCTTCAGGAGACTGTGGAGACCTCGGATCTTCGTCAGGCCCTCTCCCCAGCCATAGAGCGTGGCCCACTCTCCCGCCCGCTCGCGGTCTTCCCCCGCGGCCAGGCTCTCCCACAGCTCCCGATAGCCCGCCTCGCCTTCCGCGGGAACCTCATAGTGGGTCGAGTCGAGGCGTCTGAATCGCGCGCCCTTGACGACGCGAATCAATCGGCTCTGATCGCGCCTTCCTTCGAGCAATGCGGCCAGGGCCTCGCTCTGCGCTTCGTCTTCGGTGAAATGGATCAGTTGAAGCGGTTGATTTCCGATCGGAAGCTCGCCGTCCGGTTGCGGTCTCCACTCCTCGACATAACGCAGCAAAGCGGTTTCGGGCTCCGGCGACGGGGCCTGAGCGACTCGCCGGTCCGGCTTGACCTCGGGCAGCCAATGGCGATCCCTGGCGAACGGGTAGGTCGGAAGACTGACCCGGCGCGGCCGCCGCTCTCCGTACAGGGCGTTCCAATCGAGATCTAATCCCCTGACCCAGAACTCCGCCAGGCTCGTGAATTTTCCGTATTGCATCCATTTGGCCGTTAAATCCTTCGCCTGTTCATCGGCATTCAGTAATCTGATGCTGTCTCGGTCTTTACTCACCCGGCCTTGAAAGCAGTTCTGGATTCCCCGCTCTCCGGATGCATATCGTTGAACGATCTCCTTAAGCTCCCCGAAATGGCGCGCCAGGAACAGCACCCGGTGCTCCATCGCGTCACGGCCGACCTGCAACGTATAGGCCACATCCGCAAGGCGCACCGGCTCTCTCCAGGATAGATTTCCGATATTTCTGATCTCTTCCGCGGCCTCCTCGTAATTCACCCGGTAGTGCGCGCACAGCGCCGGCAACTGCTTCTCGAACAGATGATCGATCAGTCCCTTGATAGACCCCGCTTCATTGAGGCTCCTGGCCGTCACCTCGACGTTCAGCGCTTGATAGATGCTATTGGCGATCTGGCTCATCTCCGCGCCGTACTCCTGAAACTCATCGTCGAGATCGATCTCCGACCGGTCGACCGCGATGGTTTGCGCAACAACGTCCAGCAGCTCTTCCTTGAGTTTGGCTTTCATTCCGCCGGACAGGCTGCCGGGGACCTGCCCCTTCAGCGGCGGGCTACTCTGCCCGGCTGATGGCGAATCTTCGAGACCGTGCAGAAATGACAGGAGCTTGCCGGCATACTCCTTTAATCGATCCTCAGTTCTGGCCGACAGCGGGACCATTACCGGGCGCTGATCATCCGGCGTGGATGGAAAGTCGGAGCCCTCTCCTGCTTCCGCCAGGTACTCCTCTACAATCACATGCGCGTTGGCGCCGCCAAAACCGAAGCTGCTAATGCCTGCCCGCCGTGGCAGGGTCTTTCCGTTACGATCCGCGATTCTCGGCCACGGCCGGCTCTCTTTGAGCAGATAGAACGGACTGCCTTCCAGCTCGATATAAGGATTCGTCTCTTCGCAATGCAAGGTCTTCGGCAGCGCCCGATGTTTCATCGCCAGCAGGACCTTCAGGACTCCCGCCATCCCAGCGGCGATCTCCAGATGACCGATGTTCGTTTTGACGCTTCCCAATGCACAATGCCGGTCGGAGCAGACTTCTTGCCGATCTTCATAGAGGCTTTTGAAGGCCTTCTTCAAAGCATTAATTTCAATCGGGTCGCCTAAAGCCGTGCCGGTCCCGTGAGTCTCGATATAAGTGACGGTGCGCACATCGATCTTCGCCCGGCGGTAGACGTCGCGTAACAATTCGGCCTGGGCATTCACGCTCGGAGCCGTCAACGAAGTGGCTCGCCCCCCATGGTTGACGATAGTGCCGTTGATCACACCATAGATGGTGTCGCCGTCTTGCTGCGCCTGGCGAAGCCGCTTCAGAAAGATCACTCCGACCCCTTCTCCCCGCGCATAACCGTTCGCCTGTTTGGAGAAGGTCTTGCATCGGCCGTCTTCACTCAACATGCCCGCCTTGCTGAAGCTGATATGCACCTCGGGGCTGATGATCGTATTGACCCCGCCGACGAAAGCCTGGTCGCAACTGCCCGTATCGATCGCCTGCACCGCCCGGTGAATGGCCACCAGCGAACTCGAGCAGGCCGTTTCAACCGGTTCGCTGGGTCCTCTCAAATTTAGAAAATAGGAGATGCGATTCGGCGCCATCGACGGAGCCGTGCCGGTGACGGTGTACCCATCGATCGGAAGCAGCGCGGATTGGCCATAACCGCTCGGACCGATAGCCAGAAACATACCGGTCCTGGTGCCCGAGAGAGCCCTGGCCGAATATCCAGCCTGTTCCATGGCCGCCCAGACGTGCTCCATCAGTAAACGGTGTTGCGGATCTATCAATTCCGCCTCTTTCGGCGATATTCCGAAAAACAGGGAGTCGAACAGATCGAGCCCTTCAATAAATCCGCCCCACTTGATATTGGTCTTGTTCTCCTCCCGGTGCGGATCACCATAGATGGCGCGCCAATCCCATCGCTCCTCGGGAATGAGCTCAATGCAATCTCTGCCGTCTATCAGATTGTTCCAGAACTCATCCAGGTCCCGCGCCTTGGGAAATCGCGCGCTGAGCCCGATGATGGCGATCGCATCTTTGCCGGCATCGTCTCCGGCGGGTCCCGCGGATTCGGCGCCGGACTCGCGCGCCTTCACGACCGGCTCTTCTCCGGTTTCGCTCCGGCCGTGGCTGAGATCCTCGCCGCCGGCAATCTGGCCAGTCTGCGCGGGAAATATTTTCATCAACGCTTCCGCGTGATCTTTCAATAGAAACTCTTTGAGAGTTCCCAACGTGGGGTATTCGTAAAATATCGTCGGCAGCAGGTCGATCTTCAGCTCTCCACTCAATCTGTTGCTGAATTCCGTCAGGCTGATGGAATCAAAGCCGTATACGCTCAACTCCTCATCCAGCTCCAGGTCCTGTTCGTCGACCTTGAGGATCTGGCAAACGCCTTGAATCAGGGTCTTCTCGACTTCGCTCGAGAGACCATCCCTCCGGGAAGAGATCTGGATGGCCTGTTCCGGCTGCCCCCTCTCGGGCGTCGTCAGGTCTCGCCCCTCGGGGCGAGCGACTTTCATGACCGTCTCCCTCAACTTGCCGGCGTCACCGGACAACACGACTACTTGATCGAAGGAGGACCGCATCGCCAGCATAAAACTATCGAGACCGGCTTCTCTGCTGAGCGAGGTGAACCCGAACACTCTCTCCACCAACTTTTCGCTCTGCTGATCGACCTTCATTCCACCGGACCGCCACAGCGGCCAGTTCAGCGAGAGCGTCCGACCGGAACGCTGACCCGCCTTCACCAAATCGTTTCGGGATGCCCCAAAACTGTCTAAAAACGCGTTCGCCGCCGCATAATCCGACTGGCCGGCATTTCCCCAGATCGCGGAGATCGAGGAGAAGAGGACTAAAAATTCGAGCGGCTCTCCCCGGGTGACGTCGTCAATCACCAATAGACCATGCACCTTGGCCGCTAAAACGTCAGTGATCTCTTCTGAGGTTTTATTGACGAGATAACTATCACGGATCGTTCCTGCGGCATGGATAATGCCGGTTATTCCGCCATGCCGTTCTTTTATCTCATCGATGACCTCTTTAACTTGATCCCTCTTACTGACATCGGCCGGAAAGTATTCGACATTCGCGCCTGCTATTCTCAGCGCCTCCATCCATTCGCGGTTCTCTT
>DATEFT010000131.1:0-4542 GCA_035280505.1 Blastocatellia bacterium | reverse complement strand
CATGGATAGCTGCCTGATGAGCATGGCCGAAGTGGCCACCGAACTCTCCGGCAAGGTCGACTATCTGATCGGCGCCGAGGGGTACGAGTTGAATCTGGGCTGGCCCTACCACCGGCTGATGGAGGCGCTGAATAGAGCGAGCCGGGAAGGGATCACTCTCCGCACACTCGCCGGCCAGCTCGTCAACGATTACGTCAGATACTATTCGGACTATGTGATCGCGGGCGTCTCGGTCGATCAGGCGGTCTGCGATTTGAACCGCGCCCCGGATCTGAACAATGCCGTCCGCTGGTTGAAGGACGAGCTGATCGAGGGGCTCGAAGAATCGGCCATCCTCGACGCGGTGATTGTGGCCCACTGGCGGGCGCAGTCATACCACGCCGAGCAGTACGTCGATCTGTGGGACTTCTGCGACCATCTGAGCCGCAGCCGGACCTGCCGGCAGAATGAGGGATTGTTGAAGGCGTGCCGGAGCGTCAAGGAGATCATCGAAGGCCGGGAAGCGGAAGGCATCCGGCCCTTCGTCTTGAAATCCCGCTACTGCGGGGCGGCATTTCAACACTCGCACGGGGTCTCCATCTACTTCCCCTGGGCGACCGACACGGCGGACGTCAAAGATTTTGAGAACCTCCGACAGTATGCTCAGCTCAAATTCCATCAGGAGACCGGGTGGGGCACCTTCCTCGAAGAGTACCTCGTGAGAAGCCGCCTGCCGATCCGCAACCAGGAGCTGCATCCGAACGATCCTCCGCTCTACTTCATCACGCCGGATGACCGCCGAACGGTGGTGCGCACCAACACCCCGGACCTGCGGACCAACTATCCCGAACTTCGCGGGGGCGGCAATCCCGTCGCCAAGGTGAAGAATCCGCCTCTCGGATTCTATCCGGAGTCCGACGAATAACGAACCGGGGCTCGATTGAATCGGGACCGCGAGCCGTCAGTAAAGGTTACGGTTCGCGGTCCCGGCCCTGCCTCTCAATCCTGAATCGGGTATAATGACGCCGGTCCTTCGGCTATTTCGCGCAACCCAAGATTACTGGAACCGATATGCACTTCTGGCTCTCCAAAGATAGTGAGGTCCCGCTGCGTGAGCAACTGACCACGCAGATCAAGCTGGCGATCCTCAGCCAGGACTTGAAACCCGGCGAGAAACTGCCGAGCACGCGCGAACTGGCCCGCCGCTTTCACATTCACGCCAACACCGTCAGCGCGGCATACCGAGAACTGGCCCAGCAGGGATGGGTCGAGATGCGAGCCGGGAGCGGCATCTACGTTCGCATCTTCACCTCTGATGTGGCGCTCGAATCGCAGCTCGGATTGGACAACCTGATCATCGAGTTTTTGCAGATCGCCCGACACCGGGGTTTTTCATTGGCCGATATTCAATCGCGCGTGAGGCATTGGATGAGGCTTCAACCCCCGGACCATTTTCTGGTCATCGATCCGGATCCGGAATTCCGCTCCATCCTCATGGCGGAGTTGAGGGCCGAAACGCAGTTGCGAGTGGCCGGAGCCAGCGTCGAAGACTGCGCCAATCGCAGCCTCCTGATCGGCGCGGTTCCGGTGGCGCTCTACGGGCAGGCGGAGATGGTCACGGCGGCGCTCCCGGCCAAGATGGCCTGCCTGCTGATCCATACGCGATCCGTCCGGGAGGCGTTGAAGAACGAGCAGCGGCCCGCCGACGATGAGCTGATCATCGTCGCCTCCCGCTGGCCGGCGTTTCTGCAGTATGCCCACACGGTGCTGAGCTCAGCCCAGGTCGATCCCCTCTCGCTGAGCCTCCGCGACGCGCGCACACCTCAATGGCAAAAGGGTCTCCGCGCCGGCTCATTCGTGATCACCGACGCCGCGACGGCCAGGGAGATTCCGCCCGGAGTGCGAATCCGCGTCTTCAAGATCATCGCCGACTCCTCGCTCGCCGAGATCCGCAACTACATCGACAAGTTCATGCTGGGAAGAGTCCGCCTGCAACCTGACTGAAGACTCGGCTCACAAAGTTGGTTTACCAACCGCGAAACACGCGAAAGACGCGAAAGGTCCTTGATTTCGCGTCTTTCGCGTGTTTCGCGGTTTGAATCTCAGGTTTTCGGAGCCGGTCCGTCCAGCTATTTGGCCGGGGGTTTCTCGAACTTCTGATCAGCGATCTTGACGTTGTGCTTGACCGCGGTGATTTTAATGCGCATTTCCAGGGAGGCGCCTTTATAGGTCATCGAGAACGGGATCTGCACCCCGTTGACGGCTTTGTAGTTGGCGTAATAACTTTGAGCCGGGGCCTTCCCCTGCGGCGAGGCCTCGATGTAACGGCGGCGGATCACCAGACCCGTTCGCGTATTGAAATAGAAAGACTCCGGTTCGGCCTCGCCGGCCGCTTTCGCGTCCACCACATAGGCCTCTTGCACTCCCACGCGTTCCCGGCCCTTGAGCTTCATGACCGGATAGAGCTCGTTGAGCTTGGTCTCAAAGTAGAATTCGGAATTGACCTTCATCTGTCCCAGCTCCAACCCCACGACATCCCGCAACCCGTTCGGCGGCTCATTGGACCAGCCCCGGCTGCCGTCAAACCCGCGAATCGACTGAATGTAATTCGGAAAATTAATGACGGCTAAACTCTTATTGGGCGCCTTCTGATAGAACTCGACCGTTCCGGTGATCATCTGGGGCGGAGCCCCGGACGATCCTTTCGCGGTTCGGATCTGGAATGACCCTTTCATGACGCGGCTGGACAATTGCTTGATATTCTCACGCCCACCCATGGCCCGCAGGTGCTTGTCGAGGATCTGGTCGATGGTCGGCATCGAACCGTTTTGGAGGGAGGACGGTGTGCCGCGTTCGCCCATCCCGGTCATTCGATCTCCGCGCCTCTGATGGGCTCGTCCATTAGAGATCGCACCTTGAAGCGATCCGACAATGACCGTCATCATGGTGACAACCAGAATCGTAGCTAACAGCCGCCTGAGTAATGAATGGCGGTTCGTTAAGATGTTTCCCATAGTCATGATCCGGTGCCGATCCGAAAAGGCAGGCCTGCGCCCAGATTAGGGGGGACTCCTACATCTTCCGGATCGTCCGCTTTTCCTCTCGATTTGATAGATCGGCTTGATTACTGATAGGTGAGAAGCCAAGTCGACTTCATAGTGCTTTCATACTCCCGGCTCTATTCAGGAGTCAAGCGGACGGGCGAAATATAATTTCGAAGTGGCGCAAAAACTAACTGACAGGTAACAGGCGGATCAGGGCTTGCCGCGGCAGCGACTTCCGGCGACCCATCAGGTATAATTAGTACGTTGGAAAGCAAAGTTCTTGAAGTTTTGATTCGGAACCGGGAAAGCGGGAAAGACGGATGATTTCGCGTGTTTCGCGGTTTGATTCCTAAATTCCAAAGAACTTAATTTCCCAGGTACTGAGAGCGAGATGCCCGATAGATTCGATCCAATTAACGAGGCTCGGCCGAAGGCCAAACCGGCCAAGATCTTTTATGACGGAGAGTGCGGACTCTGCCACCTCACCGTGCGGTTCATCCTGAGAGTGGATACTGACGGCGAGGCTTTCCGCTTCGCTCCGCTCGACAGTGAGGTCTTCCGAAAGGCCGTGCCCGAAGAGGACCGCGCCGCGCTGCCCGACAGCGTGATCGTTTTGACGAGCGAGGGCCGATTGCTCTTTCGCTCGGCCGCGGTGCTCTACATTCTGCGGCGGCTCGGCGGCATCTGGCGGTTGGGCGCGAGGATCGGCGGATGGATCCCGAGCGTCTGGCTCGACGGGATCTATGACGCCATCGCCAGGATTCGCCGCCACCTGTTTCGCCGGCCCAAGACGGCCTGCCCGTTGATTCCGCCGCATCTCTCCGGACGCTTCGAGTAACACGCGCCGCCCGTTGGTTATTCCAAATTCGTAATCTCACCGAACGCATAGCCTCTCTACCCCGAGTTGATTTATCCTGTGGCGGATGCCAAATCCAAGACTGGTTTTTGTTTCAGTTAATACCGGATCCGAAGTCGATCTCTCCGGGAGCGTTTCGATCGGGCGAGCCGACGACAACCAGGTGCGCCTGTCTGACGAGACCGTTTCGCACTATCACGCGATCATCGAGGAGCGGTCCGGCAGCTTCTGGTTGAGCGATCTTGGAAGCACCCGCGGCACGACCGTCAACGGCGAGCCGATCGGATCGTCCCATCATCTGCGCGACGGCGATCTGATCTCGGTCGGCGGCGTCAGCCTGCGGTATCTCGAGAACGGCGGCGAGGCTTCCGCGTTCGGCTCGGTGAACCCGAACCAGCAGCCGACCGCCTACCGACCCGCCGCGGGTCGTTCCGGCATGCCGCCCGCCCGCCCGGCGAGAGCGGCCGCCAAAAAACGCGGATTTTCGACCGGGCAGATCGTCGCGGCCTCGACGGCCGGACTGTTGTTCCTGGTGATCCTGTCGGCCTTAATCTACAAGGCATTCAACGGCGGGCCGCCCACCGGGGACCCGACGCCGACGCCGACGCCGACGGTGGGCACCGATCCGGAGGGACAGCTCAAGCTCCAGGAGATTCGCGGGAT
>DATEFT010000130.1:0-2944 GCA_035280505.1 Blastocatellia bacterium | reverse complement strand
AGCTCGCTTGAGCGAGCGCCAGAACTGCGGGGCTTTGACGTCGGCGGTCGTCGCGCTCTCCGAAGAGAGCGAAAAGGACGATTGCAGGACCTGATTTTGGGCGGAAGCCAGCTCGAACATCCGCTCCAGCGCGGGCAAGAGGCTGGCGTCGTCGGTCAGCGCGCCGATCTCCGAATTGGGTTCCGTCTGCTCCTTCTCTTCCTTCTCCAACTGGCGCGTTAGGTTGGCGAAGAAGATCGGTTCCAGATCGCCGCGGATGATCTCGGTGGCGCGGGCGAACTGGCGGGCGTGTTCGTTGATGATCGCCAGCCATTTGCTTCTGGCCTCCGGGGTGAGCGCCCGAATCTCTTCCGCCGTGAATCGCTGGCTGAACCGTTTGAGGGCCCAGGCATGGCGCATCGCTTGTTGAGAGCGATCCAGAATCTGTTCGGCAAAACGATTGATGGCCGCTTCCAGATCGGCCTCCTTGGCCGGCGGCCGGTTGAGCGCGGTGAAATGGCGCCGGAGGTCCTGGTAGACGGGGATCTGGTTGCTGGTCACCTCCACGTTCTCGACCTCGGTGCGTTTCGGCGCCTCCTCTTTCTGATGGATCTGGGCTTCGGCGAAGGTCTGGACCGAAATCTTGACCGCGGGCTGCGAGGCCAGGGGCCGCAGGGCTCGCAGAATCTCGGCCTTGCGCTGGTTGGTGTCGACCATCGCTTCGATCTTGAGCGAACCGTTGGCGGTCGGGATCACGTTCACCTGCTCGCCCAGATTGGCTCCGGCCCGGTCGAGCAGGTGGAAGATTTCAACCTGGAGCGCCGCGAGTTCGGCGACGCTCAGGGCGGGGCGATCCGTGGGCAGCGGGGTGCCGGCCGGATGCGCGGTGTCAATGCCGGGGGAGAGACTGCTGACCGCATTGACACCGAGCAACTCGGGATCCGGCTTAAAGGAGTCGGGGGGCACCTTCTCGATCGGACGGCGTTCAAAGCTGCCTTCGAGAAGACGGAACTCTCGCAGTTGCGGAGAGCGGGTTTCCGATGGTGTCTGATCGTCTGACATGCTCACCAAGAGGGTTTGCTCGATGGCATGCAGATCCGCCCTGCGCAATGTGAGAGAGGCTTTCAACACCCGAATCCCTGATAGCTGTGTCGGTTGGGGATCGGATTGTTGGTAGCTGAGGACGTAAACGTCGGGCTGCTCTACGAGGCTCGCATCTTCAGTCCGGCCGACCAGCGTGCTGAAACCTTGAGCCGAGAGCTCCACCTGCCATACTTCCTGGGCGCGGTTCGCGGCATCGGTCTGCGGCGATCGACCCCGGCGGTAGACCGTCCGCGAGTCGTTGGTCGTTCCGGCCATCCCTTGATTCTTGATCCATTCGCCGGCGATCAGTTGATGCTGTTCGTCGTAGAGGCGGCGGGTCTTGATTCCATTCTTTCCGTCTTGCCAGACCTGAATTTGCCGGCGAGAGACGACACGGCCGTCGGTCGTTCGCTCCTCCAGATTGAGCACGCGATGCACGGCCTGTCCGGGTTGCCGCACCAGCGTCTCTTCCTCGAGCTGGGCGCGGCGGAGCAGTTCGGTCGCTTTGACGGTCGTGCCTCGCGGGTTGATCAGGACGAGCGCCGCGATCAGCAAGGCGGCCGCACCGGCCGAGGCCACGCTCAGGCGCAGCCAGAATGGCGCATGGATGAGGGCGCCGAACAGCCCCGCTTTGAAGAGGCGGGGCTTTTCTGGACGCCCGCTCGAGTCGTAAGAATGGGGCACTGGGGGGAATACGACCGGCGTCTCGGTCTCGTCACCGCCGGCCGGCGGTTCGAGCGAGAGCGCCTGAGAGCGGGATGGCGCCTCCGCGCGCTGCGGAAATCTAAAGGCGCTGAGCCGGCGAGAGAGTCGCGTCAGCCAGCCTGGAGCGCCTGCCGGTTCCCCGGGATCGGTCGCCGGGGAGAGTTGAGTCGAGACCGGTTCCGAGAGCCCTTCCAGGCTGCGCTCGTCGAATTCGGCCTCCTGCCAGAGCGGGTCCGCGTAGGCGACGCGCAATGACGGATAGGGAATCGTGTGTTTGAAATCCAGTTCGAGCGTGCGTCCGTCGCTCAATGAGACGAAGGCCTGCCGTTCCATTCGGGACGAATAGGACCGCGCGACCTCCAGGAACAGCAGCCGCACGCCGCGTTCACTGTAGATCTCGATGAATTCGATCGGCGTCTGATCGCGCAGACTGAGCTGAACCTCGCTCAGCTCGGAATCGATCTTCACACTCGAGAGGTATAAGCCGTTGATTGAGAGGAGCAGTTCCTCCGGCCGGTGTTCGATGACGCGCTGAACATGCGCCCGTCCCCGATTGAGGAACGCCTGCGTCGAACCTCCGCCCTGACGGCCGGTTCCTCTGCCGCCGGCGGCGCTGCCGGTCGGCCCATCATCATCCGACTGATCGGAATCGGTCATTCCCTTCTGCGTGGCGTGACGAACCGAGAGTGGGCTCAATCCCAGGAGCTGATTGACCCGATCCAGACAGAAGGGGCAACTGGCAATGTGGCCGAGCGTCTCGCAATCGAGCTGCTGACCGGGCGTCTCCCCGGTTGCGACATAGAGCGCCTGCAGTTCGACATCGGTGAGACACTCACCTTGCCGTGAACGATAGATGGCGGCCCGCGTTTTGTGCATGAGATCGACGACCGACTCGGCCAGATTGGTCTCGAGGTTGTCGATGGTCAACACACCTGCGGTTGCGTTCTGCATGAACTTCAACTGCAGCGGGTCATCCAAATAGAGTTTGGCTTCACGCCTGGATAAGCGCAGCCACTCGTCGACCGTACGGCGCGCACTGCGAATCACCTTGGCGATCTCGGCCGGCGAATAGTCCTGAAAATAGCGAAGAATCAGAACGCTGCCGGCGCGCGAGGTCTCCTTGCGCACACAGGCGTATCTGCAGATCTGCAGCAACGTCTCCTGCGTTTGCAACCGC
>DATEFT010000129.1:0-3776 GCA_035280505.1 Blastocatellia bacterium | reverse complement strand
GGCGTCAATGCCGTCTGATTGGAAATCCGGCTCGGGCGAGATCCAAAGCCTTTGATCGGGCTGGGATGGTCGGTGTCAGGTTGGCGAAGAGCCGAGTAGCATGCACCGATGAAATGATTTGATGGAGTAGATCAACAGATCCGATCAGAGTCGTGGTGAGTTAAAGCCTCAATCTCCGTGGCTCTGCGGTTGAAAAGTTACAGACCAAAATGGGGAGCACGTGGTATCATAGGTCACGTGACCCCCATCGCAAACCGCACTGGTATATGTTGAAAATCACCCGGTCGATTCTATTTCAAGGAAGTTGGATTATGCTCCAATTAGATCTAACTCCTGGAATCGACATGCTTTTCGCGAAGCTCGGTTCAGACCCGGATTCGCTGAGGCTATAACACTGCCGGTGTTAACTATTGCAATCCCAGCAAATCAAATAACGGAGGCATATGTCCATGACGTTGAAAAAACATACCACCGGATTTGGAATTGCGCTCGCGATCGCGGTGACCTTGCTCATCAGTGGGCAGGCGTCAGCGCAGTCGACGATCTTCAATATTCCATCGACCGATGTGGTAGCCAAAGGCAAGAAGTATTTCGAATTCGATTACTTCTCTAACTTCAAAGACCAACCTAACGGTGGTTTTTACGGTTACACGCCGCGTTTAGTTGTGGGGGTAGGGAAAGGTCTGGAAGTCGGGGCGAACCTGTCAGCGTTCGACTCGGCCGGTCCGACGACAGTCTATATTCAGCCCAACTTTAAGTGGCAGTTCTATGCGAAGGAGGAGTCGGGAATTTCGACCACGGTCGGCGCGACTCTCTTTACTCCGGTCAAGAATCACGACACCAACGACACCTTCGGACTCTTCTACTGGAACATGAGCAAGAAGTTCAAGGGTGCGTATGGCCCGCGGATCACGGTCGGAGCCTATGGCCTGGGTGAATTCGAGACCCAGGGCGTTGACAGAGCCGGCGCCATCGTTGGTTATGAACAACCGGTGACCAAGAAGATCAGCTTCGTGGCCGACTGGTTCAGCGGTGATAATGGTTTGGGTTATGCCACTCCCGGAATCTCGATCGCTCTGCCGAAGAACAGCTTGTTCAACATCGGCTACAGCATCGGTAACTTCGGGCGGAATAAGAACGGTGTGTTTGCCTACTTCGGCAAGACCTTCTAATTAGGTGCCCGGACCATAGAATTTCGTAATCTGCTTTGCTGGGATGAAAACAAGACAAAAAGACTTGGAACTTTTCTTTATTTTTATAAGTATGACGCTTTTTTACGAGTTACTTCCGTAGCTGGTGCTTAGTTGATGGACTCCTTGACGCGGTGGGTCGAAAGGCTCACCGCTTTTTTTTTGATGAGAATCAATGACCCAGAGAAGACCACGAAATAGATGAACATGTCAAGATGTTATTATCCGGTCTTCCAAGATATACAATGATATACAATAGACGATTATTAACCGGCCCGAGGCGAGGGTCGGCTGCTCCTGGTAAAATCCGAGGCCATGCCCCACAATAAACCCGGACGGTCAAGTAAGTTGCATAATCGAGTCGCGGGATGAAACCTTCCGGGTCGTCTCTTCGTTTGCGGTATTGATCCCTTGCAATCTTGTTCCATGGCGGTATTGATCCCTAAGATATGATCGGCGAAACCATCTCCCATTATCGGATAATCGAACGTTTGGGTGCTGGCGGAATGGGTGAGGTCTACAAGGCCGAAGACCTCCGCCTTCACCGCTACGTCGCTCTCAAGATGATGTTCGTGGATGGAAATGAGAATAAATTTACTCAGCAACTGCGGGCGCGATTCCTGCATGAAGCGCGGGCGGCATCCGCTCTCAACCATCCGAATATCGCAACCATCTATGAAATTGATGAGATCATTCGCAATGACGCGCGGTACAGTTTTATTGTGATGGAGTACGTCCCGGGGCGCACGCTCAAGGAGGCGGGACGGGAACTGGATCTGCCGGAGTCATTGGAGGTCGTCATGCAGATCGCCGAACCGCTGGCGGAGGCCCACGACCGCGGGATTGTGCATCGCGACATCAAGTCCTCGAATATCATCATCACGGAAGATCGCCGGGCCAAGCTGCTCGATTTCGGCGTCGCCAAATACAATCCGATGCCGGATGAAAGTTCGGTCACCGCGAGCCTCTACCAGACGGAACTGATGAAGACCGCGCCGGGGACGGTCATTGGGACCTTCGCCTACATGTCGCCGGAACAGGCGCTCGGGCGTGAAGTCGACGGGCGCAGCGATATCTTCTCGTTGGGCGTCCTCTTCTATGAGTTGATTGCGAAACGCCTGCCGTTTACGGGATCCTCGATGCTCGGGGTGGTGGACGCCATCCTGCACGCAGATCCGCTGCCGGTCAGTATGTTCAATCATCAAGTGAGCCCGGACCTGGAACGGATCGTGCATCGCATGCTGGAGAAGGACGTTTTGCGGCGCCACCAGACCATGCGGCAGGTGATCGCCGACCTCGAGGCGGTCCGCTCGGGGATGCCGGTCATGGTCGATCCTTTCGAGACCCGGGTCGGCGAGGCGAGTCCCCTGGTTCCCGCGGGCAGCTCCGGCATCCGCATGCTCAGTCGAGCGGGCAAGAGTATCGCGGTCATGAGTTTCAACAACATCACGAGCAATCCCGCCGACGACTGGATCGGGTCCGGGATCGCCGAGACCGTCACGGCCGATCTGAAGCGGGTCGAGGGGCTGACGGTGATGGGGCGGGAACGGGTCTACGAAGTCTTGCGGCGCTGGAACATGAAGGGCGACGAGGAGGTCGATGAGACTCTGGCGACGAGCGTCGGGCGGGAGATCGGGGCCCGCTGGATCATCTGCGGAGGGTACCAGCGAGTCTCCGAGATGTTGCGCATCACCGCCCGTTTCGTCGAGGTCGATACCGGCGAGGTGGTCAAGACCGTCAAGATCGACGGGCAGATGAAGGATATCTTCGATCTTCAGGACAAGATCGTCTATGAGTTGTCCCGCGATCTCGATCTGAGTCTGCGGAGCGGCGAGCGCGAGGATATCGGCCAGCGCGAGACCGAGGTCGTCGAGGCCTATGAGGCCTTCGTCCGGGCCCAGACCATGGTCATGATCGGCAGCCGCGAAGAGATGGAGCGCGCCGCCGCCCTGTTCGAGGAGGCCATCAAGCTCGATCCGAACTATGCCCAGGCCTATGCCGGATTGGGCTATACCTTTGTGCTCCGCGGAATCTTCTTCTCCGTTCCGGAGCTGATGGAGCGGGGAATCGACTATTTCCAGAAGGCGATCGAACTGCGGCCGATGCTGCCCGACGGTTACAGCGGATTGGGCATGGCGTTCGTCGAGACGGGACGCCCGGACGAGGCGATCGGTGCGTTGCGCCGGGCCCTCTCCTTCGCCCCTCACGACTATCAGGTCCACGCCATGCTGGGCCGCGCCCAGATGCTGGGCAAAGGCCTCTTCCGCGAGGCCTCGCACGAGTACGAGCAGTCCTTGAAGCTCAATCCGAAAGCCGGATGGGCGGCCCTGCAACTGGCGCTCTGTTGTTCATATCTTCCCGATTTCGAGCGCGGCCTTCAGGCGGCCCGTCTGGCTGTCGAGGCCCAGGAACAGTATATTTCGGGCCAGGCGGGGATGCAGATCATCGGCGCTTTCGTCCGGCTCGGCCATCTCTACTACATCACTGAAAGCTACGATGACGCGATCGCCGAGTATTATCGTGAACTCGTCTTCTTGCGCCAATCGAATCACGCCCTTCGGGAGCGGACCTCGATCGAGGTCCACC
>DATEFT010000128.1:0-6565 GCA_035280505.1 Blastocatellia bacterium | reverse complement strand
TCGCTAATCTTCGTCGCGAACTGGCGGCGGCGTCCTAGCGATCGAACAAGCTCCACTGAACTATTCCCCCTTTTTGCCAGTAGCAAAGGAAGCATTATGGGTAACGAAATCCTCGGTATTCCCGCCTACCTTTTGATTGCGATTCCGCTGGTGTTGTTCGTGTTGCCGTTTCTATTCTCGCGCTTTATGGTCAATGTCGGTCCGCAAGAGATCGCGATCAAAGAGCGCCGTTACATCGGAAAGAAGATGCCGCCGGGCCGTGTCGTGGCGACCGAGGGTGAGGTCGGAATTCAAGCCACGGTCTTAAAACCGGGTCTGCATCTGATCAAATGGCCGTTTGAGGCGACGGTACAGAAAGTACCGTTGATTGAGATCGGGCCCGACGAACTAGGGATCGTCGAGGCGGTCGATGGCGAGCCCTTGCCCGCGGGCCGCATCTTCGCGCCCGATCGAGCGCAGAATGCCCACAACAATTTTCAGGACCCGATCGCTTTCATCGAGCAGGGTGGCGTCAAAGGGATTCAGATGCGAACCTTGCCGCCGGGCTTGTGGCCGATTCACCCCTATCTGTTTCGCATCTCGATCGGCAAGGCCACGGTGGTTCCCCAGGGCCACATCGGAGTCGTCACGGCGGCTGACGGCGCCCGCCTGGATGCCGGAAGATTGCTCGGCAAATCGACCGATGGGCATCGCGATTTTCAGGATGCCGAACAGTTCATCTATGCCGGCGGACAGAAAGGCCCGCAGGTCGATATTCTATCGCCGGGCACCTACCGGATTCTGACGGTTTCGAAATCGACCGACGGGACCGAGGCCAAGGCCGGTCTCTTCACGGTGCAGTTGTTTCAGGCGACGGTGATCGATGAGAACGAGGTCGGTCTGGTCGAGGCGCTGGACGGAGAATCGCTCAATCCGCGCGATTACGTGGCGGCTCCGGTTGAAGGTCATAGCAACTTTCAGCACGGCGACGGGTTTATCAAGCGCGGAGGCCAGCGCGGTCCGCAGAAAGACCTGCTCCTGCCCGGGACCTACTACATCAACCCCATGCTCTTCAAGGTGATCCCCGAAGCGGCGGGCGAGGTCAAACCGGGCGAGGTCGCCGTGATCGTCTCGAACGTCGGTAAAGATCCGACCGAGGATATTCGCCGCGCCATGGCCGCCAGAGTGCGCGAGAAGTTGGAGCGTGAGCAGCGTGAGCAGTTGGCCATCGTTGCGGCGCACCTGGATCGCATTGATGGTCGGGAGGGCGACGACATCGATCAAATCCATGAAGAGTTGAAGATGAGCGACCCCGCCGACTCCAGGCTCGACGAAGGCGCGCACGAGGCCTACGTGGTGCCTGAAGGCTATCGCGGAATTCAGGAGACGGTGGTCGGACCGGGCCGTTACTACGTCAATACCCTGGCGATTACGCCGGTCATCATTCCCACCACCAACCAGACGGTGGAATGGACCGCCGGCGACATCGCCAATACCTTCGATCCGTTTGAGGTGATCTCCAAAGACGGTTTCACGATGCAACTGGAGGTGCGGGTCGTGTTCCGGGTCAAACCGGAAGATGCGCCGTTCATGGTCGCCAAGATCGGTTCGATCGACCGGCTGATCCAGAATGTGATGCATCCGCTGATCGACTCGATCTTTCGTAACCAGGCCTCCGAATCGTCGGCGATGGCCTATCTGCAGAACCGGCATGAGGAGCAGGAACGCGCCGAGGCCCGCGTGCGCGCCCATCTGCTCAAATACCACGTGGACGTGGTCAACGTTTTGATCTGCCACATCCGCCTGCCTGAAGAGCTGATGAAGACGCAGACCGAGAAGATCCTGGCCGAACAGCGGCAGAACATGTACAACGCGCAACGCGAGGCCGAAAGCCGCCGCATCGAGTTGGAGAAGACCATGGCGCATGCCAACAACCAGCGGGATCTGATGGCGGCCATTGTCGGAGTCGAAATCTCCGGCAAACGCGCCGAGCAGCGCAAAGCGGAGGCGGAAGGCGAGGCCTATTACATCCTGCAGACCGGTAAGGCCGAGGCCGAGAAGGTGCGGTTGATGGGTGAATCACAGGGCGTGGCCTACCGTGAACAGGTCAATGCCCTGGGTGCCCAGGGCGTGGCGCTGGTCGAGACGCTGAAGGTGATCGGCGAGAAGGGAGTCCGCATCACCCCCGACGTCATGGCGACTGGTGGAACCGGCGATGCCGCCGGCGGCGGATTGGGGACGCTGCTCCTGCTCAATCTCTTTCGCGATCAGGTCAGAGGCGGCGGCAACCCCGAAGAGAAGCCCAACGGGCTGGCCAGATAACGCCTGGATCTGGATTTGATCAGAGCGTGGCTGCGGAGCAGGCAGTGAATGCTTGCTCCGCAGTCGTTTGTGCGGGCGCGATTATTCGCGATTATTTTCGCGATTATTGATGAATGATCTCGACTCCGGCCTTTCGCCACTCTTCCGTAATCTGCTGCTCATCGTCTGGTGAATGCGGATTGACGCCGATCAGAATGTTTCCGGCTTTGAGCTGCTCTTCGTAATGTTTGGCTTTGTGTTCCGGAATGCCGATTCCGAGCAGCGAGCCCAGCAATCCGCCGCTCAATCCGCCGAGGGTGGCCCCGGTCAAGGTGGCAGCCAGTGGGCCGGCGATGATGAGACCGACCCCGGGCATGGCCAATGAGACGGCCGCCCCGATGATCGCTCCGAGCGCCGTGCCGGCGCCGGCGCCGACCACCGCACCCAGCCCGGGACCTTCGCGAACGGTGTCTCCGACCACTTCCCCCTTCAGTCCCGGCGCGGGGAAGTATCTGATGCGCGCCTCATCCGACATCAAAACGGTGATGTCATCTTCGTTGTATCCCCCCGCTAACAGATGCTGATAAGCGCGCTCGGCCGACGTTCTGTCCGTAAAAACTCCAGTCAGTGTCTTATCTGCAGGCAGTTGAGTCTTAATCGACGTATCCATTTCTTCTCCCTCCCCCTCTGATTTTTATATTTTAAGAAAGATCGCAAAAGCTATGCCCGCAATCGCGCACGCGTCTCAAAGGCTCTCTGCTATACTCCGGCCATGGAGTTGGGAACATCACACACCACGCCGAAGTTTTCGGGATCCTCACGATATTTTTGTGCATTGGTCCTGGGGCTCAGTCTGACTGCTCTGGTCTGTACGGAAGCGAACGCTCAAGTCCGATCGAAGCGATCCGGGTCCATAAAATCTCAACCCTTGACGGTGAAGGATCATCGCGAAGCCGAGCGCCGATTGTCCGAACTGGGTTATTGGACGGGACCGGTCGATGGCAAGTGGGACGATGCTTCGCGTCACGCGCTGATTGCTTTTCAAAAGGTCGAGGGATTGGCGCGAACCGGAATCCTGACGCGCGCGGTCTATGATGTTTTGTCGAAGGCCGTTCGCCCGTCGCCCCTTGAGTCCGGTTCGGCGCACGTGGAGGTCGATCTGGTTCGCCAGGTTCTCTTCGTCATCGACGAGACCGGAACCGTCACCAGGATTCTTCCGGTCTCGACCGGCAGCGGCAAGGAGTTCAAGTCCGAGGGATGGGCCCGGGATGCCATCACCTGGCCCGGTCACTACAAAATCTACAACAAGATCGCCGGTTGGAAGACCAGTCCGCTGGGCCGCCTCTACTATCCCAATTATTTCATGGTCGGGACTGCGATTCATGGTTATCCCTCGGTTCCGACGAAACCGGCGAGCCACGGTTGCATTCGCATCCCGATGTTTGCCGCCAAGGAGTTCAGCCGGATGATGCCGATCGGAATGAACGTCGTCGTTCATAAGGGAGAGTCGCCCAAACCCTATGCGGCGGCGGGCGACGGCGATCAGCCATAACCGGAACACTTCGTCGGCGGAGTCCTCATCTATTGAAGACCGTCCGCAAATAGCCGTTGCTTCTGCCCGCGTATCGCAAGATCGCCCCGTCACGGCCGACGGCCCACCCCTGATTCTCGTGAAAAGTGATTCCGCGCAACGGGGTCGTCGTCCGGCTCAGATCTCGCCGCCAATTGTTGCCGCCGTCTTCGGTGAAGACGATGATTCCGTTGAGACCGACCGCCCACACTCGTTTGTCGCCGACCGCCTTCACTCCGAGCAGATTGCTGGGGATGCCGCTGATCTGCACCACCCAATCGGTACCTCCATTGGCCGTGTGGAGAATCAGGCCATTTTCACCGACCGCCCAGCCGTGCCGTTCATCGCTGAAAGAGATCCCATAGAGCCATCGGCGCGTACCGCTGTCCTGAAGGTGCCAGCTCGCTCCGCCATCCGAGGTCTTGATGATGGTTCCCGCCTCACCTGCGGCCCAGCCGTTCTTGGAATCGGTGAAGGCCACGGTCTCCAACCAGAAACGAGTATTCGAGATTTGGGGAATCCAGGTCAGGCCGCCGTCGGCGGTCTGACGGATCAGTCCGCGCTCACCCACCAGCCAGCCTTCTTTCGGGCTGATGAAGGTAATCCCGTGCAGGTTCAACTCCGAATCGACTGACCTCTGCTCCCAGGTCAGGCCGCCGTTTTTGGTGTAGAGCAGACTGCCCCGGTCCCCGACGATCCAGCCCCGCAGCAGATCAATCGGGCTGAGTGAACGCAGATTGGCCGCGCTGCCCGACGATTGCGGAACCCAGGTCTTGCCGCCGTCCGCGGTCATGAGAATGATCCCGTTCATCCCGACGGTCCATCCATGCTCGCTATCGATGAACTGTACGGCGTTGAGCATCTCCAGGAGGCCTTCGGTCTGTGTCTTCCATTGTTGGCCTCCATCCAGCGTCTGCTGGATCACCCCGCCGTCGCCGGCGGTCCATCCACGTTTCCGGTCGATGAACGAGACGGCATTGATCGATTGCACGTTGCCGGACTTTTGCATCTTCCAGTTCTCGCCGCCGTCGGTCGTATGCAAGATGACGCCGTCCACGCCCGCGGCCCAACCCTCACGCCCATCGGCAAAATGGATGGCGGAGAGATGCGACGATAGATTGGTGGCTTGTGCTTCCCAGGTCCGGCCGAAATCGGAGCTGTGGAGGATCGTTCCATTCCCACCCGCGACCCAGAATTTTCCCGCCGGAATGGCAAAGGCGCTGACCAGATCTCGCCTGGTCGTCCGGTCAGGCGCACGCCAGCTCCCGCCTCCATCTTCGGTCACCAACAGGGTGCCTTCCGCCCCGACCGCCACCCCGCGCTTTTCGTCCGCAAAAGCCACGGCGTTGAGATGCTGGTTCGTTCCGCTGGTCTGTTCCGTCCAATTCTCGCCGCCGTCGCTCGAGGCCAGGATCAAGCCTTCGACCCCCACGACCCAACTGCGTTGCTGGTCGAGGGACCAGATCCCATAGAGATGTTTTTTGGTTCCGCTCTTCTGTTCTCGCCAGTGCTCTCCGTTGTCGGCTGAGGCCAGAATCGTTCCACGCGCGCCGACCGCCCAGGCCTTTCGGTTGCGCAGCGTGACTCCGTAGAGCGGGATGTTGACCGGACTGTGGATCGATCGCCATTTCTGGCCGTTCTCTTCGGTCGCCAGGATCGCCCCGTCCCGGCCCACGGCCAGCCCCCGACTCTCCTGCGGACTCTCCTGGCTGAAAGCCATGGCATAGATCGGATTACCCTGCGGCTGCGGATTCTGCCATCGCCAGGACCCGGGCCCCTTCTCTCCCGGCGAGATTGTCAGAGCAATAAAGGTTAAAATAAGAAGTAGATTTTTTGGCTGCATTGGTTGTTGTCACTACCTTGAACTGGATACGCAGTAAGGAGGGGAGGCCGTTACCGTCTTTTCAAGCCTCGCAAGGCCAGTTAGTTGAGATTAGGCCTGGCTAACTTCAGAAACGATATCTTAAAACACTTTTCAATCGATGTGTGGGAAAAGGAGAGCCGCATGAATCAGGATTCGGATCTGACAAGTTTTCAGGATTTTTGGCCTTTCTACGTTCGCGAGCATTCAAAGCCCGGTTGCCGATTGCTCCACTTCATCGGCAGCTCGGCGGGGCTGGTCTGTCTGATCTTGACCCTGCTCACGGCTCAGCTCTGGTGGTTCTTCCTCGGCCTGCTGATCGGTTACGGCATGGCCTGGATCGGCCACTTCTTTATCGAGAAGAATCGGCCCGCCACCTTTAAACACCCGCTCTGGTCGTTAATGGCCGATTGGAAGATGTGGTGGCTCACCTTACAGGGGCGGATGACGGTCGAGCTGGACCGGGCGCGCCCGGGCCGCATGGACAGCTAGCCGGCGCGCTCGCCTTCGCGCGCGACCGCGCCCGGCGCGAGCCTTAGTTGCACGACTTCCCGATGGCTGCGCTATTTGGTGCCGTCGATTACACCGAAAGGTGTTCTAATCTACCCCCAGTAGGGCGATCAGTCCCTGTCTAAGACATGATTTATTGATCAATTCATAGAACTCATTGTAGTTATCGGCATGGGCCGCTGGAGAGCGGGCTGGCACGGTACTTGATAAAGAGAGGGTGTCTTGAAAGATAGATAGTTGAGTATGGTTGAGAAAACTTGGATTTATCGCAGCGCCCCCGATTACAAGGAAGCTGCTTAAGGAGGAAATGATGATCAAGAAGATCCACAAAGGCACGGTTGTGA
>DATEFT010000127.1:0-25159 GCA_035280505.1 Blastocatellia bacterium | reverse complement strand
TTCGCGTCTTCCGCGTGTTTCGCGGTCATGAATAAAATTCCAGATTAAGTGATCGATCTGATTGAGGCCGGGTCGGCCGGTTCCCCCGCCTCTGACCGACTCACTTGAAATTCAGGCTGACCGGATTGGCCCGGGTCCCATCGACGGTCAACTCCAGACTGACTTCACCGCGACCTGCCAGGCCGGAAGGCAGCAGGATGTTGCACTGATCTAATCCGACGAAGCCCGGCGCCAGATCCGCATAGAGCACCGTCGCCTCGAGACCTCCGATCAGGGCGGTGACGGCCGAGAGCGAGCTGCGGAAGCGGATCCCGGTTCCGTACAGGATCAGATAGACCTGGTCGGATTCCGAGGCGACCTCGATCGGCACCGCGACAAACTGGTTGGTGGCGGAATCGAAGCCCACCGCCGGCTCATAGACCTGTGAGCCGTCCGATTTGACTCTCAGGATGACCGCGGCCGCGACCCCCTGGCCGTTGGCATTGGCGGTGAAAAGGCCCGGGGCCGTCTCGATGATCTTGATGGGACCGGCCGAGATGAGTTCACCGGCACGGGTGACTGTCACCATCGCATCTCCGGCGGCCGCGTCCTGGGGGATCACGTAGTTGACCTGTCCGGGAGAGGCGTAGAACAACGGCGCCGACCGCTCCACTCCCAGGCTGTCTTTGACCGTGACCTGCGTCCCGACGAGATTGGTCGGCAGCGGCAAAGAGGCGGCACTCTGAGTCCGCTCACAGAGGTCGATGCCGAAAGCCGCGACAATCGACTCGCGCGCGATCGGCGGCCCGTTGAAGCTGGCCGCTGAGACGCTGGAGACCCGATTGACGATGCTGAGCGGCAAGGCGCCGGTGGTCCCGCCGCCGGGCGTGAGGACCGTGATCTGGGCCGTTCCGAGGGCGGCGAGATCCTCGGCGGTGATCGCCGCCTGTAGTTGCGTCGCGCTGACAAAAGTGGTCGCTCGACTACTGCCGTTCAAGAGCACCGTCGAATTGGCGGCGAAGTCCGATCCGTTGACGGTCAGCGTGAACGCCTCGCCGCCGAGCAGCGCGAAGTTGGGAATCAGGCCGGTGAGTGTCGCCGCGGGGCCCGCCGAAACGATCGAGAAGTTCAAAATATTCGAGCTTCCGCCCTTGGGGCTGACCACCCCGATGGTCGCGGTTCCCGGAACCGCCAGATCGGCGGCTGGAATCAAAGCTTTCAATCGCGAGCTGCTGACATAGGTGGTGAGCCGCGGCCGGCCATTCCAGAACACGATTGATTCAGTGACGAAGTCGGCCCCGCGGACCAGGAGCGTGAGGGCTCCGCTGCCGGCGGCGACCGCTGATGGACTGAGAGTGGTCAAGATCGGTTTCGCATTGGAGAACGGGATGCTGACCTGGCCTGGAAACTGGGACGCCGAGAGTTTATTGGCGTTCACGTCCAGGACCTGGAAGACTTCCGGGTCGCCGTTCAGGGTGATCGCGGTCGAGCCGGTCTGGGCCTCGGCCGCCACGGTGAAGTGGAGGCTCAGCAGTCGGTGCGTACCCGCCGTCAGGGTTTGCCCCGCCGGACAGGTCAAGGTGATCTCCAGGCGCCCCTTGGCGGCTTGATCGAGGTTCAGATCGATCTTGACGCCGGTTGCGTTCAATCCGAAGGTCGCCACCGGCGCGGTCAGGATCGCCGGATCGAAACTCAGACTGAAACTGACTTTATTTTCATCTCCCAGCGCCGTCATTTCGATCGGCACATCGACAGGTTCGCCCGCGATGGCTGCGGTATTGGCGACGCGGATCTCACGGCTCTGTGCGGCGGCGGCTGAGGGTGAGCTCAGGCTCAGCGCGATTGTTGCGAGCATAAACACCGCGACCTTCAAAAGTGTGTAGTGGTCCTGAATTTTTTTCATAGTTATCGTTCTCGTTGGGATGATCGAAGCGCAGAGGACTCCGATGTAGCTGTAGGAAGGGACGGCTAAGGGGGATTCGGCTTACAAGCAATGTGCCACAACTAGAGTGGACGTTTGAAGATGTCGGCGTCGACGTCTGAGTGGCCGGTCATAGAATAGCGCAAAGGGGCACTACTTCAAAGCTCAATCTGTAATCGTTCCGCCATCCGATAGAGCGTGCGGCGATTGATCCCGAGGATCTCGGCCGTCCGCTTACGATTGCCGCCCGTCGCTTCCAGGACATGGAGCAGATAACGGCGCTCCATCTCGTCGATGGTGGGCAATCCGGCGAAGAAACCGGAAAGACCAGCAGAAGCCGTCGAAGAAGAGACCGGCAACCAGGCCTTACTGATAGATCTATCTCCCCTCTCGAAGCACATTGGGGCTTCCGATGCCGTCGGACTCCGTCGGCGCCGGAAGCCGTTTTTATTGATGGTCTCAGGATCGAGATGTCAGGAGATCAGGAATTCGGCCGCCGGGTGGGGCCTCCGGGGTGTGGCTTTTTGTGCCTGGTGTGGCTTTTTGTAAGCGGCCGGATCAGGGCGATGAAGGAAGCAGTCATCCCGGCAGACTGCGATCTCCTGGCACACACCTTGCCCGAAACATCTTTCTCAATGTGATGGAGTTAGAGTGAGGCCGAGGTCGATCCAGCGCACCATCGCATCGACCAGATCCTTTGATCAGAATAACTACTTCTACGAAAGGACAATCAAAATGATCAGGAAAACTATGACCGCCCTTACACTGGCTGCCTTCCTCTCCGGAAGCTCGGCCGTCCTCGCGGAATCGACCACGCTTTCGTCGGCTCCGGATCACCAGACCATGGGCCATCGCGCCGCCCCGTCAGCGACCGCCATGGTCCCGAGAGCCAAGAAGAAGAGGCATCATAAGCATAAGCATCGGAGGAGGGCGCACAGAAGATAGAGCGCAGGTTCCCGGGAATTCGAGATTCCAACCGCGGAACACGCGAAATAGGCGAAATCATCCAGCTTTCGCGTCTTTCGCGTCTTTCGCGGTTTCGAATCAACACTCCGGGAATCGGACTTTTCCGGGTCTTGGGACCGCTGCCGGTTATCACGATCGAACTAGATATTTGGAGCCGGCGGGACCGGCACGCCGGCCAACAGATTCCGGATCGCCTGGTTGATGTACTTCAAGATCTTTCCGGCATTGCCGGCGACCTGGAACTGGACGATCGTCAAGATCGAGTTGGCGACTATCAGCGAGACGCGGGCGACGCCGGAAATCCGGTCGCCCGTTCCGGCTCTGAGCGCATCCGGAAGAGTCGGGATCTCCTCTTCCGCAGCCACCGCCGCAATGACTTCCCCGGCGTAGATCAACAGTTCGCCGGCGAAATCGTCGGCTCCGGTCTTATTCTCGTCGAGATTGGTAAGTGCAGTCCCCGTAGCTCCCAGATAGGGAGCTACACCCAAAAGCAGATCGGCCATATCTCCTCCTAAATCTGTTGCCGTTCGAGAACGGACTCCAGACGATTCAAACGAAGATGTTTGCTGCCAACGGTGACCTGGCGAGATAACCCTTTCTGTTATCCGGTGTGATCGGTGTTCAGCCTCCGTTCACGAACCCGGACCATCTTGGAACCACGTCGCCAGTGCGAAAAATACAAATATACTAATGGTATTGCTGACTGAGAAAGCTGAATTGAACCGGGTAACGTATATCACTGTCATTCGTGGATTGCAACATCATGATCGGAATGACTGTTACCACGCCCCTCGTCTTCCGTTAGCAAGCTGCTGCGGCCTCTGTTCTTCAACGCGAAACCGGCGAAAGGTGATCGATGGGGTCAAAGTTTCATGGTCGCTTCGGCGACCGGCGCCACTGAACCGCCCACCTCGATTCCCTCGCGGCCTTGCGGCCCATGAAGAAGGATGTGGAGCAGGCTGCGGCGCCCCATCTTGGTTCCCTGTTCGCTGACGAAGCGCGCGCCCTCATCGCCCGCGATGAGCTGATGACGGAGCATGAAGGCGGCGAGCGGTCCGGTCGAACTGCCGGTCGCGGGATCTTCGACGACTCCGTATTCGGGCGCGAACATCCTGGAATAGGCTCCGGTCGGTGTGGGCGCGAACACGAAGACGCACATGGGGTCTTGCTCCGCGGCCTTGAGCCTCGCCATCCCGCTCAGATCGAACCCCGCCCGGTCCACCGTTTCCGGGTCCTTGACCGCGACGAAGAGCGTCGGATTGCCCGCGCTCACCAACTGCGGCGTGATCTCCAACAGATCCTTCGGCTCGAGCCCCAACACCCGGGCGCAGAGTTCACGATCGAAGGTTGGCCCATAATTGATCGAGGGCGTGGTCAGCCAGATCAGCGGACGGGGGCCCGATTCGACGCGGACGGCCACCGGGCCGATCTTCTCCTCGAGGGCGAAACGTCCGCCGTCGGCGGAGATGATCCCCTCTTCAAGTAGGACAAAACTGGTGCCGATCGTGGGATGACCGGCGAAGCTCAACTCCAGGGTCGGAGTGAAGATCCTGACCTGGACCGCGCAGTCCGCACGGGTCGCCGGACCGACGAAGGTCGTCTCCGATAGGTTGAGTTCCCTCGCGATCTTCTGCATGGTCGCGCCGTCAAGACCGGAGGCGTCGGGAAAGACGGCCAGCGCATTCCCTTCCAGCGGCCGTTCGGTAAAAACATCTACCACTCGATAACGATACTGACCGAGGCTCTTCATCTACGGTTCACGCTCCTTTCACATGTTGCGCAGGTTTCGCGGTCGATCGACGGTTCACGCTCAACGCGCCGCCACCACCGCAATCTCTACTTTGTATTGGGGTCCCGCCAACCTGCTCTCGACGCAGGCCCGCGCCGGCGGACTGCCGGGAGTGACCCAGGCATCCCAGACCTCGTTCATCTCGTTGAAGGTCGAGATGTCGGAGAGCCAGACGTTGGCGAACAGCAGTTTCGACTTGTCCGTGCCGGCCTCCGCCAGCAGGGCGTCGATCTGGGCCAGGATCCGTCGGGTCTGGTCGGCCACGCCGGCTTCGGCGGCGTCCGCCACCTGGCCCGCCAGATAGACGGTGCCGCCATGGATCACCGCCTGGCTCATCCGCTTTCCCACTTTGATGCGTTCGATGCTCATGATTTTCCCTTCCTCTCTTTTCTCTCTGATCTTTCCGAAGGTCCCGCCTCGGCGGCCGGATCTTGACATCTTAATTGGGAATTAGCAAAATGGCAATATGTCTATGGCGAAAGTATTCAAGGCGTTGGCCAATGATCATCGGTTGCAGATTCTGGAATGGTTGAGGGATCCGGAGGCGCACTTTCCGGCGCAAGTCGACGGTGATCTGGTCAAGGATGGGGTGTGTGTGGTCTTTATCGCCCAGAAACTGGGCGTCAGCCAGCCGACGGCGACCGAGCATCTCAAGGTTCTGGCGCATGCGGGATTGGTCAGTTCGAAGCGGATCAAACAGTGGACGTTCTACAAGCGCGACGAGGCTCGGATCAAGGAGTTCAAAAGAGAGATCACGACCAAGGTTTGATCACGGCCCGGCCTTAATGTGCGGTCGCCGAAACAAAGCGGTTTCCTTTCGGCTCGAAATATGTTCTACTGGCGGCCGTTACCCCGCATCCCACATCGTCGCCATCATCCCGATCGCAGCTCAAGTGAGGTGAAGGCGAAGCCTGTTCCAAACGGCGGCCTGCCTCTATCTTTTGCCAAACAAAAATCAAGGTCATTACCGATAAGGAGTAGTACATGGGTAAATCGATTTGTGTTGCTGTCTTGATGGTTCTGGTTTCAGGTCTCGCTCAGGCCCAGGTTCGCAGAGCACAGGTGAGCGCCGACGAAGACCGCCAATTCCAGCTCTACGTGCTGGCCGGGTTGGGGCACACCACGGGGGCTCTCAACAGCAACAGATTTCAGATCGGAGGTGGGGCCGATGTCCTGGTCTATAAAGGGATCTCGCTCGGCGGTGAATATTCCCGGGCCACCGCGGCAGGCACGGCGGTCAACGGGTTCGACATCTTCTCGGCAAATGGGAGCTATCACTTTCTGAATGGAGCCGGCTCCGGAAGAATCGATCCGTTTGCGACGGGCGGATACTCGCGTTTCTCCAGAGCGGTCGTCGATTCCAATGCGGTCAATTTCGGCGGAGGCGTGAACGTCTGGTTGTCCGACAAGCTGGGAGTGCGGTTCGACCTCCGAGACCACGTCATGAGCAATTCGAGTTTCGTCGGCCTCCGGGGAGGACTCGTCCTGGGTTTCTGATCCTCTGAAAAGTAAGTCTCTCGAATTTATCTTCGAAACCGCGAAACACGCGGAAGACGCGAAAGATGGATAATTCCGCGTCTTCCGCGTGTTTCGCGGTTTCGAAGTTGGCGGCGTCCTAAGCTGAAGATCGCATCTGGATCCTATTTTTCTCCAAACTGGTACAGCCGCGAAGTTATCGGCCTTTCGCGTCTCTCTCGATTCTGCCGGCAACGTCGGGCTCTTCTCTCCTGGTGAGCGGCCACTCGGATCGGAGCTGGTCGGTCGTGCCGTTATAGACATTCACATCGATATCTCTTTCGGTTCCGGCGATGGCCTTCTGATACCGAATCTCGCTGGAGAATTGCCAGAGGGTATAGGTGGGCCAGAGTCCCGTCGGAAAGTCGGTGACGTCGCTTTTAAACCGGGCATACCAGAGCGGGATCTTCGCAAATTCGGTCCCTCGATATTTGGCGGATAGCATCTTCGCGGTTAAGTGGTTGGTGTACAGGATCGGATATCTGCCCGTCAGGGCCTTCACCTTTTTGATGAAGATCAGGGCCTCGTCGGCATTCATCAACGCTTTTGAATTGACGTCCTCCAAATCGAGGGCGATCAACTCATCATCACCGGGATCGACCGTCTTGATATAAAATTCCGCCTGGGCCTCCGGATTTCCGGCTTCACCCCAATGGTACGATCCCCAGAGATACCCCCGCCGCCGGGCTTCCGCCCGCCTGGAGACGTACATCGGATCGATCCTCGAGGTTCCGACGGTCGATTTATGGATCATGGCCGAGACCCGCGTTTCGGTCTCGAGCTCCTCCCAGTCTATGTTGTTCTTGAAATAGGCATCGATGATTAAAGGAACCTGCGGGTCTTCCCAGGGCGCCTTGAACTCCGAGGCGAAGGCCAGGATCGGAAAGACCAGGATCAAAGCCGAAAGCTTACGCAGCATGAACACTCCTCCACTCAATGGCGAATCAATGGCGAATGCTGATGTCTTGATCGTCCGATGAATGATACCTGTCCCCCGCCAAAATTGCGATCCGACAAAATATTTCCGGACCCGGTGCGATAGTTACGAGGTCGATCTCACTCTGTCATTGGGGAGCGCTTCTCAGTAGATGCAAGCCGGGGGAGATCTTCAACAGTGATCAATTCCCCATCCAATAGTTCAACTTTAACTTGAGGACATGTTATGTCTGGTTGGAGGACGAACATTTCTGACCATTCTCTTCAGCACACGATTAAGGAGCCACTCATGCCAAGTGATCAGAATGCGCCCGGGGGCGGCATCGGACGGATCCCGATCAGGATCCTCGCCCTTCTCTTATTGGTTGCGGTACAAGTCTCGTCGGCGGCGGCCCAAAACGCGCGACTCTTCACTCCGGTGAGCGAGTCGAGAGCCGAACTGCTGTCGAGCCAATCTCAGGCTATACAGCAGATCAGAAGTCAGAAGACGACCAGGGGCCTGACCCTGGTCCGAATCGATCTAGAAGCGCTGCAGCAACCATCCGTCGAGATGCGCCTGCGCGGCGATGTTACCAGTCGCGCCATCACGCAGCAGATCGACCGGCGATCGGAGACGGATTTCACGTGGTACGGCGAACTGTCCGATGCGCCCGGCCAGGCGATCCTGGTGGTCAAGGGCGAGATCGTGGTCGGCACGATCCGTCGAGACAAGGAGCTGTACAAGATCCGAACGGTCGGCGAAGGCCTCCATGCCGTGATCGAGATCGACGAATCCGCCTTTCCCCAGGATGACACTCCCAGTTTTCAGGAGAAAGAACGTCAGACCCCGGCCGCCCCGTTGCCGAAACGCGGAACTCAGGACAGCACGCTCTCTTCGCGGACCCCGGTGATCGAAGTGCTGGTCGCATACACCGCGGCGGCTGAAACCGCACAGGGCGGCGCGGCGCAGGTCGAGGCCCTGATCCAGCTCGCCGTGGACGAGACCAACCAGAGCTATCGGAACAGCCGCATCAATGCTCAGGTTCATCTAGCCCGCACCAATAAAGTCACCTATGACGAGACGGGGCGGACCTACGATGAAGTCGTCTCGCACCTGGCCGGAACCAACGACGGCTTCATGGACGACATTCACACGCTGCGTAATACGTTTGCGGCGGACGCGGTCATGTTGATCATCGACCTGGCCGGTTCCTGCGGCCTGGCCAACGATATCATGGCGACTCCGGCCACCGCTTTCGCCATCGTTCAACACGATTGCGCCACCGGCAACTACTCCTTCGGGCACGAACTGGGCCATCTGCAGGGCGCGCGCCACAATCAACAGGTCGACCCGACGACCACTCCGTTCGCTTACGGTCATGGCTTTCAGAACGGCTCGTCCTGGCGCACGGTCATGGCCTACGACTGCACGCCATCTTGCTCCCGCCTGCAATACTGGTCCAATCCGGACGTCAGTTTCGGCGGCGTTCCGATGGGCACCGTGGGGACCAACAACAATGCTCGCGTGCTGAACACGACGGCGGCCACCGTGGCGACCTTCCGAAATCCCAACGGCGCGATCTGGCGCTACACCGGAGTGCCGTGCAGCGGCAACTCCTGCACCGGTTGGCAGATGCTCGACAACAATCCGAAGAGCGTGGCCATCATCGCCGCCGGGCTCGCCCTCTACCAGCTTCACAACGACGGACGGATCTGGCGCTACACCGGGACTCCGTGCAGCGGCAACTCCTGCCCGGGCTGGCAGATGCTCGACAACAATTCGAAGACCGTCGACGTCGTTACCGACGGTACGGCGCTCTATCAACTTCATAACGACGGACGGATCTGGCGCTACACCGGGACTCCGTGCAGCGGCAACTCCTGCCCGGGCTGGCAACTGCTCGATAACAATTCGAAGACCAAGGCGATCACCGCTTCCGGCGGCGCGCTCTATCAACTTCACAACGACGGGCTGATCTGGCGCTATACCGGGACTCCGTGCAGCGGCAACTCCTGCTCCGGCTGGCAACTGCTCGATAACAATTCGAGGACGACGGCGATCGTCTCCGACGGCACGGCGCTCTATCAACTCCATAACAACGGACGGATCTGGAGTTACACCGGGACTCCGTGCAGCGGCAACTCCTGCCTCGGTTGGCAGATGTTGGACAACAACCCGAAGGCCAAGGCGATTGCCGCGGCCGGCGGCGCGCTCTATCAACTGCATAACGACGGGATGATCTGGAATTACACGGGAACTCCGTGCAGCGGCAACTCCTGTCTCGGTTGGCAGATGTTGGACAACAATTCGAGGACCGTCGGATTCACCGCCAGTGGCAGTGCGCTCTATCAACTCCACAACGACGGACGGGTCTGGCGCTACACCGGAGTGGCGTGCAGCGGCAGCTCCTGCCCGGGCTGGCAACTGCTGGACAATAACTCTCGGACGAGAGCGATTGAGGCGGGAGCCTCCCTGTATCAGCTTCATGTAAATTGAGGCCGCCCAGAGTCGACCGGCGGGAATCGTCTCCGCCGGTCGACTGGTCGGTCCTGGACCGTTTGATCATGGTGTCCCGGAACTCATCAATCTCTCCCTTCGTATGACGATCAACGAGAGGAGCAGACCCTGATGATTGGCAAAGCTAAGAGAAATACCCGGTTTATGATCCTGGCCTCACTGCCGGTGGTGGTGCTGCTGGCTCTGTTGGCCCTCAAAGGATCCAATCTTTTAGGACGATCATCCGCCTCCCTGGGGCCCGACCGATTGGTGAAAGTTCAGAAAAGCCTTCCGCCGGACAGAGACCAACCGATTCTGGGCGCCGAATTTCTCGCCTGGCGAGATCAAAGCCAGACTCTGGATCAGATCGCCGTCTACACCTCACGGGCGCTGCCCCTCACAGGCGAAGCCCCGCCTGAACGAGTTTTCTGCGGGCAGGTCTCCGCCGATTTTTTCAACGTGCTAAAATCGAGTCCGTTGTTGGGGCGTGTTTTTGTGGCGGACGAGTACCGACCGGCGCGCTCACACGTGGTGGTGGTCAGCCGGGATTTATGGTCTCGGCGTTTCAGCGGCGACCGGGCCCTGCTGGGCAAGAGCCTTACGCTCGACCGTCAGAACTACACCGTCGTTGGAGTGATGCCGCCCGACTTGCGGATTCCGGAGCGATGCGAGATCTGGCTGCCTCTCGCTCTCGATGACGAGGGCTTGCGCTCCAAAAACGAATTTTTTGAACTGAATGCCATCGCCCGATTGAAACCGCAGGTCACGCTCGATCAGGGACAGACCGAGATGAACACTATTGCCCGTGACCTCGAACCGCGCTCTGCCAGAGCCCGGAGCGAGCAGACGATCAAGCTGCTCCCGCTCCACAAGTGAATCGGTTTCAATTCCGATATTGTTAACAGAGTACTTAATGGTGTGGACACTCCGCGAAAGATCGTGCACGTTGATATGGACGCGTTCTACGCTTCCGTCGAACAGCGCGACGATGTGAACCTGCGGGGCAAACCGGTCGTGGTCGCCTGGCGTGGGAATCGTTCCGTCGTGTGCGCCGCCTCCTACGAGGCGAGGCGGTTCGGTGTGCGCTCCGCCATGTCTGCGATTCGGGCGGAGCGTCTCTGCCCCGAGGCCGTCTTTATTCCTCCCGACTTTACGCGCTACAAAGCCGCTTCGCGGGCGGTCCGAGAGATCTTCTCCCGGCATACGGATCTGATCGAGCCGCTCTCTCTCGATGAAGCCTACCTCGATGTGACGGAGAACAAGTTGGGGCTGCCCACCGCTACCCGGGTCGCCAAGATGATTCGGCAACAGATTCGGGAGGAGCTTGACCTCACCGCCTCCGCCGGAGTGGCGCCGAACAAATTTCTCGCGAAGATCGCCTCCGACTGGTGCAAACCGGACGGACTCTTTGTGATTCAGCCGGACGACGTCAGCGATTTTCTGCTGCCGCTTCCGGTGAACCGGATTCCCGGTGTGGGACGAGTCACGGAGATTCGTTTGAAGGAGGCGGGCATCGCGACCGTCGGAGATCTCCGCGGCCTGGGCCTGGAGGCGCTGGTCGGCGAGTTCGGCCGGTATGGCCGTCGTCTCTTCGAACTGGCGAACGGGATCGACCACCATCCGGTGGTGACCAACCGGCCCACGAAGTCGATCTCCGCCGAGGATACCTTCGAGCGCGATGTTCCGCTGTCCGAGACCGAGGCGGCGATCCGGCGACTGGCTGAAATGGTCTGGGCGGCTTCGCGAAGGGAGACGCGAATCGCGCGAACCGTCGTGCTGAAGTTGAAGACGAGCGACTTCAACATCTTGACGCGCCATTATACGCCCCTCAGCCCACCCGGGACGTGCGAGGAGTTGACGGCGATTGCGCTCTCGTTGCGGGAACGCGTCCAGACGGCTCCCGGCCAACAATTCCGCCTGGTCGGTGTCGGCTTGAGCAACTTCATCGCCCCCGAACAGTGGCAGCCGGCGCTCTTCGATGAGTTTTCGGGTTAGCGCGAGCAGGCGTCCCGGCACTTGAAACTGAAGGCCGGGGAAAAACGTAAAGATCAGAGAGCTGTCAATTGGGGTCGGCGGAGGTCCGGCGAATACACTCAGGAGGTTGACAACTTAATGATCCATCTACCTTCCAAACCCATCGGTTCGATGATCGATGTTCAATCCGATTTCAACGGGACGACGCTCTCCTGGAAGAATCCCAGAGGCGGTCTCGGACGTTACGGGACTCTCCTGTTCCTGATGGCCTGGATGTGCGGTTGGGCTTTAGGTGAAGTATCGGCGTTGAATTCCATCAGGAATGGAGAAGGCGAGCTGTTCCTGATCTTCTGGGCGATCGGATGGACGGTCGGCGGAGCGTTCTGTGCGGTTCAGATCTTCAGGCTGGCGCGGCCCTCGCGCCCGGAACGGATTACCCTGGATTCGCTCTACCTGTTCTATGAACCGGGGACGGGCCCGCTCGAGACCGGCTCGGACTCGGAGCGGACGGGAGTCTTCAAGGCTCTCAAGACGCTTAAACCCAGACGGCGTTATCGAGTGGCCAAGAAGGATCTGGGCGAAATCAGGATCGATCGTGTGGGCGAGCGGCAGCGATTGAGCTTCGATTATGGAGCCGAGCGGATAGAGGTCGGAGCTTATCTGAAAGAACCGGAGCGGGAATGGCTGTTCGCCGTGTTGAAATCGTGGAAATCTTTCTAGCCGTCGCGAAAGACGCGAAAGACGCGAAAGGTATTTGATTCCGCTCTTACGGGGTCCCGAAATATCGGTAATGGCCGATGATCTTCCAGGCGAACAGGACGTCTTCGAGCTTGGCGCCGCTTCCGATGTTATGGACGATCGCGTAGCGATCGGCGTCTTTGACCTTGACTCCGCTCACCAGTCCGATGTGGACCAGCCCGCTGCCCAGTTCCCAGACTATGACGTCACCGGGTAGATAGTCTCGCGCCGCGTCACCCGCTCGATCTTCCTGAACCGGAGGCACGCTCTTGCCCTGGCGCTCGAACCAGGTCATCAAATTGGGCACCCGGCGATGATCGATATTTCGATCGGGCTTCTTGGCGCCCCACTTTCGCGGATATTTCGCGAAATTCTGTTTGAGGTCTTCGTGAACCTCCTTCTGCAAATCCACGCCGCCTTTGCGGAAGGCGCGGATGACGACGTCGGCGCAGACCCCGCGATCGATCGGCACATCGCCGTTCGGATAATCGAGTTTGACGTAGGCGGGGTCGTAACTGAAGGTCTTGGTCGTCTGCTCGATCGAATCGGCGACGACCTTCTCCAGCGGGGTTGCGTTCGGTTTGACCTGCCGCGCTTCAGTCAGTTGCCGCTCGCTTAAATCGACGGCCTTCGGTGAGCTGCGAATCGGGTCGCAACCGGAGAGCAGCACCAAGAGGATCAAACTGCTGACGATTCTGAACGGATCTGGCATCGTTCCCTCCTTCCATCCATCCCGACTTCGACCCGGAACAGGCCGGCACTCCCGCCTGGCGGAAGATGCCCATTAGAGGGGAATAAACGAAAGAACGATGAACGATGTTCTCAATTTTCTCGGACCGATCGCCCCGGCCGCGCCCGGCCCCTACTTGGCTATTGATTGAGATCACGGGCGGCGTTATTCACTGTCGGCCCGATTAGAGGTAAGATAGCGGAGCTCTACGGATAATCCGTTGCCGCGAAAGCCTTGAATCTTCCCCTCCTGCTCGCATTCAGCCTTCAGTAAGTGCACGTCGAGCACTCTTTCCATCTGAGCCTTTCACTCTTCTGATTCAAATCCGACCAAAGATTTTCGAGCCGACAGTAAGATGCCGGAGCGTTCGGTAACTTTGAGACACGCGAAAGCGGGAAAGACGGATGATTTCGCGTCTTTCGCGTGTTTCGCGGTTTGCCTCTCAAATTCCAAAGAACTTGATTTCCCAGGTATTAATGTTACCGGCCGGTAATATTTCCCGCTACTCCGAGTCTTCTGTCCATGGATGCCGCGAAAATCAGCGGTGGCATCCGCACGCGGTAACAATACGTGAAAACTCTCATGCGAGCAGTCTCTGGTGAACGGGCTCAACAGGCGCCGGTGCGGCTCGGATTGTCGGAAATTCGAATCAAGAAAGAGGATCTATGCGCAAATCTATCTCTCGTCTGTGGTGTGGGTTGATGGTGGCGGCCGTCATCTTATCGGCCGGTCTTTCCAGCGGGCCTCTCGGTCTGGAGTGGATGAAGGTCTCCGCCCGGACCAACTTTGAGTTAGTGTCTGGCGCGATGAGTAAGGCGGGGGCGCCGCTCGACCCGTTTCACCGAGTCGCGGTGGGAACGATCACGACTGTGAATGCGTTCAGTTATGTGAGCGGCCCGCTGGCCCTCGAATCGATTGTTGCCGCGTTCGGATCCGGGCTCTCCAACTCGACGGTCTCCGCCCCTGCGGGGCCGCTCCCGACCACCCTGGGAGGTACGGCCGTGGTGATCCTCGACTCGCTGGGGCTCATGCGTGAAGCCGGGATCTTCTTTGTCTCACCGACTCAGATCAATCACCAGATCCCTCCCGGCACGCCGCTCGGTCCCGCGACGCTCATCTATACCAATACCGTCAGCGGGGAGAGGTTTTTCCTCGACATCGAGGTCTCGAACGTCTCCCCCGGGCTCTCAACCGCCAATTCGAGCGGAAGCGGGATCGCGAATGCCTTCGTTCTGCGCGTTCGGGCCGACGGAACGCAGAACTACGAACCGGTCTTCGAAGTCAACCAGGGACAAGTCCAGGCGGTCCCGATCGATCTCGGCCTCTCGACCGACAAAGTCTATCTGGGGCTCCTGGGCACCGGATTTCGCTACCGGAGCGCCCTCTCTGCGGTCACGGCGGCGGTTGGCGGAACCTCCTGCGAAGTCAGTTACGCGGGGTCGCAGATGCAGAACATCGGCCTGGATCAGGCCAACGTGCTGCTGTCGAGAAGCCTGGCCGGGCGGGGGCTGGTCAACGTCGCGATGACCGTGGATGGAAAGCCGACCAACGTCGTGCAGATCAACATTCGCTGAAGAGCGCGCTTTGCCGCTCGATTCGGCGCGAACAGGGGCGGGCTCTTTGGGGACGTCGGCGACTGCGGCCGCGTCCTGCCCGCCCTGCTTCGATCACTCTCCTTTCGAATCCATCCAGATTTCGAGGCTCAATCGGCCGCAGTCTCACGTGCGCGCTTAAGAGTGGACTCCGGAGAGCACGGATTAAATGTTGCCGGACGGCAATACGCTTCGTCGATCCACGTCTTTTTCTGATGGTGACAGGATGTCGCCGGCTCCTCGGCGACTCAGTTGTCGGGCGACCTCCGTTGCCGCCCGCGAAAACGGAAAGAACAGGTTAAATTTTTCAGGAGTTCAAATATGAAATTTTTGACGATCTGTCTGGCCCTGGTGGCCTTGACTATTCTGGGGGGCAGCGCGCGCGCGCTGATGCAGGGTAGTCTGCGCCTGCAA
The DNA here is from genome assembly GCA_035280505.1 of Blastocatellia bacterium. Classification (GTDB taxonomy): domain Bacteria; phylum Acidobacteriota; class Blastocatellia; order RBC074; family RBC074; genus JAKEHZ01. Next base: position 10,129 of record DATEFT010000127.1, on the reverse strand, counting down.
TTAGGCGATCGCGAAGCTCCGGCGCAGGAAATCAGCCAGCCGGCCGCTCTCCCCGCTACCTATCTCAATCAGAACCGGACACACAAAGTGATCATCGATGAGCGAGACTCCGACTTCTACCATGAACTGACCCGGGTCAACGCGATCCGCGAGGAGCTCGATTATGGCAGCTTCAAACTCGTAATCATTGATGAAACTCCGCTCGGAGGGCGCGAAGCCCTGCGCGCGATGCAGGTGGCCATGCGCGATGAACAGAACCTCATCGCTCTCAACGGCTATCTGTTGGATACCAGCAACCGGCAGCCTCTGGACGTTCAGCTTCCAGGCGACCTGCGCCAGACACGCATGGCCGACGCTCGCAGCCGAGGACTGGCGCCCTCCGAAGGCGGGCTCTTCATCGTCCAATTCGTTGGGCCGGTCAAGGACGAATGGCTCGCCGCCCTCAGGAGCACCGGGGCGATCGTGGTCAGCTACATTCCCAACAACGCCTACGTCGTCAAGGCCGATCGCCGCGCCGCGTTCGGCGTGTGGCAGATGAAAGACCGATCCCCGTTCGTGCAGTGGGTCGGCGATTATGAAGGCGCGTTCCGCCTCTCGCCCGAATTGCGGGCGGCGCGTGAATCGGGCGCCCAGCCCTTTGTCAAAGTCAACATCCAGGTGATCGATGGTCCCGAAGGCCGGCTTCTGGTCGAAAGCCTCAAGCGATACTCGCAACGGTTCTTCAGCGAGAGCCGCGTCATGAACTATCACAACTTGACGGTCACCATCCCGGTTTCACAACTGGCGGCGCTCGCCAATGATGACAGCGTCTTCGCCATCGAAGAGGCGCGCGAGCGTAGGCGGCTGGACGAAGTGCAGGGCCAGATCGTGGCGGGCAATCTTTCGGGCAATTCGCCCAGCGGGCCCGGCTATCTGGCCTGGCTGGCCGGCAAGGGCTTCGACAGCTCTCAATTCGGCTCTTTCGCGATCAACGTCGCGGACGATGCCTATTCGCTGAGCGGACATCCGGATCTGCCCGCGAGCCGCATCGCCTTTCAGAACAATCCGACGGCTCAAAGCGGGGCGCAGGGCGGACACGGGTTTCTCAACGCCCACATCCTCGGGGGCTTCAACAACGGAACGGGCCCGGCGGTCGAAGACGCGCTCGGTTTTAACTACGGCCTGGGAATTGCGCCGTTCGCCCGGGTCGGTGTGACGGCGATCTTCGGCAACGGCAATGCGACGCCCAGCGGATGGGAGAATGCGGCCTACGCCCAGGGCGCGCGCCTCTCGTCCAATTCCTGGGGGTTCATCGATCTCTTCCGTTACGACGTGACCGCGCAGGAGTTCGACCGCCTCGTGCGCGACGCGCAGAGCGGAGTCGCCGGAAACCAGCAATATCTCGTGGTCTTCTCCGCGGGCAACGATGGGCCGGGAGCGGGCACCATCGGTTCACCAGCCACAGCCAAGAACGTGATCACGGTCGGAGCGAGCGAGAATGTGCGTGAGACCGGCATCGACGGCTGCGGTATCGACAACGGCGGAGCCGACAGCGCCGACGATCTCATCGGCTTTTCGAGCCGCGGGCCGGTCAATTCCGCTGGCGGCGACGGGCGGGTCAAACCGGACCTCGTGGCGCCCGGCACCCATATCGAGGCGGGCATCCCGCAATCGAACTACGACGGCACCAGCGTCTGCGACCAGTTCTTCCCCTCCGGCCAGACGCTCTACGGCTGGTCGAGCGGCACCTCGCATTCGGCCCCGGCCGTGACCGGCGGCGCGGCGCTGGTCTATCAGGATTTCCTGAACCGAGAGCTGGGCGCGCCCTCACCGGCGATGGTCAAGGCTTACTTGATGAATTCCGCGGCCTATCTGACCGGCGCCGGCGCCGGCGGCAACCTGCCGTCGAACGGCCAGGGGATGGGGCGGATGGATCTGGGCCGCGCTTTCGACGGCGTGCCGCGGATCTTGATCGATCAGACGCAGGTGCTGGGCGCCACGGGCCAGACTTTCACGAAGAGCGGATCGATCGTTTCCAACTCTCAGCCTTTGCGCGTGACCTTGGCGTGGACTGACGCGCCGGGTCCGACGACCGGCGCGCCCTGGGTCAACAATCTCGACCTGGAAGTGACGGTGGGAGGCACCACCTACCGGGGGAACGTCTTTTCGGGAGCGACCTCGACGAGCGGGGGCACGGCCGACGTCAGGAACAACGTCGAATCGATCTACCTGCCGGCCGGCGTCTCCGGCAATTTCACCGTTACGGTCAAGGCCACCAACATCGCGGGAGACGGCGTGCCCGGAGATAGCGATCTGACCGACCAGGACTTCGCGCTGGTCATCTACAACGCCACCACGGACAGCCAGACCTCGCCGGTCATCGGTGTGAATCCTTTCAGCCTGAACTTCAACGCCACCGTCGACGGCGGCGCGCCGCCCAGCCAGACGATCGATGTCACCAATGCCGGAGCGGGGACGCTCAACTTCAGCGTTGATGACGACGCCTCGTGGCTCACGGTGAGCCCGGCGAGCGGCACCGCGCCCGCGACGCTGACGGCTTCAGTCGAGATCGGCGGACTGGCCGCCGGAACCTACAACGCGACGATCACCATCAACGCGCCGGACGCGACCAATTCATCGTTGAGCGTTCCGGTCAAGTTGACGATCGGTCCCCTCGCCGGGAGCGAACTGATTGTCAACGGCGGATTCGAGGGCTCGGCGGCTCCCTGGATCTTGTCGGGACAGGCGGGCGGGTCGGCCGGAGCCTTCCCACACAGCGGAACCGGGTATCTGGTACTCGGAGGAGCGACCTCTCTCAGCGGGGCGGCCTATCAGCAGATCGCGATTCCCGGAGGGGCCTCTCCGAACCTGACCTTCTGGCTGAATGTCACGACGACCGAAGCGCCGACGACGACGCAATACGATCGCCTCTTCGTGGAGGTCTACGGCGCCTCGGGCCAATTGCTTGCCACGCTGGCGACCTTCAGTAACGTGGATGGTTCGACCACCGGCAACTATACGCTGCGCGGTGGATACAGTCTGGCCGGTTTCGCCGGCCAGACCGTCTTTATCCTCTTCCGGGCCGTCAATGATGTTTCACTGCCTTCGACCTTCCGCCTCGATGATGTCTCGGTGAAGTAGACCGGCGCCACCGGCGCGGGCGAAACATCCGAGCCGAACGGAACAGAGGAGACCTGGCCAACTGCTCCTCTGTTCCGTTCTTTTTGGCCCTTTTCGCCTCTTCTCCTTTCACCGGATACCTGTCCATCCCTTCGGCAATCGTCCATTGATCGGAATCCCATGCCTTTCGCCATCCTTCCGACTACCGACCGACGACCGCTCTTTGGCTGACGTCATTAACCGATGGGGGCCTGCATTCCGGTTGCCGGCCCTTGGATGTTCAGATCTTCGATACTGCCGTAACCCGTCTTGATCGCCGGGGCGCGGGCGCGGTTCTAAATGAAGAGGGCCGGTCTTGAACAGACCGGCCCCGGAAAGGAATGTCAGTTTCTGATTCGGCGAGGCCTCAAGGCACGGTGACGGTGTCGGCCAGCACTCTGGCCAGGTCCTCTCCGTCAGGGATGGTCGAGGCATGAATGATGATGATCAGGTTCGACTTTCTGAATTGAACTCGATATCGAGTGCCTCCATCATCCCATTTCCAGACGTAGGCTTCTTCGCCCAGGCCGTCCAGCTTTTCACCGTAACCCCTGGAAACGATTCCCGGTGCAATACTCATGTCCTTGATCGCCGCCTCAACGGACGGGTAGTGGTGGATCGACGCGCTCATCCGCTTCTTGTCGGCGGTCCATTCACTGAGGGCCCGAGATTCGTCGACCAGTTTTCTCTCCAACAGCCATCCGCCTCTTCGATCGCGCACCGCCCGATCCATCTTGGAGGAGAGCTTTTCGAGTTTGAGTTTGACTGCATTCACATTGGCACCCTGAGTTGCGGCCCAGACCGCGCTCTGGCTGAAGACTATCGCCAGGCATAAGACTGTAATCTTGATCATTGTTATCCTCCCTGATCGTTAGTGTGTGCAGACAAAAGTCGTTATTACCCGATTAAGCGGATTACCGTAGCTCGGATTGGTGACCAATCCGTAACCGGTGGCCACTTCATCCAACCCGATCCCGGGGCGTTGGATGCCGTATGAAGGATCCCATATTTCCGGGAGCCCGGGAACCGGCGTGGCGTTCGCCCTGACGATGGCGTGAAAACTGAAATGGGGGTTGACAGGCGCGTCATCATTCACCGGACTCAACAACCTCATGGTCACCGCGTAGATCCGGTAAGAGTAGTAGGCCCGAACTTTGGATGCGATGTCCCCTCCCCAAAAGTATTCGGTAGCTGCCTGAATTCCGATCGACCTGAGCAGCCCTCTCAGCAGTTCGGCATTATCGGCGCACTGGGCTCTGCGCTCGGTCAGAAATTTGAGCGGGTGTTGCGCGGGCGTCGCTTTCGACGGATCGTAGTAAATATCGCGGCCGACAGCGGCGTTGACCTTGGCGATCACGTCATGCTCAAACAATGCTCCCCCGGCGTTGCCGCAGGCATATTCTAACGCTTTATCGTAGAGATTGGGATATGTATTGCCGTACATATCGTTAAAGGGGTTGGCGATCGGCGGATTGAACGTGTAGTAGACCGTGTGCGGGCCGGTGGAGCCGAGCGAGTACCAATTCCCGCTGTTGCCCGTCGAGATCTCCCAGTTGTAAGTGTACGAGGCGGCTTTTACCCCATGGGCCGGAGGACCGGTCGGAACTCCGATCGGGGGATCGATGTTATCCACGCGGACGCTGTTTCCGGAGATGGTAATGCCGCCTATTTCCTTCACCTCGCTGTTGAGCCGGAGTCTGATCTTCGCCGTCGTTCCGGAAGCCTGAAGTGAATTAAATTGAATCTTCGCGAACATTTTCGGAAATTGGGACTGATTATACGCGACCGGGTCGTTCGTTCCGCTGCGAGTCCAGACCGGTTGCGAACCGTCCGGGGAATCGATCAGCGCGTTGCTCGGAAATTTGGCGATGAGATAATCGCCGGTATAGCCCACCTCCGAGACGGTCGCCTTCAGCGGCGGGGTGATGCTGACGACGGTCGACCCCAGGTAAAATAGCCGGTATTCGCGGTAGGTCGGGATGCCGGGCGCAAACCACGAATAATTGTCCGGGTATTCAGCGGATGACAGGTAACTGAATCCGTAAGGGTCCCAGTAATAGAGGATCGGAGGTTCAGAGACTGTGACATAGGCCCCCACATAATGGTCGTTTATGAGCCCATAGAGTTTATCACCATAACCCTGGATCATGTCGCTCACTTCGGCGTAGCCGTAATCCAGGGCGAATCCTCCGCCCAGAACCTCGCCGGTCCGACCATCAAACAGATATGAATCGACGCCGGCATCGTACCAGGTCCGCATCTCGAGGTTTACTATTTCGGTCAGTCCATAACTGTAGACGTTGTTCGCGTCATCGTAGGCGATGACGGACAGACCATAGACGTCGAAGGCCTGGGCCTGCGACGTGGCGGCAGCGAAGAAGATCACGGCCAGCACCAACGATAATAAGAATTTCATGATAAGCCCTCCTCTTAGTTGCCGGACTGTTTAGCGGGCGGCGGGGCGGGTTGTCTCCGCTGTCCCTCCGCCGGCGACAGCCCGGGACGTCGCATGGTCGGCGCGACGGTGGTGAGATTGGCGCCGATGCGGCGCTGAACGACCGAGTCGAGGGTTTGAAACTTCTGATCCCCAAGCTCCGTTCGCAATCGATCGTAGGCCCGCGTCATCGCCGCATCGCGCTGCTCCTGCAGACGCTCCAACTCGGGTGACGGCGGCGGCGGCCCTTCGATCCGGGCGGGCATCCGGCCACCCGGAAATTGCGCGCGGAGTTCGTCGGTGATGACTTTCGCCTGGGCATCGATCTCCTCGACTTCGCGGACCGAGTCGGCGGCGATCTCTTCGAGAATCCTGACCTCGTCATCGGTCAGGTGGGCTTCGTTTCGATAATAGTTCTCCAGTCCGAAGCTGTTGCCGCCCCGGCTCTGGATCTCCGCCGCCTTGTGTTTGAGGCTCAGCAGGTGGCGGAAGAAGAAGCGGTAGACGACGCGCGCGGGCGGTGGATTATCGGCTTGGGCTTGCGCCTTGGCGGGATGGGACGCCGGTCGCGGCCTGCTGCCGGAATTGGCGGCGAATGCGACCGCGACGATCGAAGCGATCGCCAGACATCCCACCACAAATATCAGTTTCCTTCTCATATCAGTGGGTCTCCTTGTTTGAGTTGACAGGCCCCAGACTACGAACTCTGCAGCATGGGTCATGACTGAGTGAGTAAGCGGATTTATTCACTCATGAGGTACAGACGCGGGTACTCCGGCGATATTCCAGAGCTTCGAATAATTCTGTGGCGACTGGTGAAAAGCTTGATCCGGATCAAGTTCGGTGGAGGTATGAGGGACTGGAGAGACGCGGGGATCATCGCGCGAAGGGCGGCGAACGCCATCTCCACGATCGTCAGCCGATGGAAGATGCCGACTCGCCGCCCTTCGCGATTCAGCCGTCTGCGCGGTTTCGCCGGCGCGACGGAATCCGACTATGATTGCTTCCTGGCGCCGATAAACTGCACCTGGCTTACTTCTCCCTGGCCGAGCCTGGTGCGCGCCACCCACAAGATCCTGCTCCGCCCTTCGAGCGGGAGACAATTGGAGAGCAGGGTTCTGACCTGCGAGTTCCGGCCTTTCACTTCCACCGGCGTGCCGGCGTCGTAAAAAAGCATTTCGTGCAGGCTCAGAGAAGTGGGCGGACCGACCGGGATTCCCTGCGCCCTGAAACTTTTCAGCAAGTCTTCGACCGTGCCGGAAAACTCCAGGTTCTTTACGGTATGCGAGAGTCCATATCCATCTTGCTTGAGGAGGCGGGAGTCGATGACATGGATAATCCGGTCGTTGGATGGATTCTGGATGAAGGTGAGGTTCGATACTTTCTGCTTCAACGCATCCAGCGTCAACTGCAGCCCATTCTTGGCCTCGGAGGCCGGGATCGAGGGGGGCTCAATCACCGTCGATTCCATCTTATTGATAGCTTCGCCGTCCTTCCAGGCGGATTCAATAGTAAAGTAGCGATTGTAACTGTTACCCGTTTCGGCCAGCAGACTCAACAGTGTCGCGGGCGGCTGACTCGTGCCGTGGCCCGCGGCCGCGGCGGTCTCGGCCGGCCGTAGACCTGCCATCGCGACGGCCGCGATGATGGCGGCCAGGATCGTTCCATACTTGATCATGGTCTTACTCCTTTCAACGAGACTGATTACTTGGGAACGTAAATTTCTTGAAGTTTTGATTCAGAACCGCGAACGACGCGAAAGACGCGAAAGCGGGAAAAACGGATGATTTCGCGTGTTCAGCGTGTTTAGCGGTTTACCTCTCAAATTCCAAAGAACTTAATTTCCAAAGTCCTGATTGTCTTTCCGCGCCGGTGGTTTACCAACTGATGTTGACCCCGCTCGGCGGCACCGTCGTCACGACTCGATTGAAAATCCCGGTCAACAAGGTGAAGGTATCTATTCTAACCCGAATGTTCTGCACTTCAGTCACCGCCGGCATCGGTTGTGTCGGGGCGCTCACCCAGTTGATCAGCGCTTGCGTATCGTTTACCGAGATCGTATCCGGGGGCGTGAATTTGAAAGTGACTCTGCCTGTCGGATCAACGTACGTGCTGTTGGGCGTGATTCGCCGGTTGATGGGAATGAAGCCCGTTCCGGGCGCGAACTCTTCGAACACCTCGGAATCACGATACAACTCGGGGGCGCCGACTCCGTCGCCGAATTGATCCACCACCAGGATGTTGAGATAGCGCGCATAGATCGTGATCAGCCGATACAGGTTAGACGCCGTGGCCGGGTCGGCCGGGCTGGTCGTGGAATTCACCCCGATATTGGCGATGACGACTCCCCCTCCGGTCGTATCATGAGGCAGGCCGACGTTCCAGGGAACCACCACCGAAGCGGTCCGCTCAAAATTGAGCCCGAGGGAGCTATGCCGGGCCCGGATATACTGGTCTCCGCGGGCATCGCTCTTACTGGAGCCCACGATATTGAAGGTGAAGACGTTATTTGAACGGGAGACGTCGGAGAGGGTCAGCTTTCCGCTCACCTCGATGTTGAATCCGGGCGCCGCGCTGGGGCGGCTCACGACCGCTTTCAGATTCTGCCGCCGGTCGAAGTTGACGGAAGAGATCCCGACTCTCAAGGGCGATGCCAGCGTCGAGCCATCCGCTTTCTGAAATTCCACCGTCAACGCGGGCTGATAGAGCCCTATTTCGGTCGAGCCCAGATACATCAGCTCGAAACTATAGTATCCTCCGCAAGTACAACCGTACCACGTCTCGTCGGAACCGTATTCGTCTCCGTAGTAGCGGAATCCATATGGATCGTAGTATCCATAGATGGGATGGTAGAAATAGAACCCGAGATAATGGTCGGTAATCACCGCATAATTGGCGGCGTACTGATGCGACGGAGTCTCGGTGTTGACCTCCGCGACATAAAGGCTCAGTTCAGGTACGTCGTGATCAAAGGCCGCCCCTGAATCTTTCACGGTCGTCTCCTCGTACATAAACGACTCGGTGTAACCGACGTAATAAGCGGCTAATTCATAATCCAGCGCAGTGGCTCCGTAACCGGCGATTAAGTCACCGTTCTGGGTCTCTCCGATGGCGGAAATTCCATAAACCTGCGCCTGTGCGATCGCACTGAACGAACATAGCAACAAGATGGCTCCAAGAAAAGTCGATCGATTCATGTTGGTCTCCTCTCACGATGATTACTGCTGTTTAGACGCTTGGCGGGGAGCGGTGGCCGGGCGAAATCCCGGGCGCATCGCGCCGGGAGTCAGGTTTCGGACGTGAGGGGCGAACTTCTCATTGATGAATCGGTCGAAGCGCTTAAACTCCGCCTCTCCAAAAGCCTGGCGCAATCGCTCAGAGGCCGCTGAGACCAGCCGGTTGCGCTCTTTCTGAAGCTCCTTTAATTCGGCCGGCGGCGGCGGCGGCGTTTGACCGTCGGCGAGCTTGCCCCCGGGCACCTGCGCCCTGAACGCGTCGATCGCGCGCTGGGCTTTTTGGTCCTGCTCGACCACCTGCATATAACATTCGGTGGCGATCTGGTTGAGGGTCTGGGCTTGCCAGTCACTCAAGTCGGCGAGTTCCTTGTAGCGGAGCCGCAGCTTGGAACCGTCCTGCCCTTTTTTTTCAGCCTCATCTGCCTGTTTGTTAAGAGTGACGACGTGGCGCAGCATCAACCAGGTGATCACATGCTTGGGCACCGGCCCGGTGGCGGGCGGATTCTGCGCATCCGGGAGCGATTTACTCTGGCTGGTGGCGGTAATTGCGCCTACCGTAAGCAGCAGCGCACAGAACGTCATCAGCATAACTTTTCTGATCATATCGATTCCTCCAATTAGGTTGGACGAAAGGTCCCAGACCGATTTGTCGATTCAGTGATAGACGAAATCTCGGCCGGGCGGATTTTATTGGCCCATCCATGGAGAGAAGATGCGGAGGCTGAGGGGATATTCCAGGCGCCCTTGCTCTTTGAAAAAAAAAAGAAAGGCTCTCTCTTGAGGTGCGAAACAGTACCAGCGAATGCTTTGACCCCTTGTGCGATGCGGCGGTTTGGCGCTGCCGCATCACACAAACGGTTCGATCGTCGGGCCCGGCTCAGGGCTTGCGTCCGAGACCGAACTGGTCGCCGGTGCGCCCCGGCCGCCCGTTCTCGAAATCGATCTCGACGATCTTCTCGCTGTGGACCTGTCGGCCCGTTTCGTCCGAGAGCGTGGTGATCAGGCGTTTGCTCTTGACGTCGATGATTTCACCGGTGGACGGCCACGCATGCCGACCGTCCAGACTGAAGGTGACCCATCCCGGCTGTTCACGCAGCTTGAGGCTGTGGGTCTGTTTGGGCGGCATGACGGTATTGTCGAAGACGTGCACCATCTCATTGTGCCCATCGCAGAGCCAGAGCTCTCGTTCATCCGGCGTCAGGCCGATCCCATGCGCCGGGCAGCCGTGACGTTTGACCGGACCGGGTTGAACGCCCTGGACCTCGACCCGTTGCAGCTTCCGGCCCGTCTTCAAATCCCCGATCTCAAAGCCGAGCAGGTT
>DATEFT010000126.1:0-16057 GCA_035280505.1 Blastocatellia bacterium | reverse complement strand
CCTGCTGCCGCATCTTGAAGCCGGAGACATCGTGATCGACGGCGGCAATTCGCTTTATTCGGACACCAACCGCCGAACCAAGACGCTGAATGAGCGCGGGATCCTCTTCATCGGGACCGGCGTTTCGGGCGGCGAAGAGGGCGCCCGGTTTGGTCCGTCCATCATGCCGGGCGGCAATCCGGAAGCCTGGCCCCATGTCAAAGAGATCTTTCAATCGATCGCGGCCAAAGTGGAAGATGGATCTCCCTGTTGCGACTGGGTCGGTGAGAACGGCGCGGGCCATTACGTGAAGATGGTCCACAACGGGATCGAGTACGGCGATATGCAGCTGATCTGCGAGGCCTACCACCTGTTGAAAGAGGGGCTCGGCCTCAGTTCCGATCAACTGCACGAGGTCTTCGCCGAGTGGAACAAGGGTGAACTCGACAGTTTCCTGATCGAGATCACGAGCGAGATCTTCGCCAAACGCGACGAAGACGGAGCGCCGTTGATCGACAAGATTCTGGATGCCGCCGGCCAGAAAGGCACCGGCAAGTGGACCGGGATCAGTTCCCTTGAGCTGGGCGTGCCGGTGACGCTGATCGGCGAAGCCGTCTATGCCCGTTGTCTTTCGTCCATGAAGGATGAGCGGGTCGCCGCCTCCCAGATTCTGACCGGGCCGCAAACTCCCGTGTCGCAAGACCAGCAGCAGTTCATCGAGGATGTGCGGCGCGCGTTGTACTGCTCCAAGGTGATCTCCTACGCCCAGGGCTATATGCTGCTGCGCGAAGTGGCGAAGGAACAGGGCTGGAACCTCAATCTGGGTGGGATCGCGCTCATGTGGCGCGGAGGCTGCATCATCCGCAGCCGCTTCCTCGGCAAGATCAAAGAGGCCTTCGACAAGAACCCGCAGCTCACCAATCTGCTGGTGGACGACTTCTTCAGCCAGTTGCTGAACGGATACCAGGCTTCGTGGCGGCGCGCGGTGATCAAGGCGATCGAGTATGGAGTGCCGACTCCGGCCTTCTCCACGGCTCTGTCGTTCTTCGACGGATTCCGCACCTCCCGGCTGCCCGCCAATCTGCTGCAGGCCCAGCGGGACTTCTTCGGCGCCCATACGTACGAGCGAGTCGACAAGCCGCGCGGCGAGTTCTTCCATACCAACTGGACCGGACGCGGCGGAAGAGTCGCCTCGGGAACCTACAACGTTTAGGAAGCCGTTGCGCGACACAAGGAGCACAGAATGAAGAGTGGTTTGAATATTCCGAAGAGCGGCGCGCTGGACTTCGTCTCTCTCGGCGCCCTGGTCCATCGTCTGGATCCGGGGATCATTCCCTTTCGTAAAGCGACCGAGTGCCAGATCCACGTCAGCGGCGGCGAGTTCAACGTCGCCGCCAACCTGGCCGATTGTTTCCGCTTGCAGACCGGCGTGGCGACCGCCATGGTCAACTATCCGATCGGCGACCTGATCGCGGAACGGGTTCGGGCCATGGGGGTCAAGCCCTTCTACAAGCATTTCGAGCACGACGGAGTGACCGGCCCGAACATGGCGACCGTCTACAGCGATCGCGGCCATGGGGTGCGCGCCCCGGTGGTCTTCTACAATCGCTGCAACGAGGCGGCGGCCCGCTTGCAACCGGGCGACTTCGACTGGAGCCAGATCTTCGCCGGAGGCGTCCGCTGGTTCCACAGCGGCGGGATCTTCGCGGCGCTCTCGGAGACGACCGCCGAATTGATCATCGAAGGCATGAAGGCCGCCAAAGCCGCCGGCGCGACGACCTCTTTCGACCTGAACTTCCGGGAGAAACTCTGGAAGATCTCGGGCGGTCAGAATCGGGCGGTCGAGTTGATCGGGCGCATCGTGCAGAACGTCGATCTGATCGTCGGGAACGAAGAGGACCTGCAGAAGGGCCTCGGCATTCCCGGTCCGGAGGTTGCCTCATCGTCCAAGCTCGATCCGGGGACCTTCTTCGGCATGATCGATCGCGTCGTGGAGAAACATCCGCAGGTCAAGGCCGTGGCGACGACCCTGCGGGAAGTCCACTCTACGAACCGGCATTCCTGGGGCGCCGTGGCCTGGGTTGACGGCCAGAGCTATGTCTCGCCGACCTGCGAACTCGACGTGATCGATCGCGTCGGCGGCGGCGACGGCTTTGCGGCGGGACTCTTCTACGGGCTGCTCTCGGGCCAGACGCCGGAGGAAGCGGTCAAACTGGGATGGGCGCACGGCGCGCTGCTGACGACCTTCCCGGGCGATACCACCATGGCGACGCTCGACCAGGTGCGAGCCTTCGCCAAGGGCGGTTCGGCCCGCATTCAACGCTGATCGGGCGCTTCCCTGCCCTGCTCTGAACCTGACGCTAAACACGCGAACCACCCTCGTGAGTTGGCGTGTTTAGCGTTCTCTCCCGACCCGACCCGCGACAACTCAGGACGCCAGGACCTGAGAGATCGCACCCAAAATCTCCTCGATATAGTTCCGCCCTTTCCTGATCAGTCCCTGGGCGCCGACCGCTCTGGTCCGCGCCTCGGTGAAATCGGGATTGCCCGTACAGAAAAGGATGGGCGTCTCTTGATCGAAAACCCGAATCAGCAGGCAGAGTTCCGCTCCGGTGCCGTCCGGCAGGTTGTAATCCAGCAAATACAGATCGAAGTGTTCAGCCTCCGTCCGCTTGAGCGCGTCGGCCAGAGTGCCCGCGCAGCTCACCTGATAATCTTCCAGGACCCAGCCGATCAGCTCGCAGAGCCCCTCGTGATCCTCAACATATAGAATTTTCTTCTTTGGCTCACTCACGACTCTGGAAATTCCGCGGTTTCGATTCCCTCCCCTAAATAAGTGCCCGTCCAACCGAGAAAATCTCAGGCGGCCGAAAAAAATCTGCCCGGGCGGCGAAGCTCGACGGCCGACGGACTGTGGATTCCCACAGCGCGTCCGGCGTGGTGATGACCGCCCGGCTGTGGGAACAACATCCATCCGGCCGCAATAGCAGGGCCCGCCATCGTTGACGGCTACGGCGCGCGATCTCCGCCAGATCCGCATAATCCCGTTCGTGGCGTGATCGAACTCAGCCACTCATTAATTAAAAGGAGGAGAACAGATGATGAGACCCAAGATTGCCGTCGACCGGGGAATGGTCAACTTCGCCCTGACCGTATGGTGGAGGTTGTTGTTGGTTGAAATGGTGCTGGCCCTGCCGGCCGTGGCCATGGGCCAGGCGCCGCCGCAGCCGGCCGGGCCCCAGAAGCCGCCCGTGCAGGTGAAACCGAAGCCGGTCTCCAAACAACCGGAGCTCGGTCAAGAGGATCTCCAAGAGGCTCGGGAACTGCTGGCCGCGCTCGGTTATTGGGTAGATCCCGACGCGGAGGGTTGGGATGTCACGCTCCGCCACGCGGTCGTCGCGTTCCAAAAGGTTGAGGGCCGCCCGCGCACCGGAAAGCTGACCGCCGAAGAGATCAAGACCTTGCGCCGGGCGCAACGTCCCCAGGCCCTGGAGCCGGGGTATGCCCATCTCGAGGTGGATCTCTCCCGCCAGGTGCTCTTCGTCATCGACGATGACGGAACGATCCTCAAGATCCTGCCGGTCTCCACCGGTTCGGGCCAACTCTTCACTGAGGGGGGCAAGACCCGCCGGGCGGTCACTCCGACCGGGCACTTCACGGTCGGGCGCAAGATTGAGGGCTGGCGGAAAAGCCCGCTGGGGCTGCTCTACTATCCAAACTATCTGCACGACGGTGACGGCGTGGCGATTCACGGCAATCCTTCGGTGCCGGCGCGGCCGGCGAGCCATGGCTGCATCCGGATTCCGATGTTTGCCGCCAAAGAGCTGTCCGAGATGGCGGCCGTCGGAACCATCGTGCTGATCGATGACAGCCGGCAGACGGCTCCGACGGTCGCCTCGTCAATCCCTTGAATCTGAAATGATGGAATGCCTGATGGCTTTGGCCGCCAGGGTGGCGCCGACCCGCGAAGCGATCTCGAGGGCCCACCCGCCGGCGGCCCGCAGATTCTCGGCCATCTTCGCGGAGTCCCTGACCTTCGCGGCCTGCTCCGCCTTGGCTACGTTTCCGACCGCCACATATTGCTCGGCCTCGAGCGCCTCATGGCTCATGGCCTGACGGAGTGCCGCCAGCTCTTCGACCAACCGGCCGATATCGATCGAACTCTCGATCTGACTGCCGATCCGTCTAAAGGCGGCCTCCTGTAATTGCGGGCTCGGCCCGGCCGCGCTTGCCGGCCCGGGGTTGGAATTGTTCGCCCCTTCATGAGGCGTGCCGGGGCCCGCCGCCAGAATCAGTTTGTCAACGAATGAATCCAGCTCCTGAACCCGGCCTTCCAATTGCAGGCTCGTCTTGCGGTCGGCGAGCGCCAACCGCTGATACTCGACTATCCGCTGGGCCTCCGCCTGGAGCGCGGCCTGCAGCTCATCCAATTCCTCCTCCGAGCGACCTCCGTCCTCGATCGCCAGCTCGACGACGATGCCGTCCGCCGCTTCTCCCATGCGGACCAGCCGCAGTCCGGATCCGGGAGACAACTCTTCGAGATGCTTGATGAGCGCGCGCAGGGTCGCGATCTCGAGTGAGCTGAGGCCGTCCTTGTAAAAGATTCTGACGCCGGCGCACTCCGCCGGCAGCAGCACCGGGTCCGCTGAATTGTCCTGGTGAAGGGGCGCGATCCTCTCCGCCTGGGGCTCGCCATCCATGGACTTATAGATCGTGCCTTTGATCGACCAGCCGGTGGGCTTGGTCTCCCAGAGGCTGGCCGCGGTCAGATTGATTCCATCCAGATTGGCATTGATCAGTCCGGCCAGTTCCAACTGGGCATTCTGCAGGTTGGCTCCGCTCAGGTTGGCTCCGCTCAGGTTGGCCACTCTCAGATCGGCTCCGCTCAGGTTGGCCATTCTCAGATCGGCTCCGCTCAGGTCCGCCCCGCTGAGGTCCGCTCCGTTCAGATTGGTTCCGCTCAGATTGGTGACGCTGAGGTTGGCGCCGCTCAGATTGGCGCCTCCCAGGTCGGCCCCGCTCAGGTCCGCCCCGCTCAGGTTCACCACTCTCAGGTTGGCCCCGGCCAGGTTGGCCCGGCTCAGTTTGCACCCGCTGAGTTTGCACCCGCTCAGATCGGCTCCGCGAAGTTGGGCTCCGCTCAGGTCCGCCCCTCCGAGGGTGGCCACTCTGAGGTCCGCCTGACGGAGGTCCGCCCCGCTCAAATTGGCCGCGCTGAGGTCCGCCCCATTCAGCTTGGCTCCGCTCAGGTTGGCCGCGCTGAGATCGGCGCCGCTCAGTTCGGCCCCGCTCAGTTTAGCTCCGGTGAGGTCGGCCCCACTGAGGTCGGCCCCGATCAGATCCGCCGTGACCCCCGAATCACTATTCCGCCATTGATTCCAAGTCTCCGCGCCTTGCTGGAGCATCGCGAGATTGTCTGAATTAGCCATAGTGTCTGCGACTCCGAAAAAACAACTGCGAAGCCGAGAGTATAACCGGTTAGTCAATCAGGCCGGCTCACTTCCCTGCCCCATAACCGACACGCCCGTCGAAGGCACGCCTTCATTCCACGGCTGGCGCCGACTGAAGGACCGATTGCAGCACGGCCACATCGAAATCGTTGTGCATGGTCCGGCCGGGATGAGGAACCGCTTGAATCATGAGAATGGCGACCAGTTGTTTACTGGGATCGACCCAGAAGTAGGTGCCGTATGCCCCGTCCCACCCGAAACTGCCGTTCGACCGATAGGTTCCCGCTTGAACGGCATCCTGAACGACCTCGACGCCTAGACCATAACCCATGCCCTTCGGGCGCCCCAACTGGCCGCTGAACATCTCCCCGACAAAATTTGACGACAGGAGTTCCAGGGATCGCGGACTGAGAATGCTCTGGCCGTTTCCGTTGCCGCGATTGAGCAGCATCTGGGCGAACCGGAAATAGTCCTCCGCGGTAGACATCAGGCCGCCCGCGCCCGAAAAATAGGCTTTGCCGAGGCGTTCCGGAGGAACCTCCATCCGCTCGAATCCGCCGGCGGTCTTACGGTACTTGGTCACCAGACGGGACCGCCGGTCATCCGTCAGGACGAAGAAGGTCTCCTTCATTCCGAGCGGCTCGAAGAGGCGCTCGCGCAGAAACCGATCGTAGGACTGTTCGGAGACGATCTCCACCACTCGCCCCAGGAGATCGAAGGCGGCGCCGGGGCTGTATCGCCACTGAGTCCCCGGTTGAAAATCGAGAGGGATCGAGGCCAGCCGTGGGGCCACGTCGGCCAACGAAAATCCCGGTTTGAGCGATTGGATGAGCCTGGTCACGTCGTTGGCCCCCATTCCCGTACTGCCCAAACCCGAGGTATGGCTCAGGAGGTCCCGAATCGTGATCTCGCGAGTAGCGGAGACGAGCCGCTCCCCGGTTCCGTTCTCGTTCTGGACCTTGACCTTCATCTCCTTGAACTCGGGGATGAATCGGGAGACCGGATCCGACAGTCGCAGCTTCCCTTCCTCGACCAGGATCATAATGGCAACCGCCGTGACCGGCTTGGTCATCGAGGCGATGTGGAAGAGCGCGTCCTTTTTCATGGGCGTCTTCGCTTCGAGATCCATCTGGCCATGAGATTCGAGATGCGCAATGCGCCCCTTGCGCGCGACCAGCGTCACGGCTCCCACCAATTGCCCGCCGTCGATGGCGCGCTGGACCATGGCGTGAATCCGTTGCAGCCGTTTGGCCGAAAGCCCGACGGTCTCCGGCTTTGCGGTCGGCAACTCCGTCTTCACTCCCGGCTGTGACCCTCGATTGCCCGTCGCATCGACCGCACGAGCCACCGTCAGAGTTAAGAGGCAAGCTGCAGTAAAGGATAAGAGATATGCGGCAGTCTTAGTCATCGGAATCTCCTCGGAGCATTACCAAAAATTGCCGTGCCGGATCCCGCCCAGAGATCGAGTGAATCGATCAAATCATGATCGATGACGACTGGAAAGAGACCCAGAGTGACCAGGAACGACCTGCATTAACGTGGGGCTATTTGCCCATGAGCCCGCTGGAATCCGCCCTCATCGGTCGGAGTGGGCGGCTATCGCGGGCTCGACAGTGGGGCGCAGACAGGCGTTCCTCCCAGATCAGGGGGACCTGTCACCGATGATGGTAGACTCTGACCGGGCGCGTTGCAAATGGAGAGGCAGACTCTTGGGCCGGGTTCCGATCATTAGAGAACCAACCCGGGCCGGGAGCTGACCCCAAAATCTCTCTCTTCGACCATTTCTCTTCCATTGTTTACTGGAACTTTGAAAAGGAGGTCTCTTGCCGTTTCGATTCGAAACCGCGAAAGAAGCTAAGAAGCGAAATTATCCGGCTTTCGAGTGCCCCGCAGTCTAGAGGCCGATATTGTTAACAGAGCGTTTGAAGCCTGAACAGCCGTCTCCGAGAGTTTCGAGGCGACCGGTCGGACGCCTACCCAACCCGAGCCTCGCCAGTAGAAGCCGGCCACTGATCGCCCGGCTTCCCTCCCCTGCCAGTCTCTAGCCACCTCAAACTGCTTTTTACACTTTAGAAGGAGATAATTGGATAACTCTATGAATCGACAATGTTTCACGCATCAGCCAACGAATCACTGCGGAATCAACCATTTGCCGCCGGTGGAAATCCGTGAAACACCCCTGGCCCATGGTTATCAGAATCAGGTTCACAGCAGAATGGACATAAATATTCAGCAGATAAAAAGGTCATATGGAAATAGGGATTCCCGCGTTAAATTGCGGCCGTGCTAGCTTGAGCGTGTCCCGGAAAGGTCTGGTCAACGATGATCAAGGCAATACTTTTTATGAGCCTTCTGTTAACCTGGGCTGATGCCACGCCATTCCAGAAAGGGACTTTTCTGCCTGTTGATGGAGGCCAGTCCGGAGACAAATCATCTCTTCCCAAAACGGTTCGGGAAGTTCCGCCTCAAGTCGAAGTTCCCCTTAATGGAACCTATTGGGTGTTGGAGGAACTTGATGGAGAGAATGTTTCCGAAACTTTCGGCTCGCCAATGCCATATTTGACGTTCAATTCAAAAGAACAGTTCTGTGGAGGCTCTGACGGATGCAATCGCATCGGAGGAGAGTGCGAAATCCGGAATGACCAACTACGATGGGGCGCAATCTGGGTCACAGATAAGCTGTGCCTGGATCGTAAGGAGGCGAGACGGAAAAGATTCACCCAAGCCTGGCTATCAACAAACAGGTACAAAATTACAGGAGATAGGCTTGAATTGTACAAGGACGACAAGCTGCAAGTTCGGCTTAAAGCCGGTCAGCCGCCTCCGCAGACCACCCTCAGGTGAACGGTCACGACTGGACTAAAATTTCCGATGATGTACGAAGTGGAGATGAGCTTGAAGCGCTCGCAGGTCGATCATCTGGACCTTCACCAACCGCCCGGGTTCGACGCGAAATTACTCAGCATTCGCGTCTTTCGCGTCTTTCGCGGTCAAATTCCAAAGAACTCAATTGGCAGGGTACCGGGAGAGGAAGGTAATTAATTACCTTCGAGGGCCGAGAGAATCTTTTTGATCTCCACGAACTCCTCCTGGCTGTTCCAGGCGAGGATGATGACGCCGCGATCCTGGGTCCCTTTGGACTTGGATCTGATCCCCTTGTCGGCAATCTTCGATTCCAGCTCCTTGACCTCGAAATCGGAGATGGTGGCGCGGAGGTGCCGTTTCCGTTCCTGAACGGCGAACTCTTTGAGGGCCTGGACCAGGGAGTGATCATCGGGCCAGGACTTGGCGACGAATTTGGTGAGCAGAATCGTGCTGGTGAACTTCTCCGGATAGAGGCGAACGATCTCCTGGGCCGACTGGGGGTAGCGAGCCAGACGCAGCATCTTCATGACCGTATCTCGTTTACGCTCGAAGGCGGCGGCGATATCGTCGGGTTTCCAGCCCTGGTTGAAGAGCCGCAGGTATCCGAGGGCGGCATCGAGACAGTGTAGATTCTGGCGCAGAATATTTTCGCTCAGGGAATCGACCAGGAGGGCGGTCTCATCCGTATACTGCTCGAGTCGAACCGGAATCGTCTCCAGCCCGACCTCCTTGGCCGCGAGCAATCGCCGTTGCCCGGCGACACAGATGATCTGCCACTGGCCGTCATCGTCCACCCGAAGATCGCCGATCAGGTTCTGCTTCACACCATGTTTTCGGATCGATTCGACCAACTGCCTGAACTCGGGGGAGGAGGTATCGAGAATCTGGCGGATGTTATCGCGAATCGTCAGGAAACTGGTCGGGAGAATGACCGTCCGGCCGATATTGTTCAGCAGTTTCTGCAATCTGTCATTCCGGGCTGCCGGATCCGGTTGGGAGTTCTCACTCGAATCATTCCTGGATTCGGCCGCAAACCTATCGAGATCGATGGTCCTCTTCTGCTTATTCATCTCTACCCTCTTGAAGGTAATTAATTACCTCGACCGAGAACGTCCTGCAAGGTTTGGGAGATTATATCTTGAGATTTTCAATCAAATCAGTCTAGGGGTGTTTGGGGACGTCCAAGAACATCTGGGATTGTCTTGAAGGATCATCCTATCAGTTAGCCGGGGAGTTCTCCAGACGTCCCTCGACGCCGGAGAGAACGGCAGGTAATTAATTACCTCGCTACTCGATCACTTCATCCATGGCCTCGAAGGCCTCGATCGAACTGGCAATCTCCTCCAGTTTGGGCTGAGAGACCCGACCGACCCGTTTCCCTTTGAGCAAGGGCAGGATCTCTCCGGCCAGGGTCTGGTAGGCCATCGTCACCGGCGCATCCTCGCGGAGCCCGGCCAGCAAGAGCTGCTGCTCCGCCGCCGTCTTCACCCGAGACGAAAATGGAATGATGGTATTGAAGACGCGGATGTTCCACTTCTGCCCATAATCCCGCAGCGACTCCGTCACCCGCGGATGGACCGAGACCCGCCGATCATGGCCCGTGATCATTAACCCCAGGAGCGTCAGGGTCCGGTTGGTCGCCGTCCGCACCCGCTCGGCATACTCGATCACGTCGAAGACCCCCCGCGCCGCATCCGGCTCCGGAAAGAGCGGGATCAGATAGTAGTGCGCAATCGCCAGCGACGAGGTCAGCAGACAGTTCTGGGCCCCATGGGTATCGATAATCACAATGTCGTACTCCTCCACCTTGGGCGAATCGAAACAGTGATTGAGCAGTTTGTCCTGCTCGAATGACGCCCCAAAACGCCGCTCGATCTCCCTCAACTTGGGCGTGGCCGGAATCAGGTCGACCCCCTCGGTCTTGGTCGGGACCGCGTACGCATCTATCCCCTTCTTCTCCAGGATCGCATCCGCGATCGAATGCAACCGCGCCGTCTCCTGGCTGATTCCCATCAAATCCGTCAGATTACGCTGAGGATCCATATCGACCGCCAACACTCTCTTCCCCATCGTGGCATACGCAGCCGCCAGATTTCCGGTAGTCGTGGTCTTCCCGACCCCCCCTTTTTCGTTGGTGATCACGATAATGCTTCCCATAGATTGCGCCTTTCAGTAATAATCATGTTTGAGTGCATATTGAGCAACTGCCTGAAATCCGATTTCTGTGAGTTCAGTATACTCCGCTTGCTCGTTCAGGCGCAATTTAGATTTATGTGTGAAACCGTTAGAGTCCGGGGTGAGGAGTTTCGAGCGAAGCCGACCATCGCCCCGGATCGCACCCGGAGCCACTAGTCGGGACACCCGAAGCTCTCGATTCAAGTGAGGAGTTTCGAGCGAAGCGAAGAGTCCTAGTTTGAACCTATCGTATGCGGCTGGAATTAGTTATCAGGGGTGAGGAGTTTCGAGCGAAGCAGCCCCCCGAACCCCTTCAGGTGAGGAGTTTCGAGCGAAGATTTCGGGCCCTTACAGCCTCTAAATGGCTTAAGTGAGGAGTTTCGAGCGAAGATTTCTGGCCATTATCGGATAGGGGTGAGGAGTTTCAAGCGAAGCTCCAAAATATAGATCCCGGATCTCTTCGGATAAACCGTTGCGACTCTGTTATTTAGAAGACAGAGTCGGTTTTCCGAAAAAAAGGGGATAGACAAGAAAGCCTGAATCGCTTTAGCTTTTGCATCTCGATGTCCGACCAAAATAGCAAATCTGGTGCATCCACACCGACGCTGATCCCGGCGCTGCGGCCCGCCTCGTCCCTAAATCCAGCTCTCACCTCCGAAGGGCTGCCGGAGGAGTTCTCCGCGATCTGGGTCGAGAGTGTGATGACCAAGTTGCCGCTCCATACCCTCTCGACCCAGGGGCAGATGCAGGTCCGGATCGAGAAGCGCGATGAGGGCGGGGAAGTCACCTTGCTCTGGCAGGTCTCTCCCTCGCAGCAGTTCGGAGAGCCCAGGCACCTGGCCTACCGTCTGGACACCCTGGTCATCAACAAGCGGATCGACGAGGCGGGACCGCCGACCCCGAAGGTCATCCGGTTGGGAAGTCTCCGGTCGATCTGCCGCGAGCTGGGTCTCAGCGAGAGCGGCCACAATTTCACCGACATCAAACAGGCCCTCTCCCAAAATGCGAGCGCCACCATCAAAGCCAAGGTCTTCTATCGAGACCGGGAGGGCAGACGGCGCAAACTGGAGGCGGTCTTCAGCCGTTATTCGGTGATCTTCTCCGGCGACACCTTGCCGGACGGGACCGAGGCCGACGGCGTCTACGTGGTGATGAACGACATCTACCAGGGTTTCCTCAATCACGTGCCGTTGCGCCCGCTCGATTTCAAATACCTGAGACAGCTCTCGCCGTCGGCCTGCCGATTCTACGAGGTGGTGAGCTTTCGAATCTACGCGGCGCTGAAACATGGCTGGCCCAAGGTCTCGCTGGCCTATTCGGAGTACTGCGAGGCGACCGGCCAGAGGCGCCTGCTGACCGGAACCGAGGTCAGCAAACAGATGTACAAGTTGCACAAGCCGCACCTGGACAGCGGGTATCTGGCGAAGGCCGAGTTCGAGAGGACGGTCGACGACGCGGGCCAGCCCGACTGGAACATCTGGTATATCCCGGGTCCACGCGCCAAAGACGAGTATGTCAAGTTCAGTTCGGGCAGGGAAGTGTCGGATACCGTCCTCGAGACTGATAGCCATCTCCTTCCGCGCGGCCAATCGCCGGCCGAGGAGCTGGTCACCCACTTCCTGACGATTCGGTTCGGAAAGGTCAACCGGCGAATCGCCGCCAAGGAACTGGAGATGGCGGATGAGCTCCTCAAAATCCAAAATCTCGATCGATCAAAGAAGGTCTTATCGGAGGCCTTGACCTCTTCAATCGCCGCCGGTGTCAAACCGCTCTGGATGACGGAGCTGAAGGAACAGCTCAAACAGACCGGGCAGACGGCCAAACGATAGGGAAGGGAAGTAATCGACGGATAGTTAATCGATAGCTGGAGTCTAAAAAGAAATTGACCTGAAGCGATTGTCTGCACAACAACCGCTTCAGGTCGACGAAGAAAGCTCGCTTTGCAGCGAGGTAGCTCCATGTTCGCTCGACGACGAGAGAGTCCAACGTGATAGAAGAATTGTCTCGTTTGTCAGCCGGAATAATCCTGCTTGGCAGTGTCAAAAGCGGAACAGGAACGAAAATAACTATAAGCAAGCGTATTTTCGTCTTCCTGACATGCGCTGTCAAGCTTTTTCTCAAGAAAGGTTTGATGATGTCAGCTCTTGCCCTGGCGCAATCTCCGCCGCGCTTCGTTCGAAGGACCACGCTCAAAGAGAACGAATACCGGACCAACTTCAAACAGATCGACAATGATGTGATCGCGACGCTCGTCTCGCGCGAGGCGCGGGCAGTCACTCCGCAGATGTCGGCCATCTACCTGGGCCTCTTGCTGGCGCCGCCCCAGTGCTGGGAGCGCGACGGCGTGCTGCACCTGGTGGGCGAGGACCGCGAGGAGGGATCGATTACCGCCTGGGAGCAGATGCGCGAGCTGACGGGCGTCGCCAATTCGACCCTCTCGAAAGCGCTCGATTGGATGCACCAGGCGGGCGTCATCGGCTACGACGCCCGCGCCAACGGAGTCGGCGTCCGGATCTTCATCAACCGGGCCTCGGCGTCGATCCGCTCCAGATCAGCGCAAAAAAATTTGCGGGTCTCTCCGGCTCCATCCATCGAAGTTCCCGCTCCATCGGTTGGAGTGGGCTTTAAAAGAAATATTCATGAGAGAGATCTAGACATGACTCAGATCCGCGCTGACGCGCGGGATTCAGGTTCGCCGTTGAAGAACGATCCCTTCACGGTCTTCGCCGCCGTCACGCAATCGATGCCTCTGCCGGCCGTCTCCATCGGCAACCTTGTGAAACAACTGGTCACGGAGTTTCAACCGAAGATCGCGGCGGCCGTCAAGCACGAGAGCGCCGGGATCAAGGACTGGCTGTTGAACCAGGGATTGCCGAAGGCGACGCGAGTGGCGCAGCGCGAGACCTACGATCTATTGCGGGCCCATGGCGTGATCTCGAAGAAACGGGGCGGCGATGTCGGACGCCAGCGTGAAGCGCCGGAGCAGGGCAGGGCAGTCCAGAGCGAGCAGAGTCGCCTCGCGGCCTTCATTGTGGAGAACGATCTGCTGATCCAAGAGGCGTCAACCAGCCTCCGGGCTTCGGGCGAAGACCAGCCGGCGGACGTCTGCCTCGCGGCCAGCGGGAGCCTCGGCGAGCTTCATCATCGTCTGACGGCGGGCGATCCGCTCGCCGTCGACGAAATTGAGGCGCGATTGTCGAAGATCGACGCCGCCATCACCGACTCGCTCTGGACCGCCATCGGTCCGGCCGACCGCGAGGCCCTGCTCGGATCCTCCAGGCGCGCCCTGCAGACCTATGCGGCCCAGATGGAGCCGACCGCTTTCGATGAACTGGTTCACCACCGGGTCCGATCCCAGATCCGCGAGACGCGCGGGATTCCGGCGCTCAGTCTCTTCTACGCCTGAGCCCGGGTTCGCGGGGCGGGGCAGGGAATCTTCAACTCGGTTGTATTACTAAACTAAACCGTGTAGTATTGCCCGATATGATCCGAGTACAAAATCTGACCAAAACTTTCGGTGAGTTCACGGCGGTCAGCGACGTCTCCTTCGTCGTCGAGAAGGGGGAGATCTTCGCGTTTCTGGGACCGAACGGGGCGGGCAAGACGACCACCATCAAGATGTTGACCACGCTGTTGAAACCGACCGGCGGCAAGGTCGAGTTGGACGGCCTGGATCCGGTGGTCAAGCAGCATCAGGCCCGCCAGCAGTTCGGGATCGTCTTTCAGGATCCGAGCCTGGATAATGAGTTGACCGCCGGCGAGAACATGGAGTTGCACGGGGTTCTCTACCACGTGCCTCGCAAAATTCGCCTCGAACGAAGCGAGATGCTGCTCAAGCTCTTCGATCTGTGGGAGCGGCGCGACACTCCGGTCAAGGAGTTCTCGGGCGGCATGAAACGGCGGCTCGAGATTGCGCGCGGTCTGTTGCACACGCCGAAGATCCTCTTTCTGGACGAGCCGACCCTCGGGTTGGATCCGCAGAGCCGCAATCAACTCTGGACCCACGTCAAGCACCTGAACGAGACGGAGCAGGTGACGGTCTTTCTGACCACTCATTACATGGACGAAGCGGAACGGGTCGCACATCGCATCGCGATCATCGATCACGGTCAGATCGTTGCCCAGGGCACCCCCGCGGAGTTGAAGCAACAGACTCAGACCGACTCGCTTGAGGCCGCCTTTCTGGCGTTGACCGGCTCGTCCATCCGCGACGAGAAGGCCGGTTCCGCCGATCAAATACGCCAGATGGCGAAGATGTGGAGGAGATAATGGGCGCGATCTATATCCTTTGGCTTCGTGAACTCAGACGTTATGTTCGCTCGCGGACCCAGGTGATCGCCTCCCTGGGCCAGCCGCTCCTCTACCTGCTGGTGCTCGGGTTCGGGTTGGGGCCCGTCTTTCAGCAGTCCGGGAACGGCAACTACGTTCAATTCATCGCGCCGGGCATGGTCGGAATGACGATCCTCTTCACCTCGATCTTCTCCGGGGTCGGATTGCTGTGGGACCGCCAGCTCGGGGTCCTCAAGGAGACCCTGGTCGCCCCCGTCCCCAGGACCACGATCATGATCGGGCGAACCCTGGGCGGCGCCACCGTCGCCGTGATTCAGGGCACACTCGTCTTCATCGTCTGCCTGGCGGTCGGGTTCCGCCCGATCAGTTGGGCTTCGATTCCGGTGGCGTTCCTGTTTATGGCCATGATCGCGGTGGTCTTCAGCGGACTGGGGACCGCCATCGGTTCCGTGCTGAAAGATATCCAGGGCTTTCAGTTGATCATGAACTTCATGGTCATGCCGATCTTCTTTCTCTCGGGGGCGCTCTTTCCGTTGACCAATCTGCCCAAATTTCTGGGGGCCGTCACCAGCGTCGATCCGCTCTCGTACGGGATCGACGGTCTGCGCGGCGCGCTGATCGGGGTCACGCACTATGGAATGAGTTTGGACTTCGTGGTCCTCGGCGTGGTCGCCGTGATCTTCCTGGCTCTGGGCGCCCATTTCTTCTCGAAGATACAGCTCTGATTATGGCCCGGCCACTAAGCGTCAGCGCGCATGAACAGGTTCTGGATGTCGCCTTGAAGCTCTTCGCCCAGCGTGGCATCGACGCCACCAGCATGGATGCCATCGCCGAGGTCTCCGGCGTCAGCAAGGCCACGATCTACAAGCACTGGCGCGATAAGGATGCCTTGTGTCTGGAGGTCATGGCCCGGCTGCATGGCGCCGATGAGGAGCCTCCATTGAGCGGAGCCGGCGACGTGCGCGATGAGATCGTCGCGGTCTTGAGCCGGCGGCCTCCGGAGCATCGTTCGGAGATGCAGGCCCGCATGATGCCGCACCTGATGGCCTATGCGGCGCGAAATCCCGCCTTCGGCACGGCCTGGCGCGCGAGGGTCATGGAGCCTCCGCGCCGACAGTTGACTGAACTGCTCAAACGCGCCGTGGAGCAGGGAAGACTCCCGGCGGATCTGGATTACGACCTGGCCCTCGCGCTCCTGATCGGCCCCAAGGTCTATGGGTACTTCATGGACCTGGCCGGCAAACGGATGCCGGAAGACCTGCCTCACCGGGTCGTGGACTCCTTCTGGAAAGCGCACG
>DATEFT010000125.1:0-6556 GCA_035280505.1 Blastocatellia bacterium | reverse complement strand
TCCAGAACCGCTTCGCCGAGGTTTCGCAGCCGGATGAAGAGCACTCGCGAATTTTCCGGGAGATTTTGAAAAAGAGACATCGGGTTGCAGACTCCGGATCGGACCGAACGCATCGGTTACTCTTCTTCCTCGATGGTGGCCTCGTCAACCAGCATGATCGGAATCTCGTCGCGGATCGGGTAGACTCGATGACACTTCACACACTTGAGATTGTTGCCGTCGACCTTCAAATCGACTTTAGCCTTGCAGGCGGGGCAGCGCAGAATTTCCAGAAAATCAGGACTCATACTCATTCGGATCCACTTCCACCTTCGAACACACACGTCTTGCTCACCAGCATTCTAGTAACGTGCAGATGCCCTGTCAATTTGGCCTTACGGGTTTTGAACCGTGCTTGACCTCCGTCCTCAGCGGCCCTTATATTGGATCCTCTTCCGATGAAACTGTCTGCCCGCTCGACGGCGGACTGGAAAGGTTGCTACACATTCTTGAAGGAGTACTCGTCCATCTATGGCTCATCCAACGTCATCCACTGAAACCGCAAAGAAGATCTGGCACAACGGAAAATTGATCGATTGGGACGCGGCGCAGATCCACGTCATGTCGCACGTCGTTCATTATGCTTCGTCTCTCTTTGAAGGCATTCGCTGCTACTCGACGCCGCAGGGTCCGGCGGTCTTCCGGTTGCGGGAGCACATCGACCGGTTGCGCGATTCGTGTCAGGTCTATCGCATGGAGATCGGCTATTCGGTCGATCAACTGATCGAGGCCTGCCTGGAGGTTGTGCGCGTCAACGGATTCAAGGAGTGTTATCTGCGGCCGGTGGTCTTCCGCGGATACGGTTCGTTCGGCGTCAATCCGCTGCCCAACCCGGTCGAGGCCTATATCGTCAGTTGGGTCTGGGGCAAATATCTCGGGCAGGAATCGATCGACGAAGGGGTCGACGTCTGCGTCTCGAGCTGGTCGCGCATGCACGGCAACACCCTGCCCGCCACCGCCAAAGCCGCGGCCAACTACATGAATTCGCAACTGATCAAGATGGAGGCGATGAGCAACGGGTTTGTCGAGGGGATCGCGCTCGACACTCAGGGCAATGTCAGCGAGGGCAGCGGTGAGAATCTCTTCCTGGTTCGGGGCGGCAAGCTCTTCACCCCTCCCTTGAACTGCGCCGTCCTGCCCGGCATCACCCGCGATTCGGTGATTCAGATCGCGAGAAATCTCGGATACGAGATCGTCGAGCAGGTGATCCCGCGCGCGACGCTCTACATCGCCGATGAGGTCTTTTTCACCGGGACCGCCGCCGAGATCACGCCGATTCGCAGCATCGATCGGATCAAGGTCGGCACCGGCAAACGGGGCCCGATCACGGCGGAACTGCAGAAAGAGTACTTTGCCATCACCTCCGGCGAGAAGGAAGCCCCGGGTGAATGGCTGGCGTTCGTCCATCAATAACATTTGGAGTTTTCAGTCTTCAATCTTCAGCGTCCGTCCGCGACCGCTGAAAATTGAGGACTGAAAACGGTTCTCCGTATGTCGAATAAGAAACGTCTCTTCCTGGTCGACGGAATGTCGAACATCTTCCGTTCCTACTATGCCATCCGCGGCCTCTCGAACTCCAAGGGCATTCCGACCAATGCCGTCTACGGATTCACGGTGACGCTGCGGAAACTGATGAGGGATCACCAACCCGGCTACCTGGGAGTCGTGCTGGATTCGAAGGGGAAGACCTTTCGCCAGGAGCGGTTCGAGGCTTACAAGGCGCACCGTCCCGAGATGCCCGAAGACCTGCAGGTCCAGATGCCCTACATCGAGCGGGCCTGCCAGGCGTTGCGGGTGCCGGTGATCAAGCTCAGCCGGTTCGAGGCCGATGACATCATCGGGACGCTCGCGCGCCAGGCCACGGCGCGGGGTCTGCAGACGGTGGTCGTGACCAACGACAAGGATCTCTCGCAACTCGTGCATGACCCGGAGGTCGTGGTCTTGCGCGTGGACAAGACGGGCGAGATCTTTCTCGACGAGGCCGGAGTGAAGGCCAAGTACGGCGTGCGGCCCGATCAGATCATCGACTGGATCGGACTGATGGGCGATGCCGTTGACGGCATTCCCGGGGCGCCGGGCATCGGCGAGAAGGGCGCCGCGCAATTGCTGGAACAGTTCAGCAACATCGATCAGGCGCTGGCCGGTTGGGAGCAGGTGAAGAAGAAGACCTATCGGGAGTCGCTGCGCGATTACGCCGATCAGATTATTCAGTCGCGCGAACTGGCGACCATCGATCTGCAGGTCGCGGTCGAGTTGAATCTGGAAGAGCTGATCGTCGAGGAACCCGACCAGCGGCTCGCGTACGAACTCTTCTCCGAGATGGAGTTTACGCAACTGACGCGTGAATTTGCGGGCGGCGCCATGAAGACGTCGAACGCCGGCGCGGAGAGCCAGGACCGGCGGGCGGCCGTCTATCGCCCGCTGACCCGCGGTGAAGAGTTGAAACAGCTCGTCACCGCGCTCTTCAGCCGGGAACACGTCGGATTCGCCCTCTCGGCGGATGCCGCGGGGAACTTCTCGGGCGCGGCCTTCTCCTCGACGCCCGGCGTCGCCGATTTCGTCGAGCTGGGGGCCGGGATCGGTCCGGAGGAGGCGCTCGGGCCGCTCCGCGAGATCTTCGATAACGGGTTGATCGAAAAGACCACGCATGATCTGAAGACGGCCATCTGTGTGCTGGATCGGGTCGGGATCAAGCTGGAGAACGTCAGCGACGACACGCTGATTCAAGCCTATCTGCTGCATACCGACCGCACGAAGTACGAGCTGCCGGTGCTGGCCCAGGAATATCTCGGCAGCGAGGTCGATCTGGGCCAGGATGGCCAACTGGCGCAGACGGCCGATCTCTCGCAGCAACTGGTCGGCGCCTTCAATGCCAGGATGGAGGCCGACGAACTTCAGTTCGCTTTCCAGACCGAGAAGCTCGATTTCATCTACCGTCGGATCGAACTGCCGCTCGTTCCGTTGCTGTGCGAAATGGAACGCGCCGGTTTCAGGGTCGACACCCAGGTGCTCGCCGGGCTTTCGGTCGAGATGGAGCGGGAGATCGAGAAGCTCTCGGTGAAGATCTATGAACTCGCGGGGCGCCACTTCAATATCGCCTCGCCGGGGCAGCTCGGCGAGATTTTTGAGGAGCTCAATTTCGAGGTTTCGCGGCGCACCTCGACCGGCAAGATCTCGACCAGCCGCGACGTGCTGGAAGAGCTGGCGGAGAAGTATGAGTTGCCCCGCCTGGTGATCGAGCATCGCGAATTGTCGAAGCTCAAGGGCACCTATGTGGACGCCTTTCCGGGGCTGATCGATCCGGAGACCGGACGCATTCACACGACCCTCAATCAGACGTCGACGGCCACCGGCCGCATCTCCTCGACCGATCCCAACCTGCAGAACATCCCGATCCGAACCGAGATGGGCCGGCGGATTCGGGGCGCCTTCATTCCGGCGGCCGGGCACGTCCTGCTTTCGGCCGACTATTCCCAGATCGAATTGCGGCTGCTGGCCCATATTACGAAGGACCCGGTCATGCTCGAGACCTTCCGCCAGGGCGAGGACATCCATACCCGCACCGCGCGCGAAGTCTTCAAGCCCGAGACTGCCGAGGCCTTGAGGGACGCGCGAAGATTGGCCAAGATCGTCAATTTCGGCATCGCCTATGTCATCGGCCCGTTCGGTCTCGCACAGCGCGTCGGACTCACGCGCCAGCAGGCCAAGAAGGTGATCGAGGACTACTACCAGACCTATACCGGCGTCAAAAAGTTCATGGACGAACTGCCCGATCAGGCGCGGGCCAACAAATGCGTCGTGCGCTCGATCTTTGGCCGGATGCGACGGATTCCGGACCTCGACAGCAAGGGGACCGCGCGGGCCCGGGCCGAACGCGAAGCGATCAATATGCCGATGCAGGGCTCGGCCTCGGATATCGTGAAACTGGCCATGCTGCGGGTAGCGGAGGCGCTGCGGCGAGAGAAGCTCAAGGCGCGCATGATCCTCCAGGTTCACGATGAACTCGTGTTCGAGGTTCCGGAGGACGAAGTCGAGCGGACCCGCAAGGTCGTGAAGGACACCATGGAGAGCGCGGCGAAGATCGATGTCCCGCTGGTGGTCGATGTGGGCATCGGCCGGACCTGGATGGACGCGAAACCGTAAGAGGAATCAAACCGCGTGTTTCGCGGTTTGAGATCAACACTTCGAAAGACGTCCTTTTACGGATTCATGTAGCCGGTATTGAGGAACAGATAGGCGGCGTAGGCGTTGATGGCGATCGAAATGGCGAGCAGCGCGATCTCCGGGATCGTCACTCGCTTGGGGCTGTTCTCCAGCAGGATTAGAAACATCCAGGGCAGTAACTCGATGGCGTAGCGGTAGGAGACTTGCCAGCCGCCCGGATTGCCGTGAAGCCAGAGCACCAGGGTCAAGATGCCGATGGCGCACCAGGCGAGCCGTTTCAGCACCGGATCTCGCGCCCCCCACCTGAAGAGATAGATCAGAAAAGGGCTGCTTAAAAAGATCGATCCGCCGAACCCGGTCGGCACCAGGTAGGGGGAGTGGTCTATCCGGCGCCACGTCTCAAAGAGCATGGCCTGGGCATTGCCCGGAATCGCATGAACCGAAAAAATTCCGTGTTGGTACCATGGCTCGTCCAGGACGCCCGGGATGTGCGCGTAACCGAAGTCGAAGATCGAAGAGAACCGCGCGTAATTGTAGATGATCGTGGCCAGGCTGAGCGCGGTCGGAACGGCCATAAAACGCGCCATCGCCTTCCAGCGCACGAGCTGTTCGTCCGACTGCCGGTAGCTGAGATAGAGGAAGATCGGCGTCAGGAGGATGATCTCGGTCCGGTTACCGAAGGCCATCGCAAAGAAGAGGCCGGCCAGCCACGGGCGCGGAGCGATCAGGGTGAAGTAGAGGGCGGCCAGTTGGCCGGCCACCGCCACCCCGAGCGCGATCTGCCAGGCGCCGCCGAAGGCCAGATTCGACCACATCCAGGTGCCGAGGACCGGGAAGAGGGTCAGGACCAGGCGCCGCGGATAACGGTCATGGCGTTTCGCCGAGAGTTTGAAGAAGAGCACGGCGTTAAGGGCCGCAATCAGCGCGGCGATCTTCACTCCGGGGAATGAATCGATGAGCTGTAATTTTTTAAGGATCACCAGGGGCGTCATGCTCAGGACGCTGCCCAGCGGAAACGCGGAATAGTAGCGGCCGTCGAGCGGAATCATCTCGTTGAGCCAGGCGGGCGGTTCTTCGCTCAAACCCAGACGCCCCTCGAGCAACGCGAGCCCGATGCGAAAGGTGTAATCGTAGAAGGATCCCGAAAGGGGATTGGCGTAAAGATAGAGGAGGAACGTGATCGCAGCTAAAACGAGGGCGAGGAGGGTCTCCCTTGATGTCCGATCGATCCTCTCTTCATTCATGGGGTCTGATTGAGATTCGCTGACTACGTTTCGCTCGGCGATTCGGCCGGAACCTCTTCGGCCGGCGCCTCTTCGGGCGGAGGCGGCTCCGTCGGGGCGGAGGCGGCCCCGGCGTGGAGTTCTTTCAGTTTGTCGAGCGTCACGTCCAGAGAATTGAGAGCCGTGCGGGCGGCTGCTTGATGCGCGCCCTTGATGGTGGTGCCTTCGCCGGTCGCCAGACATTGGCCGTTGACGCGCAACTCCACCTGGAAGATCCGTTGATGATCGGGCCCGAGGCTTTCGACGATCGCATATTGCGGCGTCGGCAGACCGAACGACTGCAAACGTTCCTGGAGGGCCGTTTTGTAATCGGTGCTGGTCAGGTTCTGCGGGTCGATATTGGTGAAGGTCGCCGCGAACTCGCGACGCACAAACTCCTTGGCCGATTCGATCCCCCCGTCCAGGTAGATGGCCGCGATTAAGGCTTCGTACGCGTCGACCTGCAAGGCGGCTTTTCCGCGACCGCCGGTCTTCTCCTCCCCCCGGTTGAGCAGGAGGTAGCTGCCCAGATTCAACCGGGCGGCATGTTTATGGAGATTGACCGCGCTGACCGCAAAGGCGCGCATTTTAGAGAGGGTCCCTTCGGTCTGAGTGGGATGTAGTTCGAGCAACCAGGAGCTGATCAGAAATTCGAGCACGGCGTCACCCAGAAATTCCAGCGCTTCGTTGTGGGGTGGACGAGGATCTGGCTGTTCGTTCGCGAATGAACGATGAGTTAAGGCGCGACGTAACAAGATTCGATCACGGAATTCGTAGCTGATCGCCTTCTCCAATTGGACCAGCATCCGCTCAAAAGCGTTGAGATTAGAGACCTCTGGCTCGATCAGGGGGGCGGGCCCGGCCTCGGCTGGTGGCCCGATGGTCTCTTCGATTGGCTGTTCAGTCAGTCGCTCGGCTTGTTTTTCAATTAAATTATCTCTCACATCGATTTCAAGGATCATTGTATGCCATCTCTCTGAGGGCAGCGAAAGCCAGCACTCGGTGGCGAGAGCTGGCTTTCATTCGAAGCGCCGCTGATTTTTCAACCGCCATCGGATGACCGGAAGCAAAGGTCGGTCCAGACAGGTGAT
>DATEFT010000124.1:0-3901 GCA_035280505.1 Blastocatellia bacterium | reverse complement strand
GTCAGGTTGGCCGGATTGGAGAAGAAGTCCCAGGCCTCGGACAGCGTAATCGGAAGGGACGATGAATGGCGAAGTTGATGGAGCATAGCGCGAATGATTCAGGATTTAGCGTGTTTCGCGTATTTCGCGGTTTATCAATCGGTTTAGCTTCCCATCAAGCATATCATGGCAAATAACAGATTCCGGTCGCGCGATCATGAACCAGGATCCGATACCGATCGTAACGTTTGTGCAAGTCATCGCGATGAGCTAACCGACTGATGCCGAACTACTTCTGATCTCGATCCCGACAAAAAGAGAATAATTATTGACAGAATCGAGCCGGGAGCTTACTCTCAATTTGATTAAACATTCAGTCAATGAACTTCAATCGCTGAAAGAGGAGGATCAGATGAAGTGTTACATGAAGGATCTGGGAATTCGTCGCTGGACGGGGATCATCGGGATCGGCATCTCGCTGCTGACGATGATTGAATTGCGGCTCTATTTTGTATATGACGGGCCCCCTCCGGTCTCAAATATTCTGACTCGGATCCTGGTGGATCTGCTGTTGTGTCTGGGCTACCTGGCCTTCATCGTCGGTCTCCGCCAACTTATTCTCGATGCTTCGCCCGATCACGAATGGGTTGGCAGGCTCTGCTATACGTCCGGCCTGGTC
Organism: Blastocatellia bacterium; assembly: GCA_035280505.1. GTDB lineage: Bacteria > Acidobacteriota > Blastocatellia > RBC074 > RBC074 > JAKEHZ01. The sequence goes on along the minus strand of DATEFT010000124.1, from coordinate 3,243 downwards.
TACGTGACCCTGACCCTGGTGGCGGATTCGATCCAGGTGGGCAGCGTTTTGGGCTCCCACGGTGAGATCGACCCGACTACGATCGGAGCCGGGGGCGAGGGGGCATTACTGGTGTTCGGCCCCATCGGGCGACTGTTGATGGCCCTGTTTCTGATCACGGCCGGAGCTGCGATCCTGGGCACTGATCTTCTGCCAAAGTGGACGGCCTGGGTGGCACTGACCGTGGCGGTCTTCCAATTGGCCCTGGTGCCCTCGATCTTTTCCGGTACCGATCCATCGCATTTCTACAGCATCAACGGCTGGGGCGTAGCGGTAGCAGGCGCCCTCTTCATGCTATGGATCCTGACGGTCAGTATTGTCATGTTAAGACGGAAAGATGGTTCGCTGGATCAGCGGATCAGTCAGAACTGGGATGCCGCAAGCGAGCAAAAATAGGCGTTTGGAGCAACGCCAGGAGACCACAGGCCGGCTGTTGGAGGTGAGCCTCGAACTCTTTGTGCGCAAGGGTTACGCGGGGACGACCGCCCGCGATATTGCGGAGCGGGCCCATGTCAGCCCCGGCCTGATGTTTCACTACTTTCCTTCCAAACAGGCGATCCTCGAGGAACACGCCAAAGCCGTGGCCCAGGGGATCGAGCTGGTCGTTCAACTGCTGGTGACCGGAACCGAACCGCTGGAGACCTTGACGACGATTGCTCAAATGAATCTCGAATCCTTCAAGGAGAGCTATTCTAAAAATCTGTTTTTACTGGCCAACCAGATTCTATTACTCGAATCGATACCGGCAGCCGTTAAAGAGATGGTCAGCGCGACCAAGACCCTTGAAGCCAGCGTCCCCCTGATCATCGCCGGACAACACCGGTCTGAAATCAAACCAGGCGACCCACTGGCCTTGGCCGTGGCATTTTGGGGAGCGCTGCAGGGGATCGCCGAAGTGCTGGTCTCGTATCCGACGGCTCCGATTCCCCGCGCTGAAGATGTTGTCGATCTACTCAGGGCTTAGTGCATGCAAAGCTCTTCACCGCCGCGCCGGCGCCCGCCTCTGTGCCCCGTTGACCGTTGACATTTTCGGTCCAATCCGATAGCTTGCTGATCATGAAAATGATTTTCAATTCCCTCATACGCCCCTAATGAATTGAAAAGAGGCTAACAGCCTGAAGTTTGAAACATCCACGAAAGATAGCAACTAAGGAAAGGGAAACATGATCAAGATTTTTGTACTCAGTATGTTTGCTCTGCTGGTCATGACCAGTGTGGCGTTGGCGCAGAAGCCGGTGACCGTCGGCGGCGCTCCGATGTATGCGGACAAGAACATCATTGAGAATGCGGTCAATTCGAAGGATCACACGACGCTGGTGGCGGCGGTCAAGGCGGCGGGCCTGGTCGAGACGCTGCAGGGCCCCGGCCCGTTCACGGTCTTCGCCCCGGTCAACGCCGCGTTCGGCGCGTTGCCGGCGGGAACGGTCGACACGCTGCTCAAGCCTGAGAACAAAGGCACCCTGACGGCGGTCCTGACCTATCACGTCGTCCCGGGACGGCTCAACGCGCAGGCCCTGGAACGGCTGATCAAACAGGGCAACGGCAAGGCCAAGCTCAAGACGGTTCAGGGCGAGGAGCTGACCGCTTCCAGCAGCGGCGACACCATCACCATCACCGACGCCAAGGGCGGCGCGGCCAAGATCACGATCAGCAACGTCAATCAGTCGAACGGCGTGATCCACGTGATCGACCACGTGTTGCTGCCCAAATAGAGCCCAACTAGAGCTCGATCGATCCGGCTACGAGCCGATTGACCATCGCCCCCCTCACCATCAGGATCCGGCACCCGCACCGGTGGGTGCCGGCCATGAATTTCTTTCGAAAACGCGAAAGACGCGAAAGACGGATAATTTCGCGTCTTTCGCGTCTTCGTATCATCGGAATCTACCTTTTAATCAGGATCTCCTTTTCAATTAATAGATTCTCGGGACTCAAGACTTTCAAGAGATAGGTCCCGGCGGGTACGTCTTCGATCCCGGCGGTATACTTGGTCTCATAGAACGTCCTGGCCAGAGCCACGCGGCCCTCCCGATCCAACAGCGTGAGGACCTTCTCGCCCCGCGCCGAATCGGGCAGGATGACCGAGAGCTCGTTGGTCGGCGGAGCCACCGAGACCTGCGCGTCGGGCTGTTCCTCGACCGGGGGCGCCATCAGATCGACCAGCGGCGCATCCGCGTCCAGCGCCGTCGAGGTGCTGACCAGTTCGAAGGTCCACTGTTGATTGGTGCTGATGCCGTTGTACCAGAACTGCATGCCCGCGCCGTCGGCGGTCGAGCCGCCGGTGTCCAGGCATTTGCCGTTGTTCCGGTTGACGACCTTGTAGTACGAGCCGACGTTGACGATCGACCACTGTTGATTGAAGCTGGTGCTCGAGGCCCACTGGGCGACGAGGTTGCCGTTCGCCGTCCGCCCGACGCTATCCAGGTATTTGCCGGTCGGAGCGTTGCGCAGCTTGTAGAATCCGCCGGAGTAGGTGACGACAAAACGCTGATTGGTGCTGCTGCTCGAGGCCCACTGGCCGAGATTGGCTCCGTCGGCGGTGGCGCCGAGACCGTCCAGATACTTGCCGTTCGCGCGATTGCGCAGCCGATAAGTGCCGTTCGCGATCGGCTGATCGTTCGGCGTCGCCACTCCGGCCGCCACCGGCCAACCGTTACTCCAGCTCAGGGTGGTGATCCGGAGCTTGGGCGCGCCGTTAGCGTTGCCGTCGTAGAAATGGAAGGTCAGTTTGCTCTCACCGTACCCGACGTGTCCGGGCCCGATATATCGCCCGTCGCGGTTCGGCAGAAAGGTGCTGCCCCCGCCGGTCAGCAGGGTGTTGCCGTTCTTATCGACGTAAGGCCCGGTGACGCTGGTCGAGCGCCCGACCTGCGTGTAGTACGCGGTGTTGACGCCGTTGCAGCAGAGCCCTCTTTGAAAGAACAGGTAGTAGTAGCTTCCGTTCTTCAGCAAAGCCGGACCTTCCACCTCGCCGGGAACCAGATCCCAGTGGCTTGAATTGAGCCGGAGGCCGGTCGAGGGATTGAGCTGAATCAGGTCCACGCCGCTGTTCCAGTTACCGTAGGTCATCCACAGGCTACTGCCGTCGACCAACACCGACGGATCGATGGCATTGTTGCCGGCGACGATCAGCCCGCGATCGGTCCAGGGACCGACCAGGTTGGAGGCCGTGGCCAACCCGATCGCGGCCGGCGCCCCGTTCCC
>DATEFT010000123.1:0-2652 GCA_035280505.1 Blastocatellia bacterium | reverse complement strand
CGGTCGAGGCCGAAGTGCCGGCCGGCGAGATTCAATCGATCATCGACGAGGCCCTGGCGGCGGCGGCCGAACAGCGAATCAGCGGGCGGGCCGTGACCCCCTTCCTGCTGGCCCGCATCGCGGAGCGGACCGGGGGCCGGGCTCTGTCGGCCAACATCGCCCTGCTCCGGCATAATGCGGGTCTGGCCGGATCGATCGCGGTCGCGCGCTCAAACAATTCTTAACCGCGAAAGACGCGGAAAAATGGCCGATTTCGCGTCTTTCGCGGTTGATCATCAATCGCAGGAGAACTATGAATCTGAATGATATTCGCAAGTTGTTCGATTACACCGAGTGGGCCAATCACCTGGTCTTGACGGCGGCGGAAAATTTGACTGAAGATCAGCGGCGCCACGACTTCAAGATCAGCTACGGGTCCATTCACGGGACGTTGTTGCATATGGCCGGGGCCGAATGGGTCTGGCTGGAGCGCTGGCACGGGAGGTCGCATTCCTCGCTTCTGAACGGGGCCGATTTTCCCGATCTCGCTTCGATCCGCGATCGCTGGAGGCAGGTCGAATCGGAGCGTCGAAGCTGGCTCGAAGGGGTGAGCGAAGAGCAGTTGCCGCGTGATTTGAGCTACCGAAACGTCAAGGGCGACCCGATCACTCTGCCTTTGGTCGAGCAGATGCAGCATGTGGTCAATCATGCGACGCTGCATCGCGGACAGGTGGTCGGCATGATCCGGCAGCTCGGAATCCAGCCGCCGTCCGTGGATCTGCTCTACTTTCTGATCGAGCCGCCCAAATGATCTAAGGAGCTTGGACCGCGCCTTGAAGATTGTTCCAATTGCGCTCAATACGTTTCGTGAATCGGTGCGCGACCGCGTGCTGTACAATCTTGTGCTCTTCGTCCTGCTGTTGATCGTCGCCGCCATGGCCCTGAGCCAGATCGCGGTGGGGCAGGAGCCCAAGATCATCGTCGACGTGGGATTGTCGGCCATGACCCTCTTCGGCGTGCTGATCGCCACCTTTATCGGGATCGGGCTGGTCTCGAAGGAGATCGAAAAACGCACGATCGCGATTATTCTCTCGAAGCCGGTCCGCCGTTCGGCCTTTATTCTGGGCAAATATCTGGGCCTCTCCCTGACGCTCTTCGTCAACACCGCGGTCATGGCCCTGGCGATCATGTTGGCGCTGATCTTTGTGAAGAGCGGGTTCGACCTCATCCAGTTGAACCTGTGGTCCGCGGCCTATCTGGTCTTTCTCGAACTGTCGATCGTGACCGCGGTCGCGCTGCTCTTCTCCTGTTTTTCGTCTCCGGCGCTCTCGGCGCTCTTCACCCTGTTGGTCTTTCTGATCGGCCGCTGGAGCCCGGATCTGAAACTTTTTGCCGAGACCTCGGGCTCCGTCTGGACCCGGACCGTCTGCCGCCTGCTCTATCACCTGCTGCCGAACCTGGCCAATTTCAACTACATCAACGAGACGGCGGCCGGGCAGGCCGTCCCGATGGCCGCGGTGATCGGCAATACGGTCTATGCCGCGGGTTATGTGGCGGCGCTGCTGGCGGCCTCGCTCCTGATCTTTGAGCGGAGAGATTTCAAATAGCACGATGAAACGTTGGGCCTGGACAGCAATTTTGATCGCCGGCCTCGCCCTCAGCACGATGGCGCAGAACTGGCTCGATGCGCGGCCCGGAGGCCCGCTGCCGGTCGATGACCGGCTCTATCTCACTTCGGGCGAGGCTCTCAAGCATGCCAGTATCGGGTTCGACGGCGTGGTGGCCGATCTCTACTGGATTCGCACGATTCAGTACTTCGGCGGAAAGCTGGAGGATCAGCGGCTCCGTGTGGGTCGCAGCGGCGGCGCCATCGACTGGAGCCAGATGAGCCAACTGGCCCCGTTGCTGGAGATCGTCACCGAACTCGATGGGCATCATCTGGCGGCCTATCGATTCGGCGCGTTCTTTCTGCCCTATCTCGATCGGGAACGGGCCATCAGGCTGGTGCAGCAGGGGATTCGTAACAATCCGCGGGAGTGGCGGTTGCACCAGGACCTGGGATTTATCTACTGGCGAGCGGGCCGTTACACCGAGGCGAGCGAGGCCTACCTGCGCGGCAGCCGGATCGCCGGCGCGCCTTTATGGATGGAGGCCATGGCGGCGTCGATGCTCGCCCAGGGCGGCGATCGTGAGACCGCCCGAGAGATGCTCCGGCGACTCTGCGAAAACAGCGAGGACCGGTTCATCCGGGGAATCTGCGATGAACAGTCGGAGCTTCTGAAACAGTAAAGGAAGATGGATCAGACCGATGCTGGCACTTGATGTGGAGAACCTGACGCACGACTACCAGACCGGGTTCTGGCGGAAGCGTTCGGCTCGCGCCCTCGACGGCCTGACCCTGCAGGTCGAGACGGGTGAGGTCTTCGGCTTTCTGGGGCCGAACGGAGCCGGGAAGACGACCACCTTCAAAATCCTGATGCGATTGATCTCGCCGACGGCCGGTTCGGCGCGAATCCTGGGCCTGCCGCTGCAGGACCTCCGGGTTCGGGCGCGAATCGGCTATCTGCCGGAACAACCCTATTTCTACGACTATCTGACGGCGCGCGAGTTTCTGATCTATTGCGGTTCGCTCTGCGATCTCTCCCGCGACGAGGCCCGCCGCCGGGCGGCCGA
>DATEFT010000122.1:0-2321 GCA_035280505.1 Blastocatellia bacterium | reverse complement strand
GCTCGGTTTGGCCGCGGCGACCGGCCGGCCCGCACGCTGCGTATGAGGACGCTCGCAACCCGCGCCGGCGAGTAAGACCGCCAGCAGAACCCCGAAGACGGCAGGCGCGAGGCAGGACTTGAGGTAATTCATAAATACGTTGCTCACAAAATTGGCTTACAAACCGCGAAACACGCGAAATTATCAAACTTTCGCGGATTTCGCGGTTAATTCTGCTAGAACCGCAACTTCACGCCGAATTGCATCGTGCGCGGGCCGCCCACCGTGCGGGTGATCTGCCCGAAGTCGGTCTCGTCCGACAAATCCGCATTCGGATTGGCGAAGGTCACGGAGTTGAAGAGGTTGAAGAGGTCCCACCGCAGCTCCAGCCCCACCCGTTCGGTCAGTTGCGTGACCTTCTGCAGGCTGAGGCTGATCACCTTCTGCGACGGCCCGCGCAAGACATTCCGCCCCAGGTTGCCGAATTGGCCGTAGGCCGGAAGCAACGCCCGGTTCGGATCGAACGGATTTTGATTGGTGTTGAAGTAACAGCGGGTCAGGTCGGCGCAGTTGCGTTGCTTGAGCAACTCCAGACTGCTGACATTCGGACGGGCAAAGGCGGGGCTATAGAACGTGCCGGCGCTGGCCCCGACGTTGAACGTGGCATATTGAAGACCCCGGCGGGTCTCCAGAATATTGACTCCGACCAGTTGCGGCTCCAGATAGTCCGAGGTCGCGGCTCCGGCCAGCAATTGAGGATCGGAACTGAAGATGGAGAAGGGCGTGCCGCTCTGCCACTGCCCGAAACCCGACAACTGCCACCCCTTCCAGAGGCGGGACTTCGAACCGAAGGTCGGCAGTTCCCAGACCGCGCTCGCCGCAAAACGATGCGGCCGATCGAAATCGGAGACGGCATAGTTGGCATTGAGATTGCGCTGGTCGCCCTGAACCACCAGGCCCAGGTTCTGCTGGTCCGGATTGCCCGAAGCCGTCGTGCTGCCCGGATCGGTCGAACCGATGTCCATGGATTTCGAGAAGGTGTAGGAGACGGTGAATCCGTATCCCTTCGAGAAGCGACGGCTCAAATTGAACTGCGCCGAGTGATAGATCGAGTAGCCGCGCGATTGGAGAATGATGCTGTCGGTCGGATCGAACCCGAGATAGGGAGCGCGAATGGCCGGATCGATCAGGATCCCGACGCTGCTGGCCAGCGGATCGAGGTTCCCCTGACCGATGAAGGTCGGCCCCAGCCCGAGCGCCCGGAGAAAACCGTTGTTCTGGAGGGTCAGCAGTTGATTGACGGTATAGTCTCCGTAGGCGACCCCGCGTCCCCGCTCTCGCGCGGTGGCGCCCGCATTGAGCGGGATCGTGCCGCCGCCGCCGGCATTGAGGGGAATGCCGCGCGCAATCGCCGAGCCGTCGAGAAACGGCTGATACGCATCGTTGAACCGCCGGTAGATATAGTCGGGAGTATTCGGATCGTTGAGATCGTAAGGTTGATTGAATCCGACGGCGGTCAGCAGCTTGAGACCGCGGGTCCCGACATATCGCGCCTCGACGACCCAATCACGGCCCACCTGCTGTTGGACGCCCAGGTTCCACTGCTGAACGTAAGGCGTCTCCAGGTTCCGGTCGACGGCCCGAAACTCGATGGCTTCGGCCTGGTTGCCGGTGATCGGAATCTCGGCGAGCGCGAGCAGACGGCGCCGGGTGGCCGCATTGACGCCGCCGACGGTGCCGGTGATGGCTCGCAGCCGGGCGACCAGATCCGGGTTCCCGATCAGTCTGGTGACATCGATCAGTTCCAGACCGTTCACCTGCTTCGCGACCCGCGTTCCGTCGCGAAGCCCGATTCCGCGCGCGGTCAGGTACTTGAGGCTGAACGGCAGATAGTCCAGAAACGAGAAGAGCGGATCTTGATTTTGAAAGGCCGCGCCGTACGGAACATCCGACTGTCCCGGCGTCGTCACCTCGATCTCCCTCAGGAACGGCAGGTTGGTATAGAGCGTGTTCATGAACGCCGCCGACGGACGGTCGTAGAAGATGCCGTATCCGCCCCGGATCACCGTCTGGCCGTCCTCAAAGGGCGTCCAGGCGAATCCGAACCGCGGCGCAAAATTGTTGAGGTCCTGCCCGTTGAGCGTGTGTTTGTTGTTGACGCGGGCCATGTTGGCCACCGAATTGTCGATCGCCGCGAATCCCGTCGAGGTCACGTTATTGGGCAGGATGAATCCGGGCCGGATGTCTTCGGTCGAGGTCAGACGCGAAAAATCGAAGTTGGCGATCCGGCCGTTCTTCTCGGTGGGCCAGGCGAACCAGTCCCAGCGCAGACCCAGGTTGAG
>DATEFT010000121.1:0-10797 GCA_035280505.1 Blastocatellia bacterium | reverse complement strand
CGTCAACCTGGGGTTCCGCGCTGCGCGCTTTACCCCAGGCTTTATGCTCCCGCGCGCTTCGCGCGCTGGAAGACAGCAACGACCGTAGCGTCAAACAACTTAGTTAGCAAAGTACTGAGAGTCGGCGCGAATTTACAGCTTGATGTTGTAGACCTTGATCTTGCTGTTGAGAGTCGTGTTGTTCATGCCGAGCAGTTTGGCCGCTTTGCTTTGATGTCCGCCGGTCAGTTCGAGCGCCCGGCGAATCAACTCGATCTCGAACCGGGAGACCTCGTCGTAGAAGGAGATGCCGCGGGCGATGTCGAAGGGCGTGGCCGCCTCGTTGTTGTTGACGGCCGCGCCGCCGCGGGCCTGCGGATTGACGATCTCTTCGCGCAGGCAGTCGAGCGTAATCTCGTTGCTGCGCGCGACGATGACCGATCGTTCGATCGCGGTCTCCAGTTCGCGCACATTGCCCGGCCATGGATAGCTCTCGAGCGCCCGCAGGACCTCGGGCGAGATCTGGTCGGTGATGTTGCGGGCGTTCTCTCCGGAATACTTCCGGATGAAGTGCTGCGCGAGCGGCAGAATATCTTCGCGGCGATTGCGCAGCGGCGGCAGATGGATGTTGATGACGTTGAGCCGGTAGAAGAGGTCTTCGCGGAAATCGCCGGACTTGACCGCGCGATGCAGGTCCGTGTTGGTGGCGGCGATGATCCGGACATCGACCCGGCGCGGCTGCGTATCGCCCAGCGGCGTGAACTCGCGCTCCTGAATCACGCGCAGTAATCGAGCCTGCGTCTCGGGCGGGATGGTGGTGATCTCGTCGAGGAAGATCGACCCCGCATCGGCCACCTCGAAGAGCCCCTTCTTGGCCGAGACGGCCCCGGTGAAAGCGCCCTTGGTATGTCCGAACAGCTCCGATTCGAGGAGCTCGGAAGGGATGTTGCTGCAATTGACCGCCACGAATTGACCGGATTCGGCGCGCGGACTCGAGAAATGGATCGTGCGGGCCACGACCTCTTTTCCGGTGCCCGACTCGCCCGTGATCAGAACCGTGGTTCGGGCCGGAGCCACCTGCTCGATCATGTCGTAGACTTCGCGCATGGCGGTCGAATTCCCGACGATCTGGCTGCGGTCTCCCGTGGCCCGCAACGTCCGCCGTAACACTCGCCGCTCCTCTTCGCCGCGGCGCCGCGAGATGCCGGCGGCGACGGTCTTAAGAATTAGCTCATTCTCGAACGGTTTGCGAATGCAGTTGAAGGCTCCCAGTTGCCAGGCGGCAATCGCCGTGTCGAAAGTCGCATAAGCCGTAATCATAATCACCACGGCCTCGCGGTCGAGTTTGAGAATCTCTTCCAGCGTCCGCAATCCGCCCATGCCCGGCATCGAAACGTCCAGTAGAATCAGATCGTATGGCCGCTCATTCAAACGCGCCAGTCCCTCTTCGCCGGTCTTGGCCAGATCTACACGATACCCGTCCTGCGAGAGCAGACTCTCCAGCACATCCCGCATGATCTCTTCATCATCGACCACCAATACATTGCCTTTTTTCGCCATGGCGTAAAATTAACATAGAGTTCGATCCTTGCCTACTCAGGAGATTTGAGATTTGGGGTTTCAGACTTAAAATTGAGAGACTTATGACGACCAAGCTCTATTGGAATGATTCTTATTTGAAGCAGTTCTCGGCGCGGGTCGAGGAGACCTGGTTGCAGGACGGAGATCGAATCGTGGTGCTCGATCAATCGGCCTTCTACCCGACCGGCGGCGGTCAGCCCGGCGATCACGGGCGAATCAATTCGGTTCCGGTGATCGAGGTCGAGATCGATGACGACCAGCGGATTCGGCATCGATTGGCCGGGGCGGCGGCGCTGGCAGCGGGCGCGGAGATTGAGGGCGAGATCGATTGGCCCCGCCGGCGCGAGCTGATGCAGCAGCACACCGGCCAGCATCTTCTCTCGCAGGCGTTTTTTCAGCTCTTCGGCGCGGAGACGCGGGGCTTTCGGATCACCGATCAAACGACCGAGATCGACCTCGACCTCGAGGTTCGCCCGGAAGAGCTCGAAGCGGCCGTGATTCGCGCGGAGGAGATGGCCAACGAGATCGTCTTCGAAAATCGCGAGATTCGTTTTCACCTGCTGACGCCGGAGGCCGCGGCCAGGTTGCCGTTGCGTAAGGAGAGCTTCATCACCGATTGCGTCCGCGTCATCGAGATCGCCGATTACGATTGGTCGCCCTGCGGCGGCACTCACTTCGGGCGCACGGGAGAGGTCGGAATCATCGCCACGCGCGGATGGGAGCGCGCCAAGAAGATGACCCGCCTGAGCTTCGTCTGCGGCGTGCGGGCCTTGCGGGACTATCGGGCGGCGAATCGGACGGCCGACGCGATCGCGCAGAAGTTCAGCGTCGGAAGGGACGATGCCGAACTCTCGGTGGCCAGGATGCTCGACGAGAACAAACGGCTCTCCCGGCGGGTCAGGGAACTGGCCGAGGTGGCCGCCCGGGTCGAGGCGCAGGAGTTGATCGAGGGAGCCGCCGCCGTCAACGGGCTGCGAATCGTCTCACGCATCTTCGATGATCGGGAACTCGATGGACTCAAGCTGATCGCTCATCGCCTGGTCGAGAGCGACGGCGTGATCGCGCTGCTCGCGGCTCGTGAAAACGGCATGGCCCGGCTGGTCTTCGCCAGTTCGACCGGCGTTCCCGCGGATATGGGCGCCTGGATGAAGGTGGCCTGCGAAAGACTGGGGGGCCGCGGCGGCGGTAAACCCGATTTCGCCCAGGGCGGCGGACCACAAATAGATCGATTGAACGAGGTGATGGAATTTGTTTTAAGAAATCTAGAAAAGTCTAGAGAAGTCCGGTAGAACTGAATGCCTCGTCTTACCTCAGGCTTTATGCTTTCGCTCACTTCGTGGACTCCAGCGCGAACAGGTTTTGACTTTTCTAGACTTCTTTCCCCGCCTGGGTGAAGGTCTGCCTGAGCCAGATGTGGGCCGCATCCGTGTTGATCCGGGGGTGCCAGAGCATGAGGTACTTGAAGGCTCGGAGTTCGGAAGGCGGTTTCAGAATCTTCAAGGAAGAGTCCCGGACCAGGACCTCGGCCAGGCGGTTGGGGACCGTCACGATCAGGTCGGTTCCGGCCAGGCAGCGCAGCGCGATCGCGAAGCAGGGCATCCGAATCCCGGACCGCCGCTTGGCTCCGATCAAGGCCAGGCTCTTCTCGATGATGGTATGCTCGCTGTCCAGGGTCGAGACCACGAGGTGCGAAGCTTCGAGGTAGCGTTTCAACGTCAACCGTTTGGGCAGCGGGTTCTCTTTCGCCGCCACACAGGCGAACGACTCCTCGTATAGAGCCTCGGTCAGAAAATGCGACGGCGTAAGCCCGTCGTCGGCGCGGAGCGCCAGATCCAGCCGTCCTCGCTCTAAAGCCTCAAAGCTGCCCTCATGCCAGTCGGTGAATTCGAAGGAGATCTTGCTGGAGGCCGGAAGAAATCGGCTGCACAGGACCGGACAGAACGCCGAGAACGTATTGTCGGAACCGGCGATGCGGAACGTCGCCTCTTCGCCGGTCGGATCGAAGCTCTCTCCGTTCAGGAGCCGATCGAGTTTGGGCAACGTCAGTTCGAGCTCATGGAGAATCCGCTGGCCCTGGGGCGTCAACTCATAACCGGATCCGCCGCGGATGAAGAGATCGTCGTTGAACATCGCCCGCAGCCTCTGCAGCGTGCGGCTCATGGCCGGCTGGCTCAGGTAGAGCCGGGCGGCGGCGGCCGAAATGCTGCGCTCTTCGGCGACCACGATGAAGGCCACCAGCAAATTCAGGTCTACTTGTCTTAGTTGCGTTACGCGCATAATTGATATTTGCATTATGCATTAGACAAATAAGCGTGTCCAATGCCATCTTCGCTTCGTGGATCGGCCCCGGACCATGATCTGGCGGTAGCCCCGGCCAGCTACGTGAGAATTATCGAAGGAGAACAGGAAGATGAGCGAATATCAAAATTTGACTCGACGCCGAATGCTGAACGTGATGGCGGTCTCCACGCTGGGCGGAGTGGCCCAGGCCGCGACTCACGATCAGGCGGAGCAAGATGAGTTTTCGCAAACGCGCACCGATCGGAGGAGGAGGCAGGAGGTCACCAATGAGTTCGTCGAGGTCGAACCCAACGTTCGACTGCACATTCTGGATTGGGGGCAGGGCAAACCGATCGTCTTCATTCACGGGTGGCCTTTGAGCCACGAGATGTTCGAGTATCAATATACTCAACTGGCCGCGAACGGTTTTCGTTGCATCGGCATCACCATGCGCGGTTTCGGCAAATCGTCCAAGCCGTATGGCGATCATAACTACGACGTCTTCGCCGACGATGTCAGCGAAGTGCTCGAGGCCCTGGACCTGCACCAGGTGACCCTGGCCGGTTTCTCGATGGGGGGCGGAGTGGCGCTCCGGTACATGACTCGCCATCGAGGCGCGAGAGTCTCCAAGCTGGCGCTCCTGGCGGCGGCGGCGCCGAGCTTCGTCAAGCGGCCCGGATTCCCTTACGGTCTGGAGCGGGCGACGCTCGACGGTTTCATCCGGGCCAGCTATCAGGACCGGGCCAAGCTCAATGACGATTTCGGCAAGATGTTCTTTCTGACGGAGGATGCGGTCAGCCCGAAGCTGGGCGACTGGTTTCACCGCATGGGCATGGAGGCGTCGGCGCACGCCACGGCCTCGATTCTGATAGCGTTGCGGGACTCCGATCTCCGCGCCGATCTGGGGAAGGTTCGAGTTCCCACGGCCATCTTCCATTCGACCGAGGACAAGATCGCGCTCTTTCCGCTGGCGGAGGCCATGAAGGAGGGCATCAGAGGTTCGGAACTGATCCGGTTCCAGAACAGCGGGCATGGCTTCGTCTACGAGGAGCGGGACAAGCTCAATTCCGAACTGATGGATTTCGTTCGGTAATTGCCACGGTTGCCCCAACCTCCCCTGAGGCGCCGTTCGTCACCTGACGTCCGGCGCCTCATTTTTTGATCTGCCGGATGGTATTGCGAATGAATCCCTGTTTGGGCGCCTGGAACGGTTCGCCGTTCTCCTCGGCTTTGGCCCAGGCTTTGGCTTCGGCCTCGATTGCCGCGAAGAACTGGCCGGCCATCATCTTGGCCGTGGAGCCGATCATGCGCTGGCCGACGCTCGCGATCGTCCCTCCGACGTTGACCTCGCCCTGGTAGGTGACCAGCGTCTCTTCACCCTGCTCCGCCAGATCGAGCGCGCCCTCGCCTTTGACGAAGCCGGCCGATCCCTTGGCCTCGACCACCATTCGGTAGTGGTCGGGCTCCCGAATCTCGTCCAGCCTGGTGGTGCCGTGGTAGACCCCCTTGATGGACCCGACCCCGGCCTTCAAGGTCATCCGGTATGAGCCGTCGTCATTGGCCTCGAGCAGTTCGCAACCCGGGATGCATCGTTGCAGAGTCTCCGGACTGGTCATCAACTGCCAGACCCGCAGCCGGTGGCCCTTGATGGTGTAGCTTCCCTCAATCTTCATCTCGTCTCCCCGGACACAAACCGCGAAAGACGCGGAAGACGCGGAATCAAACCCCTTTCGCGTCTTTCGCGTCTTTCGCGGTTACCGATCATTTTAGGCTTTGGCGGCGGCCGCCTGAACGGCCCGCTTGACGTAGACGCGAGCCAGCGATCGGCGGTAGTCGCCCGAGGCATGGATGTCCTCCATGGCGTCGGAGGCGTCGGCATCGGCCTTGGCCGCCGCGGCTCCGATCGCCGCCTCGTCCAGCGACTGGCCGCGGAGGGCCGCCTCGACGGCCTGGGCGCGGAAAGCCCTGGGCGCCAGCCCGGTGATCCCGATGCTGACGTCCTCGCACCGGCCGTTGTTCAGCCGGAGCTGGGCCGCGACCCCGACGACCGCGAAGCCGGAGGCCGATTGCGGGACCTTGAGATAGACCGCGGCTTGCGGCTGCGCCGGTTTGGGGATCCGAACCTCGGTCAGGATCTCGTGGGCTTCGATCGCGCTGGTCATGATGTCGACGAAGAAGTCCGACGATTTGATGATCCGCTCGACCGGGCCCTGCGGGCCGCTGCGGTGTGCGACGATCTCCGTGTCGAGCGCCAGAATGGCCGCCGGCCAATCGGCCGCCGGGTCGGCGTGAGTCAGGCTGCCGCCGATGGTCCCGCGATTACGGACCTGTTGGTCGCCGATCTGGGCCGCCGTCTCCGAGAGCAACGGGCAGTGTTGTCTCAGCTCCGGGGACCTGGCGATCTCGGCATGCGTCACGTTGGCCCCGATCCGAATCGTGTCTCCATCGATCCGGATCTCTTTCAGCTCTTTGAGCTGCCCGATGTCGATCAGGACTCCCGGAGAGGCGAGACGCAGTTTGAGGACCGGAATCAGGCTGTGGCCGCCGGAGAGGATTTTGCAATCGTCTCCGTATTGGGCGAGCAGCTTCAGGGCTTCATCGAGCGTGGTTGGCGCGAAGTATTCGAAATTTGTCGGGATCATGGTCTCCTCTCAGTGGTTGATCGCCTTCCAGATCTTTTCGGGACGGAGGGGCAGGTCGAGATGCCGCACTCCGAGCGGGGCGAGGGCATCGATGACGGCATTGGCCACGGCCGGCGTGGATCCGATGGTGCCGGCCTCGCCGACGCCTTTCGCGCCGAGCGGGTTGACGTCGGTCGGGGTCACCGTGTGGTCGAGTTCGTAATGCGGCAGCAGATGCGCTCTGGGCAGAGCGTAGTCCATCAGCTCTCCGGTCAGCAGTTGTCCGCTCTCGTCATAGACGACCTCTTCGTATAACGCCTGTCCCAATCCCTGGGCGATGCCGCCGTGAACCTGGCCCGCGACGAGCAACGGATTGATCTGTTTTCCGCAATCGTCGACCGCCACGTAGCGCAGAATCTGGACCTCCCCGGTCTCGCGGTCGATCTCGGCGACGCAGATATGCGTGCCGAAGGGGAAGGTGAAGTTCTTCGGCTCGAAGTAGTGGGTGGCGATCAGGCCCGGCTCGAAATCGGGGGGAATCTGATGGGCGACGTGGGCGGCCCAGGCCACCTCCTGAAACGTCATCGACTTGTCGGTCGGGCTGCCGACGAACCGGCCGTTCTCGAAGGTCAGGCTCTCTTCGTCCGTGCCGATCATGTGGGCCGCCAGCTTGCGGGCCTTGGCGACGACCTTCTCGGTGGCCAGGGTCAGGGCGGCGCCGCCGACCGCGATCCCGCGGCTGCCGAAGGTCCCGATGCCGTATTGCACCGTCGCCGTGTCGCCATGCAGGACCAGGACGTCGTTCAGATCGATGCCGAGCATCTCCGCGACGATCTGGGCGAAAGAGGTCTCCTCGCCCTGTCCGTGAGGCGAGATGCCGGTCATGACCGTCACTTTGCCGGTCGGCTCGACTCGCACCGTCGCGCTCTCCCAGCCGCCGGTCGCCGTGGCCTTCGAGGGGCCCATGGCGCAGATCTCGACGTAGGTCGCGACTCCGATCCCGACCAGCCGTCCGGCCGCGCGGGCCGCTTTCTGTTCCGCCCGCAACTTCTGATAGTCGGCGATCTCGAAGGCTTTGCCGAGCGCCTTCTCGTAATCGCCGCTGTCGTACGACAACCCGGTGGCGGTGCTGTAGGGAAACTCCTCCGGTTTCAGAAAATTCCGGCGGCGGAGTTCGACCGGATCCATCTCCAACTCGCCGGCGATCCGATCCATGACTCTCTCGATCAGGTAGGTCGCTTCCGGACGGCCCGCGCCGCGATAGGCATCGGTCGCCATCTTGTTGGTGAAGACGCCGGTGCAGGTCATCGAGATCGCCGGGATCTTATAGCAGCCCGAGAGCATCAGGCCGGTGAGCGTCGGGATCGCCGGCGTGTTCAACTGAAAATAGGCGCCGAGGTCCGCCGTCACGTTGTATCTCAGTCCGAGAATCGTGCCGTCGTTCTTGACGGCCACCTCGACGGTGCCGACCTGGGCGCGGCCATGGATGGTGGCGGCGAGGTTTTCGCGGCGGCTCTCGATCCATTTCACGGGTTTGCGGAGCTGGATCGAGATCCAGCCCAGCAAGGCCTCCTCCGGATAGACGTTGAGCTTGCAGCCGAAGCCGCCGCCGACCTCCGGCGTGATCACTCGCAGCCGGTTTTCGGGCAGCCCGAGCATGAGGGCGACCTGGGTCCGCATGAGGTGCGGAATCTGGGTCGAAGACCAGAGGTTCAACTGTTGCTCGCCGGGAAAATATTGGGCCAGCACGCCTCTGGGTTCGAGCGGAATCGGAGCCAGCCGCTGGTGGACCAGCCGTTGCGAGACGATCCGGTCGGCCTGCTGGAAGGCGGCCTCGACCTCGCCGGCTCCGGCCTGGTGGACGTAGGAGACGTTGCTCCCGAACTCATCGTGGATCAGCGGGCAATCGGGCTGCGCTGCTCTCTCGGGATCGGTCACCACATCCAGCGGGTCATAGTCGACCTCGATCAGGCCGATCGCATCCTGGGCTTTGTACTGGTCGGTGGCGACGACCACGGCCACCGCGTGGCCCACGAAGATCACCTTGTCGAGAGCCAGCACGGAGAACTTCGGAATCTTCAGACCCGCCACCCCGCCGGCGCAGGGAACCGGTCCGACCTGGCCCTCCAGGTCCCGGCCGGTATAGACCGCGACCACGCCCGGAGCGCTCTTCGCCGCGGCGGTCTCGATCGAACCGATTCTGGCGTGGGCATACGGGCTGCGCAGGATCGCGACCGAGAGCGTATCGACGAGCTTGATGTCGTCGACGTAATGGCCCAGTCCCTGGATCAACCGTGGATCTTCGGTCCGCCGGACTTTTTCACCGATATATTTCGCCAAGAAAGACATCTCTCATCCCCTTTCGATATGCGGCCTCAAGCGGCCTGGGCCGGCTGCGTCTTCAGTTTATCGGCGGCGTACTGGACGGCCTCGATGATGTGCTGATAGCCGGTGCAGCGGCAGAGATTGCCCTCCAGCCCGTGGCGGATCTGCGTTTCGGTCGGAGCCGGATTTTCGGCCAGCAACCCGCAGGCGGCCAGGATCATGCCGGGCGTGCAGAAACCGCATTGCAGGCCGTGGCATGCCCAGAACCCTTCCTGCACCGGATGCAACTCTCCGTTCCGGGCGAGTCCCTCGATCGTGGTGAGCTCCGCGCCGGCGGCTTGCACGGCCAGCAGCGTGCAGGACTTGACCGGCCGGCCGTCCATCAGGACCGTGCAGGCTCCGCAGATCGAAGTCTCGCATCCGATGTGAGTGCCGGTTAATCCCGCCTGTTCTCGCAGAAAGTGAACCAGGAGCATCCTGGGTTCGACGTCGGCATCGTGCCTGGTGCCGTTGATGGTAAGTGATATCTTCACGCACTGCCTCCTCGTTACTTGGCCAACAAATCTGGTTTGCCAACCGCGGAAGACGCGAAACACGCTAAATCCTCAATTTTTCGCGTCTTTCGCGTCTTCCGCAGTTCGAATCTCAAATCTGAACTAACTCAATTTCCAGAGTACTATTGATCGCTCGGGGAGGCGGCAATGTTACACTCAGCCGAATTGCAAGTACAACGGTCCTTCCGGGTTACCAGGAGCGGCAAAAAATAAAATGGCAAGACCGTGGCCGGCCTTGCCATAGAATTCGCCCAATGAAAGGAGGAACTATGAGTTGGGAGATTTTGACGACGACTCGCCGCGGCGGAGCGTCGGTCTTTCCTTTGGCTCTTCACCATTCTGGCCGCCGGCCTCGGCGCCTTCCGATCCAGCCTGGCGACGCTTCAACGTCGGCGGCTTCTTGGCGTCCGTCTCGCCGGGACGATGCCCGACGCGGGCATTGGTGATCGAGATCAGGCGTGCTTTGACCTGATCGAATTCGGAAGAGGTGACCAACCACTCATTGCGGTCAGGGAACCGGGAGATCAACGAATTGACCCGGTCGATTCGGTCGCCGACCATCGGATGGGTGCTGAAGATGCGGGAGATGGTTCCGGGCTTCTTCTTCTCCTGCGCCTGGAGCTTCTCGAAGAAGGTCGTCATCGCATGAGGATCGTACCCGGTCGCCCACAGATATTGCGCCCCCAGGCTGTCCGCCTCGTTTTCAGCGCCCCGCGAAAATTTGAGAAACCCGAGCGGGATGGCCAGGCCAGCGGCCTGCTGCACGGCGAAGCCGCCCCATCCGCCGAGAAAGACCAGCGGCAACGAACCCCAGTTCACGATCTGTCCCTTCGACGCCTGCTCGACTCCATGACGAGCGGCGACATGAGCGATCTCGTGGGCCATGGGCCCGGCCAGTTCGGCCTCGTTGTCGGCCGCCAGAATCAAGCCTTTGTTGACGTAGAAGTAACCGCCCGGCAGGGCGAAGGCGTTGATCTCGTCACTGTCGATCACCTTGATCGTGAACGGGACTTTGGCGTCCGAATGGAGGACCAGGTTTTGACCTACTTTGTTGATATATTCGACGATCACCGGATCGTCGACCAGTTTAGCCGAACGATCGACCTCTTGCGCAAATTGTCGGCCGACCGCAACTTCTTTGTCATGTGAGTAGAAGTTGATTTGGAGTTTGTTAATGTTACGCTTGCCGATCAATTCAGGATTTTCGTTGTCGGCGAGAGGCTCTTTCTTGTTCCTGGGGGAGAGATTTTGTGATCCGTTGGGCTGCCTGCTCTGAGCAAACACGGTCGTAGCGATCAACAAAAGACTGAACGCGAGCCAAAGGTAACGGTGGGCGGATGATGATCTCATTGCTCAATCTCCTTAGCTGAAGCCTTCATTGCCAGGTACTGGCCAACTGAAGCTCGATGCGCTTTGCACCAGCATTTCTACCGATCACTTCTTTTTCTGTTTCGATT
>DATEFT010000120.1:0-3090 GCA_035280505.1 Blastocatellia bacterium | reverse complement strand
ACGCTTCAGGCCCGGGCGGCAGCCGGCGATCAGGCGGCGCTCGACCTGGCCTTCACGACGCTGCTGCGGCGGAAAGGTCGCGGGCTCGACGTCATGACCGATACGATCGCCGCCCTGCGCCGCCGTGCCGCGCCGGCCGATCAACAGCTCTTCGATCAGCTCGCCGCGACCCGTTCGCAGTTGGCCGCCCTCACCTTCGGAGAGGCGACCACGACCAGGCCAGATCTCTACCGGACCCGGATCCGGTCGCTCGAAGAGACGGTTGAGAAGATGGAGGCCGATCTCAGCGTCCGGAGCGCCGGGTTTCGCGCACAAACTCGGCCGGTCGCGCTCTCCGCCGTCCAGGCGGCTCTGCCCTCGGACGGAGTGCTGATCGAATTCGCGCTCTTCACGCCGAGAGACCTCGGGACCGGCCGGAGCCAACCGCCACGCTACGCGGCCTTCGTGCTTCCCGCGCGAGGCCGGCCGGGGCGAGTGGACCTCGGCGAGGCGGCGCCGATCCATCGCGCCATCGAGGAATGGCGCAAGGCCCTGCGCGGCCGGCCGGACGCCCGGCGGCTGGGGGCCGAAGTGGAGACGATGGTGATGCAACCGGTGATGGCGCTGCTGGGCGAAGCCGGCCGATTGCTGATTGCGCCGGACGGCCTGCTCAACCTCATTCCCTTTGCCGCCCTGGTCGATGAAGAGGGCCGGTATCTGGTCGAGCGCTACACGATCAGCTATCTGACGAGCGGGCGCGACCTGCTGCGGTTGCAGGCCTCGGAGCCGAGCCAGACCCCGCCGCTGGTGGTCGCCAATCCGATCTTCGGCCGGGCCGCGACCACCCGGACTGCCGGAGACTCGCCGGCGGGCGATCAGGGGCCGATCGATTCCGGGCCGCTCCTGTTCCGGCCGCTTCCCGGGACCCAGGGGGAGGCGCTGGCGATCAAGGCGGTCATGCCGGAAGCCTCGCTGCTGCTGCGAGGCGCGGCCACCGAGGCGGCGCTCAAACAGGCCAGATCGCCGCGCATTCTGCACATCGCGACCCACGGTTTCTTCCTCGATGAGCGGGAGGAGCCTCTCACGGAGATGCGGGGCGCGTTCGGCCGCGACTCGCTGCGAATACCCGTCCGGCGGTTGAACGAATGGGTGGCCCATATCAAAGATCCGTTGCTTCGCTCCGGGCTGGCGCTGTCGGGGGCCAATCTGGGGAAGAGCCAGGGCGATGACGGAGTGTTGACGGCGCTGGAAGCGGCGGGACTGGATCTGCGGGGGACGAAACTGGTCGTGCTCTCGGCGTGCGAAACCGGGGTCGGTGAGATTCAGAACGGAGAGGGCGTCCAGGGGTTGCGGCGCGCGTTGGTGCTGGCCGGGTCGGAGAGCCAGGTCATGAGCCTCTGGCCGGTCGCGGATCAGGGCTCGAAGGAGTTGATGATTCAATACTACCGAGCCTTGCGGAAGGGCGCGGGGCTCAGCGATGGATTGAGGCAGGTGCAGTTGAAGATGCTCAAGAGCAAGACACGGCAACACCCCTTCTATTGGGCGGCCTTCATTCAGTCCGGAGAATGGGCGAATCTGGATGGTCGCCGCTAGCGATTCAAACCGCGAAACACGCAAAATACACGAAATTATTCGGCTTTCGCGTATTCCGCGTCTTTCGCGGTTTTGAATCATAACTTCAAGAAATTTACTTGCCGAAGTACCTGACCATTAAGCTACGAAAAAAACTCGCGTTGGTCAAATACCTCTGCCGGCGCCGGCCTGGTTCGGCGGATCCGGTTGGGGGTCGTCACCGGAGATGATGCTGATCGCGATCTTGGTCACGAAGGCATCGAAGAGTCCCCCGCCGAAGGCCGGTTGGGTCGCGTTCAACGTCGGGAAATCGACGGTGTCCGTGACCCCGGTGACCAGGAGGTTGCCGCCGCGGTCGAGGGCCAGGCCGGTATCGACATCCGAGGTCGCGCCTCCCAGGTAGGTGCTGAAGAGGAGGGTCTCGCCGGTGGCATTCAACTGCAGGATGAAGACGTCCTCCTGGCCGCTGTATGACTGGATCGAGTTGAGGACCGGGAACTTGTTCGAGTCCGTGGTGCCCGCGAAAGAGGCCTGTCCGAAGTCGTCCACCGCCACTCCGCGGCCGGAGTCCCTGCCGTCGCTGCCCAGAAAGGTGCTGTAGCTCAACTCGCCGCCGGGGCCGAACTTCACGGCCACGGCGTCGCTCTCGCCGCCGTTGAAGAGGCTCATGAAGGCATTCCGGGTGGGGAAATCGTTGGACCTGGTGGTTCCCGTCACATACGCATTGCCGGCGCCATCGACGGTCAGGCCGGTCCCGTCATCCTGGTCGCTGCCGCCGAGGTAGGTGCTGAAGACCAGGCTGTCGCCGTTCGCGGTGAGGCTGGCGACCAGGAGATCGCCGGCCCCGCGATTGGTCGCCTGCACCGGGTTGAGCGTGGGCAGGTCGGAGGAGGTCGTGCTGCCGGTCAGGTAGATCTCGCCGGTCCCGCTCAAGGCGATCCCCTGGGCGCTCTCGACCCCGCTGCCGCCGAAGTAGGTGCTGAAGATCAACGATTCCGGACCGCCAGCGGCGGGGTCGAGCCTCGCGATGAAGAGGTCCGGCCCTCCGCCCGAGCGCGGCTGCCACGCTTTGCGGGTCGGAAAGTTGCTGGAGAAGGTCTCGCCGACCACATAGGCGTGGCCGGCGCGATCGACGGTGATCGCCGAGCCGCTGTCCGGCCCGCTGCCGCCGAGATAGGTGCTGTAGAGGATCTGACTGCCGTCGGCGCTGAGCCGGGTGACGAAGGCTCTCCCGAGGCAGAGTCCGAAGAACGAGTTGCAGCCGCCCTGAAATGCATTCAGCGTGGGAAAGTCCAGGGAGTTCGTGCTGCCGGTCAGATAGATGCCGCCCGAACTGTCCACGGCGATGCCGCGCCCCTGTTCATTGCCGCTGCCGCCGAGATAGGTGCTGAAGATCAACTCTCCCGCCGCGCTGAACTTGGCGACGAAGGCGTCGGTGAAGCCGCTCTGTTTCTCTTGCAGCGAGTTGACGGCGGGAAAGTCGGGAGAGGCGGTCGTCCCGACGAGGTAGACGTTCCCGTCGAGATCCGTCGTGACGGC
>DATEFT010000119.1:0-3494 GCA_035280505.1 Blastocatellia bacterium | reverse complement strand
AAGCGGAGGCGCCGTCGGCGTTGATGGTCGCCCTCAAGGAAACAGCGACTCGGGAGTCTGTCGAGAGTCGAGGCATTTCGCATCTCAATTTCACAGCTCAAAGGAGGCTCGCATGAACCGCTTTGCCCTCATTCTGGTGGCTCTGATGGCCACGCTCCTCTCCACTGTGTCCTCCCAACCCCCGATCGATCGGCCCGACCGGCATGATCGGCCGCGGCAGCTACAACTCGTCGAAGCGACAGTCCAGGAACTCCAATCGGCGTTGCGGACTCATCTCATCACCTCAGAACAGTTGGTGCAGATGTACCTTAATCGCCTCGCCGCATACGACCAGGCGGGCCCGATGCTGAACTCGTTCATTCACATCAACGAGTATGCTCTCGACGAGGCCCGCGACCGTGACCGCGACCGCACGTGCGGACGCGCCCATGGACCGCTCTTCGGGATTCCCATCCTGTTGAAAGACAACATCAACACCGTGGGAATGCCGACGACCGCCGGGTCGCTCGCGCTCGCGGGCTCCGCGCCGCCCAACGACGCGTTCATCACCCAGAAGCTGAAGGAGGCCGGAGCGATCATTCTGGGCAAAGCCACGTTGACTGAGTTCGCGAACTTCATCGCGATCGGAATGCCTGCGGGATACAGTTCGCTCGGTGGCTACGGCTTCAACCCTTATGATCCGCGGCCTCTTCCCGGTAGTGACGGACGTCCCGTCTTAACGACCGGCGGCTCGAGCTCCGGTTCGGGCATCGCCGTCTCCGCGAACCTGGTGACAGTCGCCGTGGGCACGGAGACGTCGGGCTCGATCCTCAGTCCCGGCACCTCCAATGGCGTGGTTGGCATCAAACCGACTCTGGGATTGGTGAGTCGAGCCGGGATTCTTCCGATCACCGCCGATCAGGATACCGCCGGGCCGCTGGCCCGCACGGTGGCTGACGCAGCCATCCTGTTGAGCGTCATCTCCGGCTATGATCCGAACGATGCGGCGACCGCTCCGTGCCTGGTGGCCGGCAACTGCCGAAGAGACTACACGAGGTTCCTCAAAAAGCATGCTCTCCGTGGCGCTCGGATCGCCGTCCCCCGCGCCCCCTATTGGGACGGCCTCCCCGATCCGCATCGACAACTAATGCTCGATGCGATCGAGGTCTTCCGCCGCGAGGGCGCCTTTGTCGCAGATCCATATGAGATTCCCAATCAGGCTGCCATCTCGGCCTTCGGCATCTGCACCTCTTACCCCGCGCCCAGCAACTGTTCGACGGTGCTCATGTACGGGCAGAAGCGCGATCTGAACAATTACCTGGCCACCCGCCCCAGCGCTCCGGTTCGGACGCTGGCCGACATCATCGCGTTCAACAGCGCGCATTCGGAGGTCGCGCTGAAATACGGCCAGGCCATTTTCCTCGCGGCCAACCAGCTCGACACGAACCCCGGAAGCGCGGATACGCTGCGTTACCTGGCCGACCGTGCTCAGGACCTGGCCCTCACCCGAACCGGCCTGGATGCGGTGTTCAACGGGCCCGACGGCATCCAGGGCACGGATGACGATTTTGACGCGATCCTCTTTCCGCAGAACCGCGGCGCCGCCGCGCCCGCCAAGGCCGGTTACCCAAGCATTGTGGTGCCCGGCGGCTTCGTTCCGGCGGGGGGCGCGGTGGTGAACCCGTCGCCGATCGGGGTGACCTTTACGGGACGCGCATTCAGTGAGCCGACCTTGATCGCCCTGGCCTATGCGTTCGAACAGGCGACCAAACATCGGCAGGCCCCGCCGAGCGCGCCGCCGTTACCCACCGACTTCGTTCATCGATAGCACACCCGAAGGCTCTCGGCCCGGCCGGAGGTTGCGGGCCGAGAGCCCGCGCGCAATTCATCGCCACTCGCCCATCAAACCCGGCCGGACCGGAAAAATCCGCTTGCCTATATTTAGCAATCTTGCTAAATTTCGTCCCGACGTTTAGAGAATTGGCTAAATGACAATAAGCCGCGCTGAAAAAGAGTTGCAGGATCTGGAGGAGGTCTTCAAAGCCCTGGCGAACGTCTCCCGGAGGCAGGTGCTGATCGTCTTGAATGCCCGAGGAGGAAGTATGACCGCCGGCGAGATTGCCGCCAGATTCTCCTGCACCTGGCCCACGACCAGCCGTCATTTGCGGATTCTCGAGAAAGCCGGACTGGTTCGCGTCGATAAACGCGGTCGCGAATGGGTCTATCTGCTTGAATCCGAGCGCCTCCGTCAGGTGGTTGGCAAATGGCTAACCTGGTTTGAGTCGTCACCGGAAGAAAAGCTTCAGGAAAAGAAAGGAAAAAAGAGATGAATCCGCAAGATGAGAAAAAGATGGGTCCTCAGGTTGCGTTAGCTCTATATCGGCCTTTTGAGGGAAAAGACGCCGAGCTGCGGGAGCTGATTGCGCAGCACATCCCTACGCTGCGGAGGCTGGAATTGATCACGGACCGCCCGCCGATTCTGCTGAAGTCGAAGAACGGAACCTATATCGAGATCTTCGAATGGCGAGCGCCTGAATCGGCGCGGGCCGCGCACCATCATCCTGAAGTCGCCAAAGTATGGGAAGCGATGGGCAAGGTCTGCGATTTCCCCGCGCTGGAGAGCCTGGATGAAGCCAGGGCCCAGTTTCCGAACTTCGACCCGATCCAGCTTTAAAGCAGGCCACCGACTTTGAAATTCGAACCGCGAAACGCGCGAAATCCTGAGACCTTCGCGGATTCCGCGTGTTTCGCGGTTCAGACCCGGCCGAGGAGTAAGATGATGTTTGAGCCCAAGATACAGGTTATTGTCTACCTTGCTTCCACACCGGAACAGGTCTGGAACGCGCTGACCGATCCGGAGATCACTCAGCAATATTGGTCCGGCACCCGCATCGAGTCGGATTGGAAAATCGGCTCGAAGGTCATCTACCGTCGCAACGGAACGATTACGGATGAACATGTCGTGCTCAAGGTCGAGCCTCTGCGCCTACTGAGCCATACCTTCCACCCGGTCTCCGTTGAGGAGTTTCGTAATGAACCTCCGTCGAGGGTAACGTTCGAGATCGAGGCGGGCGGTCCGGTCGTGCGGTTGACCGTGATTCATGACGAATTCGAGGAGGAGAGCGAGGTCTACCACGCTTGCAGTGAGGGTTGGCCGATGTTGATGAGCAGTCTTAAGACGCTGCTGGAGACGGGGAAGCCGCTGCCCGAATTCGAATTTGAGCTGGAGTTGGATGCCGAAGAGGAATAGCCACCTGCCCGGCTCAGGGTGAAGCGGTTACTGGTCCGCATTGATGACGCGATTTTGAAGTCGCCGCATCCCGCGCAGCCACCTGTCATAGTCACCGGCTTTATGGCGAAAATATTCGGCCACTTCAGGATGCGGGAGAATCAGGAATCGCTCTTCGGCCAGCCCGGCGATGACGGCCTCCGCGACCGCTTCGGGCTCGATGGCGTTATCCAGAAGCAGGTTTCTGATCATGCCCTCCTCGCCGAGCAACATCTTCGTCCGCACT
>DATEFT010000118.1:0-15951 GCA_035280505.1 Blastocatellia bacterium | reverse complement strand
TAAAGGTTAATGACTGGTACCTGGACCAGGTACCGAATGGCTTTAAACTTCAGAGACCCCGGCAGTATATTCGCCGCGCCCGAACGCCGCAAGGATTCGTGAGACCGGTCTGCTGAGTGGGCCCGGGATCTACCATTCGGGCCGGATCAACAGAAGACCGCGGAAGGCGTGGAAGACGCGGGATCATCGATCTCTCGCGTCTTCCGCGTCTTCCGCGGTCTCTCAATCGGAGCCTGGAGTTATCTCGGCTGCGGTTCCATCTCCGGTTCTTTAAAGATCGGCGGAGCGGCCGGCGCGATCAATTGGCGGCTCCCGCGACCGATCAGCCCGCGTCGCAGAAACTCCGCCTTGGCGCGCAAGGTGATATCGCTCTGCAACCGCGGCTCGAACCGGTGATCATAGACGTGGGCCTTCACCCGGACCACCAGGTGCGGCGCATAATGAAATTTATCCTGCAACAGGACGATCACCGGCTTCGCCAGCAACAGGTAGGGCGAGCTGTAGGCGGCCTCATAGCCGATCTCCAGGGCCTCGCCCGGATCCGTGTCGTGCGGCAGATAGAGATCCGTCACGACCTGCGAGTCGAGCGCGCCGGGATTGGCGTTCCAGGCGGCTCCGCTCAGGATCTTGCCGTTGGGCACCGTGACTCGCGAATCGTCGGGAGTCGTCAGCTTGGTGCTCCGCAGCCCGATCTGGTCGACCTCGCCATAGACCTCGCCGATCTTCACCCGGTCGCCGAGCCGATAGGGGCGATCGGTCAGGATCACCAGCCCGCCGATGATGTTCTTGACCACGTCGTGCACCCCGAGCCCGAGCGCAATCCCCATCGCGACCAGCACCACCAATCCCGTGTCTCGCGACGGCGAGATGAGCGAGAGGACGATCACAGTTCCGCCCAGCCACAAGAAGAGCCGGAGCGTCGGATCGAACAATCTGAAGAAGAAGCGGGCGCGCTGGGTCTGCGGCGAGAGCCTTTTTAGAAAGGCCGTGCTCAACCTGACCAGCAGCCAGGTCACCGTGATCACCAGGGCCGCGTAGAAGATGTTTCGGCCCCTCAGCACGGTCAGGATTTCGACCGGGATCTCGATGACGAATTGAAAAATCAGCATCGGCGCTAAGAATAATTGAATGCTCATCGGTTTCACTCCCCTCCTGGATTCGTGACGGGGGTCACGAGAGATTGCGGCGAAGGAGCGCCTCCTTCACCATCCTCAATGATTCGGGTCGGACGCGAAATCCATAACGATCAGGATCCGGTTCGATGATTCCGCGCGCCCTCAGTCCGTCGATCTTGGCCTGGCTGGCCGGGACGCTCTTCTGAAAGATGACCGCGTGCTCTTCGAGCGTCAGGCTGCCGTGCTGCAGGATCGCCATGAGCGTGAAGAGGTCGTCCAGGTCCAGCGCCTCGATGACCGGACTCAGATCCAGAGCCGCCACGGGCCTCATCTTCAGCACGCCGGCCTTCACGGAGTTGATCTGGTTGACCCAGAGTTCGAATGCCGCGCGAAAGGTTCCTGAGGACTCCTTTGCCACCTGGTCGAAGAAGTGGTGCTCCGGATCGGCGGGCGCGCGGAACGGATTCCGGATCCGATCGGCCAGCGTGCGATCGGCCGGCGACGACGAAAATTGCAGCCGCAAACCCGACAGGTTATGGCGCAGCATGATCGCCTCCCGCAACGCCTCGCGGCTGGCGCCGGTGGCGTTGATGTGATGCGAGAAGCTCTGGCCCAGCGCGACCGACGCATTCAGGAACTGAAACGCCGACTGGTTCGTGACCACGATCCAGAGGGTCGTCCGGCAGGTCGCGGCGATCAGTCGTTGCAGCTCGCGCAAGGCCGAGTAATGTCCGATCTGTCGCAGAAAGGACCGTTCCAGCTCTTCGAGAATCACGACGCGCGGCGCTCCGTTCAGCGCGGCTTCGAGTTGCGCCTGGCCGCCGGCTCCCATCAGGTTCGCCAGGAACTCTCGTAACTGAGTCGCGCTCGACAGACGCTCGTTGAACTCGCCACGGACGACCTTCAGCCCTTCCAGCGGCCGTTTGATCGCGCAGTTGATCAGGCTGGTCTTTCCGCTGCCGCGTTCGCCGATGATCAGGACGGCGGCCGGGCGGCCCGTCTGCCACTTGGCGCGCGCCTGGGTGATCGCCTCCATCTCGCGCTCGCGTCCCACCAGGAAGCGGGGATCGGTCAGCGCCTCGCAGCGAAAGAGCCCCTGATAGATCGCGGGCAACTCTCTCCGCTTGCCGTTGGTCGTCAATTCCTGCGGCAGAAATTGCCGGTTGACGATCTCGGGGGCCGCGGCCGGCTCCTCCGGTCTCAAGTCGACCTTGACGAGCAACCGATGTGTCGCCTGGCTGACTGCGGCCGCCGACCGGCGCAGCCATTGTTTAGTGGTATCGCCCGCCTGACGGCCGATCTCCAACAGGGGTTGCTCGCCGCCCGACTGTCCCAGATAGGCGAGCGCCCCCAGGCGGTAGCGACCCAGGACCAACCGGTTTTCGTTGAAGATCGCCGGGATGGTCTGCATGAGCTGACCTTCGATGTCGGTCAGATCCCGCGACGTCTTGCGCCGGTGAAATCTGAGCAGCAACAGCGCCTTTTGCAACGCTTCGACGGCCACTTGCGGATCTCGCGGCTGGCCGTTCTCATCCGCGCTCAAACCGAATTCGACCACTTTGCGGGCCCGCTCGATCTCCCAGACTAGTTGCTGGTGTTCGGCCTCGACCGACCGCAGGAGATTGGAGACTTGCTCCCGCCCGTGACGCATGAAGGCCGTATAGGCCGTCGTTGCCGGATAGAGTTCTTTCGTCTTCGTCCGGCGTCGCGGCAGGACCGAGAACCTGGTCCGAATCCGCACCGTTCCCGGCAACCGCTGCAACTCGCTCTTCAATCCGGTATCGAGCGCGGTGAGGCGGCTGGCCGCCGGATCCAGATTGGTCTGTGGATGCGGCGGAAAGTCCGAGGGCGCCTGGTTCGCCAGGCGCTGGCGCAGCCAGCCGATGAAGTTCTCGATCTCGGTCAAGAGGCCGGTGCGTTCCCGCGTCAGGCTGTCCAGGTGGCGCTGCGCCAGGCGCAGGATCCGATCTTCGCTGCGCCCCATCGCCAGCTCGAGCTTGACCTCGGTCTTGAGCGCGCCCAATTGTTCGCTCCAGTGTGTGAGGTAGACCGTGCGCCGAGCGTCGGATTCCATCGGCGTGACCTCCGGCAGCGGCACGAAGTAGTCGAGGACCCGCTGCGCCAGGCGCTGAGTGGCGATCTCCGTCCATTTGCGCCAGTCCGACAGCGCGCCTCCCGCCTGTTTGACGAACTCCGCCGAGTTCTTCGCCTCGCTTTTCAACGCCTGGGCCTCTTCCTCGGGCAACGACTCTCCCGTGGCCAGAGTATCGAAGAACTTGCGT
This sequence comes from Blastocatellia bacterium, assembly GCA_035280505.1. Classification (GTDB taxonomy): domain Bacteria; phylum Acidobacteriota; class Blastocatellia; order RBC074; family RBC074; genus JAKEHZ01. The sequence continues at coordinate 12,554 of DATEFT010000118.1, read as the reverse complement.
TGCACCTCCCAGTTCCACTGGAGCTGGTGAACGGCCTCGATCAGGGCCAGCAGATATTGCCCTTCAACCCTCGCGCGCCGCTGGGCCTGCTGCTGAAATTCATCGATCACGATCGCTCGTAACGGCAACTGGCGTTCCTGGCGCCGCAGCCCGGCAAAGCGGCGGGCCATGCCCGTCGTCACCAGCGGCCCCAACAGCTCCAGCACCTGCGGCCCGCTGGTCTTGATCGTCTCGGGCAGAGATTTGCCCAGCTCTTCCAGGCCCCGATCGTAGCTTTCAATGGCCAACATCGCCCGCCGATAGGGCCGGCACCGCTCCCATTGCTTGAGCGGGTCGATGAGCAGCCGGCGGACGGCCTTCGCGCGCAGACGGCGAAAAGCGTCCAGTCCGATCGGATTCATCGAGACGGAGATGGTCGGCAGCCGCAACTGCTCGAATTGATCTTCGAGAATGCTTTGCAGGTCCCCCCAATAACTATCCAACTCGCGCAGCAGTCGATAGTTGAGGGTCCCGAAGCGTTGAGAAAGCCTGACCCAATGTTCAGGCAGCGAAGCCTTGGTTGATGGTAGATCCGCAGTCTCTATTTGGTTGTACGCCATGCGATGATTCCGGCCGACCTTGGTTCATCGGTTCATCGAGCCGGTACGAGGCGCCGGGCTCTTGTGGTGTCAACATTTATGCCGGCGGTTAGATGACCCGCCAGCCACATCTGATGCCGAAATAACTCGAAGTCACTCTGCTTCCAACGGGAGAAGCATGGAACTGGCCGAACTACACTACCAGCAGGCTCTAGCTATCCGTTAAGAAGGCGCTGGGCACACCGTCTAAATGTCTTCATTTGTACTGGAGCACAACCCTCGCCGCTACGCACGATAAACTGCAGTCAGGCGGCCGCCGGATCGGATGTTCGCGTCATGAAAGTCGCGAGAAAGTCAAAACGAAGGGACGGAATTAATAATACTATCGCCGGGCCACGCTGGCAATATCATTAGCGCAGTAAGGTACGACGATTCTATGAGTTAAGGTATATTAAGCTACTTTGGGGCCGGTACCGTGAGAAAGGCAGGTCTCGCGCTGCTTAACTCAGTTAAAACTTACCGATAGCCATGCTATCCGCCCGAGCTATCGGAGTTGTTGGAATTCGCCAACCGGGTATCGGCATAAAAATACTAAATTCTTACTGACTTGCCGGCGCTCCGATTTCGAGATCGTACAGTCCCAGAAGCGAACAGGCTGGAGTGTGGTCTTTCCCGAAAGTCCCGATCAACCCAAGTGTTTCTCTCATTTAATTCGGTCGTCATCCTGGCACGACGTTTGAGCTTCTGGTTCGGTTCTGGTTCGTTCGTTCGGGCCATCTGCGATTCGTCATTAACTAAATGCTTTGATAACTATGTTATGTGACGCTACGGTCGTTGCTGTCTTCCAGCGCGCGAAGCGCGCTACAGGTCAAACAACTTACTAAGGACTAAGAGGAAGAAGATGCGGACATTCGGGCAAGACTTGAGATACGGTGCGCGAATGCTGTTCAAGAATCCGGGCTTCACCCTGATCGCGGTGATCACGCTGGCGCTCGGCATCGGGGCCAACGCGGCGATCTTCAGTCTGGTGGATAAACTGATCGTGCAATCGCTGCCGGTCAAAGACCCGGCCTCGCTGGTCAATCTGCAAGGGGAGAGCGTCAATCCGAAGTTCACGATCAGCGACTTTTCATGGTCCGAGTATCTGGATTATCGCGCGCGGAATCAGGTCTTCGACGATTTAATAGCCTTCACGCAGGACGCCGTCAACCTGGGGAGCGGGGATCAACTGGAACAGGTGAGGGCCGAGCTGGTGACGGAGAACTACTTCTCGTTGCTGGGAGTCACGCCGAACCCGGGCCGGACCTTCGCGCCCGAAGAGAATCGTGCACCGGGGGCGCATCCGGTCGCCGTCATCAGTTATGGACTATGGCAGCGCCGCTTCAGCGGCGGCCCGGGCGCGATCGGCCGCACGTTGACCGTCAACGAGACGAGCTATACGGTCGTCGGCATCGCGCCGGCCAGTTTTAAAGGGATGATGATCGAGTCGCCGACCGACCTCTGGGTACCGGTGATGATGCGGACGCAGATCGAGCAGATCCAAAATGATGAATGGGTCGGCGAGCGGGAATGGAAATTTCTGAAGCTGGTCGGCCGGCTCAAACCCGGAGTGGCGCTCGAGACGGCGCAGGGAGCCATGGATACGCTGGCCCGGCAGGTCCGGAATTCGGCGGGACCGGAGCGCGAGAGCGCCGGGTTGTTCGGTGAACTCCGGATGCAACTGGTGCCGGGCGGCAAGGGGCTCTCGACCTTGCGCGGCGAGATGGGCGACCTGCTCAAATTCCTGCTGGCGGTCGTCGGACTGGTGCTGTTGATCGCGTGCGCGAACATCGCCGGCCTGCTGTTGGCGCGATCGGCGGCGCGCCGCAAAGAGCTGGCCGTGCGATCGGCCCTGGGGGCCGGGCGGGGCCGGTTGGTGGCACAGTTGCTGACCGAAAGCTTCTTGCTGGCGATGATTGGCGGCGGCGCCGGAATTGTGATCGCGCCCTGGTTGACCGATCTGTTGCTGTTCTACCAGACGCGGGTTCAATCGGCCAATGTGACGCTCGGCCAGGTCATGAATTGGCGCGTCGCCGGGTTCACGCTGGCGGTTTCGCTGCTGGCGGCGCTCTTCTTCGGTCTGATTCCGGCCTGGCAGGCTTCGCGGCCGGACCTGGTTCAGGCGCTCAAGAACGAGACCACGCTGCGCCGCGATCAATGGAACTTCACGATCTCGCGCCGCGGATTGATTGTGGTGCAGGTGGCGCTGTCGCTGGTCGTCTTGATCTGCGCCGGACTGTTTCTGCGGAGCCTCGATAAACTCTTCGCCGTCGACCTCGGCTTCAATCCGGCCGAGGTGTTGATCGCCGAGATCGAACTGCCGATGCGCAAGTATGATCGGCCGAAGAGCGAACAGTTCTATCAGCGGTTGGTCGAACGCCTGAAGGCGTTGCCCGGAGTCGAGAGCGTGACGACGGCGCACTATACGCCGCTGAGCGGGATCTTCGGGTTGAACAGGGTGGCGATCGAGGGTCAACCGGCGGGGCCGGGCGAAGCGCCGATGGTCTATACCACGACGGTGGGGCCGGGTTACTACGAACTGCTCGGCATTCCGTTGCTCGCGGGACGCAGTTTTACCGAACAGGATCGCCGGGAGTCGCCCGGCGTGGCGATCGTCAATGAGGCCTTCGCCAAACGTTTCTTCGCCGGTCAGAATGCGCTCGGACGACGGATCCGCGTCGACACTGATCAGCAGTGGTTGGAGATCGTCGGCATCACGCGTGATACCAAGTCTCTCACGCTGTCGAGTGAGACGGAGCCGCAATTCGACCTGCCCGTTCTGAAACAGGGTTACGACAACCCGCAGCGCGTCTTGATCAAGGCCCGAAGGCCGGCCGAGTCGCTCATTCCCGCCGTCCGCCGTCAGGTCCGCGCGCTCGACCCGGCGCTGGCGTTCTTCAAGACGACGACGATCGAAGCCGATCTCCGGGCGACCATCGCTTCGTGGCGAATGGCCTCCGCGCTCATGAGCCTCTTCGGCGCGGTGACGCTGATCCTGGTGGCGGTGGGGCTCTACGGAGTCATCGTTCACTCGGTTCACCGCCGCACGCGCGAGATCGGCATTCGCATGGCGCTCGGCGCCAACCCGGGCAACGTGCTTCGGTTGGTGTTGCGAGAAGGGCTCGGGCTGATCGGCCTCGGCACGGCGCTCGGCCTCGGAGTCGCGCTGGCGGCGATCCGGCTGATTAAATCTCACCTGTTCGGCGTGAGCGCGGTGGATCCTTTGACCTTCGCGGCCGTGATCCTGCTGCTGCTGGCGGTCGCGCTGCTGGCCTGCTGGATTCCGGCACGGTGGGCGACCAGAGTGGATCCGATGATCGCGCTCAGGTGTGACTAGGGTTCCGTTGACTAAATCGATAGCTCGACCGCGAAACACGCGGAACACGCGAAAAGAGGCCGATTCAGCGTGTTTCGCGTGTTTCGCGGTTTAAGAGAATCGGCCCAGACTCCATGGATCTCGGTGGTAGGTTGATCATCTCTCCTCCGGGTCCGATGGCTCCGGTTGGGCCGCCGCCCGCGCCGCCATCTTGGATCGTAATTCGCGCAGATCGTCTTCGGTCAAATCGCCGGTCTCGACCAACTGCAGCACCATGGCCAGGGCCGAGCCGCCGAAGACCTGTTTGATCAGGTGGCTGAGCACCCGGCGCTGCGCTTTCTCCGGCCTGGCCTTGGCGCGATAGACATGCGTTTTGCCCTCGGCGCGATGGGTCAGATGGCCTTTGCGCTCCAGGACCCGGATGATGGTCAGCACGCTGTTGTAGTGGCGCTCGCCGGGCAGCGCCTCCTGAATCTCCCGCGCCGTGGACTCCCCGCGCTCCCAGATCACGCGCATGATCTCCAGCTCTTTGTCCGTGAATGTTTTTGATGGCGTCCGTGGCATGACTCGACCTCGCTCTCGATTTGATCGCCGGATTGCAGCGTCGAGCCCAGAATAACGTATTTATTCGTTGGTGTCAACGTATATATTAGTTGATGTGGCTTTACGCCGGTGCGCGCTGATGGAATTGGCCCGCATCTCCGCTCAATCGGAGAATGACTGTTTCACCATGACCTGGCCCTGGCCGTATACTGCTCCGGCCAGCTCGTGAAGTGAACTCTTGGTACCTGGGAGATCTTTCTATGCCGTTCACACCGTATCATCTGGGGTTGGGGGCCCTGGCCAAGGGCGTGGCCAGTAAGCACTGCTCGCTCTCGGCCTTCGCGGCTTCGCAGGTGGTGATCGACTGCGAGACGCTCTATTACCTGCTCAATAATCGACCTCCGATTCATCGGACGCTCCATACCTTCGTCGGCGGCGCGGCGGCCGGACTGCTGGTGGCCCTCCTGCTCTGGGCGGCGGGACGAATCCTGTTCAGGCTGGCTCCCCCGTTTCAAAAATGGCTCTCGACCCGTCGCGACCTGGGATCCGAGTTGACCGGAGCCGGCTGTCTGGCCGGCGGATTGTTGGGCGGATTGTCACATCCGGTCCTGGATGGAATTATGCATCCGGATGTCAGGCCGTTCCTTCCGTGGAGCGCCTCGACGCCGCTGCTCAGAACGATCGATCTTGAAACCTTACACACCGGGTTGGTGGTGCTGGGAATCATCGGCGGGCTGCTGCTGGTCGTTCGAGTCTATCGGGGATCGGACTGATCCTTGAAGCGGGCGATTACCCAGGCGCGCTGTTCCTCGGTATCCGGGACCGCGCATCCGCGGGCCTTCGCGATCACTTCAAAGGCCGTCTCTGCGGGCATTCCTCTCAAGGCCAGCATGGTGGCGGCCATGAGCGAAGATCGACCGATTCCCTGTCGGCAATGAATGACCAGGTTTTTTCCATCTTCGAGAAGGCCGGTCAACCGGCGGGCAAAATCCAACGCCTCCCGGCTTGATTCAGGAAGACTCCGGTCGGGTATCGGCATCGAAAGATAGGTCAGGCCCAGGGCCTGGCAGTAGACGGGTTCGTCCCGAAGGTCGAGTTCCTCGACCTCATGGTTTTCGAGCAATGACACAATCACCTGGACTCCGGCATCCCGCCACGCCCGGATCTCATCCTCAAGCCAATCTCCGCCGCGCGGCCTCGGCATGATCCCGAGGCGTCCGGAGTGATCGTCATTCATCCAGTAAATGCTGGTCTTCATCTGTTTCGGTCAACTCTATTCGATATCCATCAAAATCTTCCACCACTGCTCTCCGGCCCCAGGCTGTCATCCGAGGCGGCATCGGGACCCGGGCCCCGAGCTCCACGAGCCTTTCGACCAGTCTATCCAGGGAGGTTACCCGAAAGCCGAGCCTCACGGAGGATGCCGACGGCGGCCTTCCGTCGAGCGGGTAGATCTCAAAGACCGTCGATCCGAGCTGCGCCGAATAGTGTTCGGGGCCGTCGCCATGCCGCTCTTTAACCGGCCTCATCCCGAGTTGTTCGTAGAAACCGGCGGCCCGATTGAGATCCGCGGAACGAATGACTACAAGATTCAGTAAAATCCGATATGACATGGGAGCTTCTTCCGACATGGTCCCGAAGTTTTAGAGTTCATCATCCTCGATTCGACCGATAAATGCCTCCAACTCTTAGACGAACTCCCAGGCCACGTCATGGCAGGCGGGTTCCGCTCGGATCATCTCTTCGAGTTGCCGTTCCAGCGTGGTGACCGCGGGCGAGGGGTCTACTCGCTTCAACAGCTTCTGGAAGAGCCCGAGCTCCGCCACTACAAAGAGGGTCCACCGTTCGGTGGTTCCATCCTGGTTTCCGCATCCCACCCAGAGCCGAAATGGCTCTCTGTGGATCATCACTATCCAGCCCCAGTCTTCCGGGATCGGATCTTCGGAAACGGCTTGACCCCGGGCTACCAACTGCTCCCGAACCCAGATCGCCAGCGCTTGCCCGAAACACTCCGGATTCGTCTGTTCTTCCTCGCCCGGGAGGGGCGCAAACCTGGTCGAAGTGAACCAGAGCTGTCTGTTCATCTCGGCCCCGAATCGTGAACGGCCCGATTCAGCGCGGCCTGGGCCAGCAAGCGCGTGGAATCGAGTGTCGGCAACGGCGAGTTCGAGTCGTTCATGATCAAGGGAATCTCGGTGCACCCCAGGATGACCGCCTCACAGCCTTCGCCCTTCAGGCGGTCAAAGACCTGTTGGAAGCAGGCGATGCTCTCCGGTTTGAACACTCCGGATACCAGTTCGTCCATGATGATCCGATCGATCTGGTCCCGTTCGGCCGGGCTGGGGCGGACACATTCCAGGTTGAGCGCGGCGAGCTTCTCGGGATATACCTCGCTCTCGACCAGCCAGCGCGTGCCGGTGAGACCCAGCCGCCGATACCCTCGCTCCGCGGCCCGGGCCGCCACGACCTCGGCAATATGGAGCCAGGGCCTGGGCGACAGCGGTTCCACATATCCGAAAGCCTGATGGATGGTGTTGTCGGGGCAGATCAGGAAATCGGCCCCGATACCGGCGAGTTTGCCGGCCGAAGAGAGCATCAATTGTCCGACCCCTCGCAGATCTCCGCGATTGAGGCAGGCGACGTAGTCGGCCAGCGCATGCGAGTGCATCGAGACCTCGGGATGGGCGTGCGGACCGAGCAGACGGGCGCCCTCGACACAGATGGTGCGATAACAGAGTGCCGCGCCCTCGGCTGAACAGGCAACGATTCCAATGTGTTGAGCCATAGAGTTACTGATCCTCCCAACTCCGGCATTCATTATGGCGCTCTCTTTTCGCTCAATCAACGCTGAATACTGTTCCATGCTACAATCCGGCGGGCCGGATTTGAGGCCGAACTTTCTCAGGTGAAAAGCAGGTGAAGAGAACGAAACCGGAGGGACCGATGCGACCACAACCACTGATTGCGGTGACCGACGTCGAAGCCAGCAGCCGATGGTATCAGCGACTCCTCGGCTGCCGGAGCGCGCATGGCGGGCCGGAGTACGAACGACTCGAATCCAACGGCGTGCTGGTCATGCAGTTGCATCACTTCGAGGTCGAACACCATCACGAACCGATCGGCGATCCGGAGGACCGGCCCTACGGCAACGGCGTCCTCTTGTGGTTCGAAATAGACGACTTTGATGACGCGGTGGCTCGGGCCGCCGAAATGAAGGCGGAAGTGGTGATGCCGCGCCATCGCAACCCGCCGGACGGAGACGGCGGGCCGAACCACTGGGAGTGCTGGTTGCGAGATCCGGACGGTTACACCGTCGTGATCGCGAGCCCGGACGGGACGGCAGGTTGAGAAATTGCGAAAGTACTCCTCCTGTCGGTCGTCGGGGCCGTCAGCGCATCACACTCAGCATGGGAGATCCTATTCAATGACGACAAATCGATCATCCGACACCAGGACCACGCGCCGTTCAAGACCTGGCGAGCTCCGGACTGTTGTGCACTATGAACAGATCGAGATGCATCTCGGCGACGACGGACTCCATTATAAAAATGATCTGGACCGGAGCGTTCAGCTTGCCAGAGACTATCTTGATCGTCGACTGAGAGCGCGTCTATCGCATGAGAGATATGCGATAGTCCTGGATATCGACGAGACGGCAATCTCCAATTGGGAATATTTTAAAACCGAGTGGCCCCAGTTCACGATGGAAAAGTTCAGCCGGTGGGCCTCCTCGTTGAATGCCAGCCCGATCAGGCCGACTCTCGAATTGTTTGAATACGTTAAGTCCCAGGACGTGGCCGTCTTCTTCATCTCGCTGCGCCCCGAGGGTTATCGAACTCGAACCGAGCAGCTTCTCGAGAAAGCCGGATATCGCGGCTGGCGGGAGTTGAAGCTACAACCTCATCTTAATCCCGAGGCCCCGAGCGGTTCCGACTCCAGCCGGCAGGAGAGTGACGCCGGCGGTTACAAATCGGGCGAACGGCGCAAAATCATGGAGGCCGGATACTTGATCATCGCCAATATTGGTGATCAGCAGAGCGATCTTAGCGGCGGATATGCGGAAGAGCATTTTAAGCTGCCCAATCCGTTCTACTCTGTCCTTTGACGGAAGCCTCGGAATCAAACACCTTTCAAAAAAACGAGGATTTTTCATGGCGGGATATTCAGGCACCCCCCTGGCCAGGAAGCTCGGAATCAAGGACGGATTTCACCTCTGTGTGGCCAATGCCCCGGCCGACTACGTCGCGTTGTTGTCTCCGCTTCCCTCCGGTGTCACGATCTCGACCAAAGGCTCAAAGGAGATCGATCTCTGGCATTTCTTCACGATCTCGGCTGAAGAACTCCGCCGACGTCTTCCAGTCATGATGTCGCAGATCAAGAGCGATGGAATGATCTGGGTCTCCTGGCCGAAGCGAGCCTCGAAAGTTCGCACCGACGTGACGGAAGATTTAATCCGGGACGTCGCGCTACCCTTAGGCCTCGTGGATATTAAAGTCTGCGCCGTTGACGAAGTCTGGTCGGGGCTCAAGCTGGTAATCCGTAAAGAGAACAGAAAGTAGCAGGCCTCCGGAATCCCGGCGGCCTGACCAACCGATTGACGGCGGTCGCCGCGGGCGCTGATCCATTCGCCGGAGGAATCTTGCTGCTCCTGGGAAACTCTCGGCCATTCAAGGAGATCCAGGAATTCGCCACTGACCGGCCGCAGCCCGTCTTAAATCAACGAACGCGCGACAGATTTTCAGGAAGAGGGACACATTTGAATGAAACATAAAGCGTGCCCTTAACCCGGAAGATCATTAGTGATTCGGCCTGCGGAAGGCCGATATTTTTTTGCTGGAGGTTTCTCTTGAAAAAGCGGGCAACTTCAGACGGCTTCGAACAATTTATCCACCCTCAGTTCGCTGACAGGTCGCGCCGGCCCTCGGGGTCATTGCCGGATCTTAAAGGCCAGAAGGATTCATTCAAACCGATTCGGGATCGCGTCCAGGTGCTAAATGAGATTCGCATGATGATTTGTCAGGCGGAGGTCGCTCTGCCGAACTGGCAGCCGGACAGATTCTGGCAACAACTGAGCGGCGCGCTCTTTCTGACGCTCGAGGAGAAGCGGAAGATCGCAGGCGAGATCGAGAGGATGCCCGCCGATAGATTGAGCGAGCTGATTGAAACCTTCGATCAGCAGGCCGTGCGTTTCTCCAGCATGTTGAGCGCGAAAATCTTTCAGTCCTTGACCGGAGCGATCCGTGCCGGGCGGCTCGCCGACTATACCGATATTGAAGGTGCGGACGCCGAGGCCCTGCGGCAGGGAGATCAGTCGATCAGAGTGATCGCTCGCCTGGCCAAACAGGATGCGGCCCACGAATCTAAACTGTTCAACGAGGTCGAGCGGATTTTGCCCGGCATCCGATCGCCGCAGATCTGGCTCTTATGGGCGAACCGCATCAAAAAACTGGAGGGGAGCCGGGAGCGGCTCGAATGGGCCTATCCGCGGATCAAGGCTCTCGGCGATCACGACGCCGTCACCTGGAACGATTTCGGCAATCTGCTGATCGAATATCTGGATCGTCCTGATGAGGCCGAAGCGGCCTATTGCCGGGCGATCAGACTCGACCCGAGATTTGCGTATCCGTGGAACAATCTGGGCAAATTGTTCAAGGATCATCTCAAACGATTCGATGAGGCCGAGTACGCATATCGCAAGGCGATCGAACTCGATCCGGACTATAGCACGCCGTGGAAGGGCCTCGGTTCGCTGCTCCAGAACCAGCTCAACCGTGATCAGGAAGCCGAAATGGCCTATCGCCAGGCTCTCGAGATTGAACCGAGCAATCCACACACCTGGCACGAGCTCGGCAATCTGCTCAGTGATCGATTGAACCAGCCTGAAGAGGCGGAGGTCGCCTATCGAAAGGCGGTCGAATTGAGCCCGAACCATTCGGCCTTTTTGAATAACCTCGCCTGGCAGCTCTATCTCAACCACCACGCCCTGGCCGAGGCGGAAGAGTATGCGCGACGCTCGATCGTGCCGGGGCCGGCCTATCGAATCAATATCCATACGCTGGCCTGCATTCTGGTCAAGCGTGATAAATGGAGTGAGGCGGTCGAGTACGCGCGCGATTTCATCCATCGGGAGAACGACCGGCTCCATGAACGAACCTGGTCCGAGATTATCCTCTTCTTCCGCGAGATCGTGGCGGCGGGTTACACCCACGAAGCGGTGGAATTGCTCGACGAGACGGAGTGCGGAGAGCGCTGGCGACCGTTGCGTGAAGCCTTGCGGGCCATCTCCATCGACGACTCCTCGTATCTGCTCTTTGTCACGCCCGAAGTCCGCCAACCGGCGGAAGAGATCATCACCATGCTCCTGCCCGAAGGCGCCAGGCTCCGCCATGCGTCCAGACGCGGGGCGATGCGAAGGGCTTAGATCCTTTCGCTCTTCAGTCACCGGCGCGGATTTGAAAAAGTCGATCGACTGCATCTATATTAAACCGTCGACAGCATCGGTTTACCAACCGCGAACCACGCGGAATACGCGAATTCAACCATCTTTCGTGTCTTTCGAGTCTTTCACGGTTTTGAATCAAAACTTCAAATCCTAAGGTCGCAGAGATGATCAAACATCGCAGGGCTATCTATACGGTCGGAGAGCCGTACAATCCTCAAGTGCCTCGCTGGCCGGAACTCGCCGAGTATATTTTCGGGAATGGCCAGCACGAACTGGTGCTGTTTCTGGAGAATCCCGATCAGGACGAGATCGACTCGGTCACCTCCGGCCTGTCTCATTTTGCCTTGGCCTTTATGGAGGGCGTGATCTTCCTGCTGTACAGCTTCGACCCGGACATCCCCTGGGGTGAGTCCGCGTATTCGATCCATCTGGTCCCCGAAGCCGACCGGCAATTGCCGCCGGAATCGATCGCCGAGACCGAATCGACCCTCAACGTGGTCCTGGTGGATGCCGCGAGCGGAATTATCAAGGCGATGCGCACGGTCACCCTCTCGCCCGATTTTACCGGAACGTTGCACCAAACGGTTCGAGAACAGGTTGAGCGGCCCTTCAATGAGATCTCGTATCGAGTTGCGGTGCAGCACATCTACGACAAATTTACTACCGCACAACTGAGGGAACGAGCGATCGCCACCTGTACGAGCGCGTCTTAGGCCGTGATGCGGCCCGCCCGATTAAAGCTGGTTCATGACTGAACTATTGTCGGGCGCGCTTCGGTTCCGGGCCCGATCTGTGCTATATCTCTTCACTCAAACCTAATACTTTTGATTCGGAACCGCGAAAGCGGGTAAAGATTGGTCGATGATGCGGCGGGTTTACCAAATATGATGACACGCGCATTTCTCATCTGTCTGCAGTTGGTGGTGGCCGTCGTGGTGAATGCCGCCGCGACGGGCGGCCGCTTCGATCAGGAAAAGCCGGCCGGTCCGGCCGATCGGCCCGCTCACCGAAACGAGGATCAGGTCTGGGTGAACAAACATCTCGAACTGATCGAGAAGGCCAGGCGGGGCGGCATCGATCTCTATTTTGAAGGAGACTCCATCACGCGCCGGTGGGAGGCCACCCACCAGGCCAACTGGGATCTGAACTTCAAGGGCTGGAAGACCGGCAACTTCGGCGCCGGCGGCGACCGGACGCAGAACGTGCTCTACCGCCTCGAAAACGGAGAGCTGGACGGCGTCAATCCGAAGGTGATCGTCTTATTGATCGGCACCAACAACGTCGGCTTCGTTCCGGTCGAGGGCAGCGATGAGCCGCTGGTCGAAGATGTGACCAGGGGGATTAAGACCTGCGTGGAGGTTCTTCGCAAAAAGGCTCCCAACGCCAAGCTCCTGCTCATGGGGATCACCCCTCGCAACACCAAGGGCAGCACGGCCCTGATGCCCACGATCAACCGGATCAATGAGCGCATTGCCGGGCTGGCCGATAATCGAACCGTCAAGTTCCTCAATATCAACGACAAACTGGCCGACAAAGACGGCAAGCTCTACGACGGCGTCACGGATGACGGCCTGCATCTCACCGATAAAGGCTATCAGGTCTGGGCCGACGCCATGAAACCTCTCCTGACCGAATG
>DATEFT010000117.1:0-3634 GCA_035280505.1 Blastocatellia bacterium | reverse complement strand
GCCGAACAGATACCTGATTGTTTCCATACGATTGTTTGCAAATTGTTATCGAATTGTTTGCAAATTGTTTGCAGCCTGTAAGGACTTTTTCTCGAAGGTCCGATAAATTCACACACGTCAGAAACAACAACGACTTGAAATTAAGTGCAGCGAGTTTTGCAAAAGAAAGACTGCTAAAAACTTAGCGCTGCGATCTAATCAAAAGCTGATCGCGGCCAGGCCGGACCGAGTAAAACTTGATTGGACTTATTATGTTATCTCAGACAAACCAAATGATTCAACTAAAACAGGATTTGCGGCGTTGCGCGGACAGTTTGAAAGAGAGCGCCGACCGTTTCAAGGATGTCGTGGACAGCGGATATCAGCTCTTAAACTGGCTGCTCGACGCCTGCCGTTCCCCGCCCCTCGATGGCGGACAGGACAGAGCAACGCCGGTCAGCGAATCCGGGCGATTGCTCACGGTCAAAGAGATCGCCGCGTACCTGGGCGTTAATGATCGGTCGATCTATCTCTGGATTAAAAACAAGAACTTCCCTGTTCGCAAAGTCGGCGATGACCTGCGGTTCGATCTGTCAGAGGTCGAGGCGTGGACCAGGCTGGACTCGAAATCTCTCGAAAAAGCACCGCTGCGCGTGGTAAAGTAGCGCCGTGCTTCTCAAGGCGGCTGCAACCCGATGAGAGGAGCAAATTAATGCCAGTCTACAAACGGAACCCCCAGGGAAATATCGTCAAAGATAACGAACCGGGTTGTTGGTTCTACGATTTCGTCATCGAGGGCCGACGCTACAAGAAGGCGCTTCAAGGCATCCGCACCCGCAGCCAGGCCGAAAAGATCGAAGAGAAAAAACGCTTCGCCGTCTTCAGTGGCGATGAGGCCAACAAACTGGGGAATACGATCTTCAAGCAATTCGTTGAAGAAATCTATTTGCCTTACCAGAAACTACGCATCCGTAGCTACAGAAAATGCGAACTCTGCTGCCGTCTAGCCTGCCGATTCTTTAAAGACAAGACGATGCGAGATCTGGAGAATGATCCCAATTTGATCGAGAGGTTCATGTACTCTCGGCTCAACGGCCGCACCAAGAGAGGCGGCAATCGTAATCCGAACACGGTTAATCGAGAGATGGCGTTGTTGTCGGGCATATTCACCTTGGCAGTCAGACGCAGGTACTGCAAATCAAATCCATGCAAAGGTATTGGCCGTCTACCCGTTGCGAATGCGCGGCGCACTGCAGTCTTTACGCCAGAGGATGAGGAACGATTACTGAACGCCCTGAGTGGAAATAAAGAGAAATACCGACCGATCGTCATACTGGGTTTATACACCGGAATGCGGCTTTCCGAAGTGCTCGGTCTAAAGCGAGAATGGATCGACCTGAATCAGCGGGAACTCGCTTTGCCGGGAAGCCTTACCAAAAACAGAAAGTCGCGCACAATCCAGCTCAATCAAGAAGCCCTAAATGCGCTGGTGATGGCGTTGCAAGCACACCAAGACGCAAAGTGGGTATTTCCTAAAACCCCCGGTAGCGGCTTTACCGTAGGCCATATCAGCCAGGTGATTTCAAAAGCCTGTGACCAGATCGGTCTGCCTGATGCGACGATGCACGCGACTCGGCGCACTTTCAATACCAGGCTGATCGAGCGAAATATCAATCCGCTGCATGTCAAAGAACTCATGGGGCACTCCAGAGTGGACATGACGGATCACTACACGAACCTAAGCCGGGAGAGTCTGCGCGAGGCGGTAAAAACGCTCGAAACGAAGGGGAATAGTACCGACTCTGTTCCGCAACAATAAAGGACTTTCTGCTGAGAACTGAAATCCCTATGAAATACTGTAGCTTACAGAGCAAACAAAAAAGAGTTGACAAGGCATTCATTGCGTCTTCTAGTAGTTGGGATGGATAGATTTTAAACTGTCGGGGTGATTTCCTGAAAGCCTTCGCGTGGATTCAACGACATCCACGATTAACCGGGAAGAGAGGATCGGAGCTTCGAACATGAACGCAGACATCATCATCGCGTCGCAGGCATCGGATTCACCCGATGAAGCGCTGATCGCGCGCGCCAAGTCGTTGGAACTCGACACGCCGTACGTACCGCCTCCAGGTGACGAACTCCAACACCATGCCTCCGGCTTCGCTAAAATCATGTGCTCGGCCGTCTTTATCACCGGCCTGGATCCGGACTTTGCCGCCGAGAACGTCGGATACTTCACAGCTCCCTACGAGGAGCGCGCGAAGATGGGGAAGCCGGTCATCGATCGAGTCAATAAGGCCGTGCATGTCACGCTTGCGAACGGAGTGCGGCGCACTGCCAGATATCTCGACGATCAGGGATGTGTGACCCTTCCGCTCGGCCAGGATCAGTTGAGTTTCATTCCGATCAGGGTAGAGAGCCGTTTACAGGATCCTTCAACACAGGACTGGCCGATGGGCGACTTGTTGCCGTCAACTCCATGGCCGGCGGAGATCGACGCGGACAAGGTCAGAGAGGCCGTCGACGCGGCTTTCGAACCGGCCGCGGGCCTGACGGCGGCCTTCGTGGTCACGTGGAAGGGGCGCATCATCGCCGAGCGGTACGGCGCGGGGATTGGGATGCACACTCCGCTTGAGGGCTGGTCGATGGGCAAGAGCCTGACGGCCACCTTGATGGGCCTCCTCATCAAACAGGGCGTTTACGACCTATCGCAACCCGCCCCCATCCCCGAGTGGCAGGGCGCGGATGATCCGCGCGCCCAAATTCGGATTGGCGACCTTCTGCGCATGTCGAGTGGTCTGCGAATCAGAGCGCCCGAGGATCCGGACTACGACCTATCCGGTCCGTATCCCGATCATCTCTATCTTTACACGGGCGGCGTGGACTCCTTTCACTATGCGGCGACGCGACCGTTGCAGTGGCCGCCCGGAATGGTCGGCAGGTATCGCAACACAGACCCGGTTCTGATCAACTATCTGGTGCGCCTCGGGGTCGAGAAACGGAACGAGGATTATCTATCGTTCCCACGGCGCGCGCTCCTCGATAAGATCGGCATCCGGACCATGATTATGGAGACCGATCCGTTTGGAAACTTCCTCACCCAGGGATACGAATTCGCATCCGGCCGCGATTGGGCTCGCCTCGCCAATCTCTATCTTCAGGATGGCGTCTGGAACGGTGAACGGCTGCTCCCCGAAGGGTATGTCGAATTTGTGAGTACGGTGGCGCCCGCGTGGAAAGCCGATCATCGCCCGATCTACGGCGCTCTCTTCTGGATCAACGGCGACGACAAGTTCCCGGTGCCCAGGGAAGCCTACTACATGGCCGGGGCGGGCGGTCAAAAGACTCTGATCATTCCGTCGCACGATCTCGTCGTGGTGCGAATGGGGCATTCCAAGGGAGAAGATCCCGGGACGGAAGCTCTCAAAAAGGCCCTCTCGCTGCTGATGGAGGCCATCCCGCCAAAGATTTGAGATTTGAGATTCAAACCGCGGAACACGCGGATGCCGGCTATTTCTTCGCGAAGGCCGACTCGGCGACGGCAATCAGGGCCCGATACCTGAGGCTCTGATTCTCGACGATCTGCGCGAGCGCCTGGGTTCGATCGAAATCCCGCGCGGCCAGTTCTCCGAAGGTTCGGCGGATATCGAAGCCG
>DATEFT010000116.1:0-5902 GCA_035280505.1 Blastocatellia bacterium | reverse complement strand
TCGGCTTCTTATAGTCCAGAGCGGATTTCCGAAGCGATCGAGGCGATCGGCCATAAGCCCGTCCAGGCTCGGATCATGCACCTGATTGCGCGCCTCTTCTTTCGAGGGATCTACTTCCCACAGATGACTCGTTGGGATTGGATGAAAGTGATCATGCGGAATCGGAAGACGGTTTTCAATCTGATTGCGGAAGCCATCGGAGCGTGGCGGAGATCGAGAAATAAGAGACGAAATGCACAACTGATGCTCGTCTATTTCGCTGCTTATTGCTCTCTGATCGAAAAGCTGTAAAGTGAAATTTCCGGAAGCCAGGCAAGATCGGACCGTCATCCGGTGCCTAAAGGCTTGCGTTGCTCTAGGTATTGATTTTCTCTCAATTAAGTGAAACGGGCGAATGGTGGCGGGAACGGTTCCCAACGTACGCTTATCAATTTCCTACTCTCTCAGTCCGACTACGCCGGCCAAAACTGACGACGCCTCACCGCTGATGTCCGGAGAGAAGACTACTGTTGAAGCAATGTTTGACTTTGAGATCGAAGGAAACGGTCGCTGCACTCTGCAAACTGGCGGGTAACTGACTCGTTAGATCAAAAGGCCTTGTCTCAACGTCCACCATCGTAACACAAGATTCTCTTTGCGGGCAGTAGTCTGATTGCGGTCCAAGTCGAACATCTAAACAGTGTGGCGCAGTATGGCGATAATTCTTTTCACCTTCGTCCAATATTGAACGGAACCTAACTCCGTATCGGCTTATCCTGGCGACCGTAATCCGGATTAAACAACGCACATGTGATCTATCTCGATCCGAGACCCTGAGGGGACCGAGAGTCTATTGGGCTCCGGAACCTGTGAATGTTTAATTCATGGAAAGGAACCATCATCTATGCCTGATGCCGCGATTGAACAGGATCCTCGATCATTACAGCGCAGGGGGGAAGAACTGAAAGCGGACGTCGTAACTCTGGCGGCTCAACTGACGGCGTTAGAGCAAGAGTCTCTCCGTTCCCCCGCTCTGTTCCGGCGACTCGGCCAGTGCTTCGGTTTTGGCGCCTCCAGCAAGCTGGATTGGATGCAATTCAAGCTCCGTTTCATGCAAGAGGAATTGGCGCGTTTTGAGGGGCTGCTTGAGAAGCTGAAAGCTGCGTCCGCGTGGGAGCAGACCGTCATTGAGCCGAGGTCTATGCCGCCCGCGAGCCGGGTTGAAGAGACTGCACGGCATAAGATGGAACGGATGATCGCCGATAATCCCGCTCTGCTGGCGCCGCATATCAGGCGGGCGTATCGGCCGTTGATCGAGGCGGAAGAAGAGTAGATCCCGGATCGGCGTTCGGATTTTTCCGCCGGAAGTTGGGATCCTTAAATCTGGAAGTTGACTATGTTTAGGACGATCTTCATTGCACTGGTTGGGTTGTGGTCGTTATGCCTGGTTGAAGGCATCGGCGGCAGGTTGATTCATGTGTTGCCGTTGATGGCGGCGATAGCCCTACTCTACCAATTGCTTGGCGGGCGTCGAGCAACCGGCTGAACCGGACGGGACCCGCAATCGGAATCATTCTTACCCCGTATCCGCAGGTTGACTGAGTAAGAGGCCGGAAGATTTCGGCAATCTTTTAAAGAGAAAGTATGCGCGCGGTATGAAAAGCAGCTCACTGATCGAAATGGCCGTCATCTTCTGCCTGGTTCTGACAGCGAACGCGATCGCACAGAGTCCAGCCGAGAAGAAGCTTAAAAGCAAGATCGAGCAATCGGAAAAGGCTGCGCGCGTCCTTCGCGAGCTGATGGATAGACCGGACCAGGGAATCCCCGCGGAATTGCTGGAGGCCACCGAATGTGTCGCGGTCTTTCCGGCTATCGCCCCATCCGGTTTCAGTTTGAGCGGAAGTTCCAGGCGTGGCGTGGTCAGTTGCCACACGTTCACTGGCTGGAGTGCACCTGCCTATTTCAAATTGGACGGCGGGAGTTTCGGCCGGCAGGTCGGCGGACCCTCCACCGACCTGGTGCTGCTCTTTATGAACAAGCAAGGTCTCGACCGTTTGCTCTCGGGTAAGTTCAAGATCGGAGCTGATACCTCGGCGGTTGCGGGGCCGGTGGGCCGGCAGGCGGAGGCTTCGACGATTTTTGATTTCGATGCGCACATTCTCTCCTATTCGCGCAGTCATGGAGTCCTGGCCGGACTTGATCTGAGGGGGGCCGTCATCTCGCCCGAGAAAGAGGGAATGCGAGCGGTTTACGGCGAGGGCGTGACGGTCAAAGAGATCTTGAAAGAGAACACGGCCGTGGGGCCCGCCGCAGTGTTGGCTTTCCCAATCGCGCTGGAGCGTCTGTAATGGCGGAAATCCCGGGTCCGTCTCGCGGGCCTGAGAGAGATCTGAAGGATCTTCTGGCCGAATGGGCGATCGGCTCGGGTTTGGACCGGTATCTATTCCGAGTCGGTAGACGATTTAATTGAGGTGAACGATGACTGTAGACGACCTGGCGACATTGATCCGTAGCGTGTGTCACACCGCCGGCGAAAAGAGAGGGATTGAATTCCACCCTCAAGCCGTCTGGGGCGCGCAACCCGCGGGAAGATGGGAAGTCGGTTACCGGCTGAGACGGCAAGGTCACTCCACCGTGACGTTATCTTACTGGTTCAACGAAGACAGCCTGCTGCGCGAAGAGATCATTTTGCCATGGGCATTCCCGCCCACCCCGGAAGAGGGCGAACAGTTCAAAAACGACATCACCGCCAAGCTCGATCAAATGTTCAAATGGCTGTGATCGCCAGGGAAAGGCTGCGCCGCGGTTATGCTGATTAGAGTCGGTCACGAAATGGCGTTCAATTTTCTGGAGCCCACGGCGATGGTCTTGATGCTTTACCTTCACCCATCGTCGGCGGTGACAGTCAGAAAGCCCGAGTGCTTTCTGACTGAGCCACAGCTCCCGTGGTCGGAGTACGTCGATTATTATGGGAACCGCTGCGGACGAATTTTCGTCCCCTCCGGGCGAGTGCTGTTTAGAAACGATGCGATTGTCGAAGACGCCGGGGAGCCCGATCCGCAGGTCTGGGATGCCCCACAGCATGACGTGCAGGACCTCCCGGACGATTCGCTCCTTTTTCTGCTGGCCAGTCGTTACTGTGAAGTGGATAGTGAACTGAAGGAGATGGCGATCACGCTGTTCGGGCGGGTGCCGCCCGGTTGGGCACGTGTGCGGGCGGTCTGCGATTTCGTGCGCGGGCATCTCCGTTTCGACTATTTGCAGGCGCGCGCCAATCGAACCGCGCTCGAGACCTTTCGCGAGGGCACCGGCGTTTGCCGCGATTACATGCATCTGGCGATCACCTTCTGCCGGGCACTCAACATCCCGGCGCGCTATTGCACCGGTTATCTCGGCGATATCGGAGTGCCGCCGGATCCGGGGCCGATGGATTTCAGCGCCTGGTTCGAAGTCTTTCTCGGAGGAAGGTGGTATGTGTTCGATGCCCGCCACCAGGCCCCGCGCATCGGCCGTGTCCTCATGGCGCGCGGGCGCGATGCCGCCGATGTCGCCCTGACCACGACGTTCGGGGTCAATGCCATCGATTCTTTCAACGTTTGGACCGCCGAAGTCTCCGAAGCGGCCTCTACTCAACTTGAACGATAACGAACAGGACACGGTCATATTCATGAGGGAGAATAAATTATGATGGACGGTATGAAGTTACGCCTGGTGTCTGATCTGCGAGGTTTCGGCATCATTGCGACAGACGGTGAGACGGGGGCGATCGAGCATTTCTATTTCGACGACGAGCAGTGGGAAGCGGAGGGCTGCCCTGGTTTAGAGGATGTCGCCGCCTCATTGCAATGGATGGCCGGAGTGGATTGGAAGAACTGCACAGGGGGGACCCATCATTCAGATGAGGCCGTCAGGCCGGGCTTGAAAACCGAAAATCTCGAGCCGATTTCGTCTGAATACGAGGCGCCGCCTCGCCGGACTGACGGTCAAGCCGGTTACCTTTTGAACTAGCGCTAATCTCCGGTTTGATCTCCAATTCGAAAGAACGGCGATGAAGATACTGCTCGTCTATCCGGAGTTTCCTGAGACTTACTGGAGTTTCAGTCATGCGCTCTCATTCGAGGGCAAACGCTCGGCCTTCCCGCCTTTGGGCCTCTTGACCATCTCCGCCTTGTTACCACCGGCCTGGGAGCGGCGGTTGGTAGATCTGAACATCCGGCCGCTGAAGCGGGCCGACATCGAATGGGCGGATCTGGTCTTTGCCAGCGCCATGCTCGTGCAGAAAGATTCGCTACGGCACATCGTCGATCTCTGTCAGTCGCTTGGGAAGCGAGTGGCTGTCGGCGGGCCGTATGTGACGACTGCCGTGGAGTGTCTACCGCAGGCCCATCACATCTTTCTCGGCGAGGCCGAGACGACCTTACCGGAGTTTGTGCGTGACCTCGAGCGCGGTGAGGCGAAGCGCATCTACCAGGCCGCCGAGCGACCGGCGCTTTCCGCGAGTCCGATTCCCGACTTCCACCTGGTCGATCTCAACCGCTATAGCGCCATGTCGGTCCAGTACTCGCGCGGATGCCCGTTCCAGTGCGAATTCTGCGACATCATCGAGATCTACGGTCGCGTTCCCCGCACCAAGAGTAATGAACAGATGCTGGCCGAATTGGATGCGCTCTTGAAGATCGGTTGGCGCGGGATCGTCTTCATCGTGGATGACAACTTCATCGGCAATAAGCGCAATGTCAAGCGCCTGCTTCCTGATTTGGCCGACTGGTCCGAGCGTCACAATCATCCATTCTCATTTATTACCGAAGCCAGCGTGAATCTGGCTGAGGACGAGGCTTTGCTCGACGGGATGCGGCGCGCCGGTTTTCGTCGCGTCTTTCTGGGGATCGAAACCCCAGTTGAGGCCAGCCTGATCGGGGCCCAGAAGGGGCAGAACACTCGGCGCGACCTGCTCGATTCCGTCAAGAAGATTCAACGCTATGGGATCGAGGTGATGGCCGGGTTCATCGTGGGCTTTGATCATGATCCGGAAGACATCTTCGAGCGGCAGATCGATTTTATTCGTGAGAGCGCAATTCCACTGGCGATGGTTGGGTTGTTGACGGCGCTTCCTGACACTCAACTCTGGCGACGACTGGCGCGCGAGGGGCGACTGATGGTCGAAAGTTCAGGGAACAATACCGACGGTTCGCTGAACTTCACTCCCAAGATGGACGCGACCTCTTTGGTCGAGGGCTACAAGTCGATCCTGCGTACAATCTATAGTCCGGACGAATACTATCAGCGCGCGCTCAATTGTCTGGAGCGGGTGGTAACGGTGAGCCGGGAGCCCCGTCGCAACGGGATGTTCAGCGACGCCTTGATTCTTACGCGCGTCGTCCTGGCGCTAGGTGTGCGCGACCGGGCGCGAGGCGAATTCTGGCGCTTCGTGAGTCGGGTCTACGCTCAGCATCGCGAGAAGTTTGCGGAGGCGGTCAGGCTGGCGGCGCTGGGCTATCACTTTCGCAAAGTGACTGAAGGGATCTGCAAATAGCCGCGCGGGCTCAGGCGATTGGGCCAACCAGCCGGCGTTTGATCGCGATTGACGGACCGGCATTCGGCGCGTGAGAAACGGTTCTGATGCGGGCCTCCTCAACCTCCCGCTCGGATCGGCCGCAGGTCTTTCATCACGAAGAAGACCCGTGGTCGTTCGCTTCCTTAACGAGTTCAGGTTGTCCGGCGCTCTACCAACCTGCCGCCGGAGACCTGAGTTGACAATGCCACACAATAAGCATACTGTGGATCAGAACTGAACCTAGCTCACTCTTTTCATCAGCTCTTCTGGAATCAGCCAGACTATCTGAACTGCACAGCTCATCTTCCAAAGCGAGCAGCCGTGCTATCACCGCAGTGGATTCACCAGGCATTCGTCGTTGGAATTGTT
>DATEFT010000115.1:0-3310 GCA_035280505.1 Blastocatellia bacterium | reverse complement strand
GGGCGGAGGTGACGGCGGCGGAATTGAAGCGACATCTGAGAGAGCGGCTGCCGGGATACATGGTGCCCGAGGCGATCGTGATGCTGAACGAGATGCCGGTGACGGCGAACGGCAAGATCGATCGCCGGAGATTGCCGGGCGTGGAGAAGGCGGGCCGGCAGGTGGCCGAGAGGCTGGTCGCGGCGCGAACGCCGGTGGAGGAGATTCTGGTGGGAATCTTCAAAGAGGTGTTGAAGCAGGAGGAGGTGGGAGTCCACGACAACTTCTTCGAGATCGGCGGCCACTCGCTGCTGGCTACTCGTGTGGTCTCGCGCCTCAGAACGGCGTTCGGAGTGGAGTTCGGAGTTCGGAGCATCTTTGGCGAACCGACGGTGGCGGGGCTGGCGCGAAAGGTAGAGGAGGTGACCGGCGCCGGATTACAGCCGGAACGGTTCCCCATCGTCAGATGTTCGAGGGACGGCCGGTTGCCGTTGTCGTTCGCGCAGCAAAGGTTGTGGTTCCTGGATCAGCTCGCGCCGAACAATCCTTACTATAACTGCCTGGAGGCCGTGAGATTCGAGGGAAAGGTCGATCTTCAACTGTTGGCCCGCGCGATCAATGAGGTCGTCAGAAGACATGAGGTCCTGAGAACCAGGATCGAGGTCGAAAATGGAGTCCCGGCGCAGGTGATCGAGGAATGGAGATGGCAACCGCTGGAAGTGGAAAGCCTGACGGATCTGACCCCGGCGGAGCGGGAAGAATCGACCCGGAGGGTCATGAAGGAGCAGGCGGCGGCGGGATTCGATCTCTCAACCGGGCCGCTCCTGAGAGTGAAAGTGCTTGAGTTCGGAGGAGGCGAAGATGTGGCGTTCTTCACGATGCATCATATCGTCAGCGATGCCTGGTCCATGGGAATTCTGGTGCGAGAGATCTGCACGCTCTATGAAGCAATCAGTGAGGGAAGAGGAACGCCCCTCCCGGAACTGGAGATCCAATACGCCGATTATGCGGTCTGGCAGAGAAATTATCTGACGGGAGAGGTGCTCGAAGAAGAAGTCGCCTATTGGAAACAGCAACTGAGGGGAGCGGCGGTCCTGGAACTGCCCTCCGACTATGCCCGGCCGGCGGTGCCCAGCCATCGTGGGGGATCGGAGAGAGTAGAGATCGACCGGGAGACGAGCGAATTGCTGAAGCGTCTCAGCCGGCGGACGGGAGCCACCTTATTTATGGTCCTGATGGCGGCCTTCAAGGTGATCCTGACGAGGTACACCGGAGAGGAGGACCTGAGTGTCGGAATGGCCATCGCCAATCGAACCAGGAGCGAGGTGGAAGGGCTGATCGGATTCTTCGTCAACACGTTGACCCTGAGAACCGGCCTCGGCGGGAATCCGAGTTTCAGGGAGTTGATCGACAGAGAGCGGGAGGCGGCGCTGGCGGCATACGCACATCAAGAAGTGCCGTTCGAGAAACTGGTCGAGGAGATTAAGCCCGAGCGAGACCTGAGCCGTAATCCGCTGTTTCAGGTGATGATGGTCTTTCAGAATATGGGGCGAGCGGAACTCGCGATCAAAGGGCTGAAGCTGCAAAGGCTCGAAACGGAGCCCGCGGCCGCGAAATTCGATCTGAACCTGATCTTGACCGAAGAGGAAGAGTCGATCGCGGGCCGTTTGGAGTACAGCCGAGACCTCTACCGCGAAGAGACGGTCAGGCGAATCGTGGGCCATTACCGACAGGTGTTGGAGGAGGTCTCCCGAGATGCGGATCGGCGGATCAGGCAGCTCGAATTGATGAATCGGGCCGAGCGGGACCAGATTGTCAGAGGCTGGAACGAGACCGACCGAGCCTATGGGGAGAGACTTCCGGTCCATGAAATGATTAGGGCACAGGCCGTCCGCAGGGCCGAGGCCATTGCGGTGAAGAGTGAACAGGGAGAACTGAGCTATCGTGAATTGGATCGGCGAGCCAACCAACTGGCCCATTACTTGAAAGAGCGTGGAATCGGGCGGGAGGACCTGGTCGGAATCTGCGCGGAGCGTTCCCTGGAGATGGTGATCGCCATCCTCGGGATCTTGAAGGCCGGAGCCGCCTATGTGCCGATCGATCCCGAGGATCCGAAACAGCGATTGGAGTATGTGCTGGAAGATTCCGGGGTGAAACTATTGCTGGCTCAAGAGCGATTACTGGGCGAGCTGGGAATCGAGAGCCGGCGTCTCGTTCGCCTCGATCGCGACTGGGGGCAGATCGAAAGTTGCAGCGGCGAAGCTCCCGAGCGCGAGGTCGGAGAGGACGGGCTGGCCTATGCGATCTATACGTCCGGATCGACCGGCCGGCCGAAGGGCGCGATGAATACGCAGGCGGGGATCCGGAATCGCTTGCTGTGGATGCAGGAGCGGTACGGCCTCGACGAGACCGATCGAGTCCTGCAGAAGACGACTTTCAGCTTCGACGTTTCGGTCTGGGAATTTCTCTGGCCGCTGATGACCGGGGCGGCGCTGGTCATGGCCAGGGCCGGCGGTCATAAAGACAGCGAGTATCTGCTGAAGACCATCCGGCGGGAGGAGATCACCACCATTCATTTCGTCCCTTCGATGCTGGAAGTATTTTTAGAGGAGCCGATCGAGGAGGCCGGGAGTTTACGCCGCGTGATCTGTAGCGGGGAGGCGCTGGCGAAATCTCTCGAGCATCGATTCCTGACCCGGACGGCGGCTCAGCTCAGCAACTTATACGGCCCGACTGAAGCGGCGATCGACGTCACCTGCTGGATCTGCGAACGAGACGGCGACCGTCAGACCGTGCCGATCGGCAAACCGATTGCCAATACCCGGATGTATGTGCTCGATCCCGAGCTGGAGGCGATCCCGATCGGGATCACCGGCGACCTTTATATCTCGGGGGCGGGATTGGCTCGTGGATACGTCGGGAGGCCGGAGTTGACCGCCGAAAAGTTCATTCCCAGCCGGTTCGGCGGAACACCGGGAGGACGAATGTATCGAACGGGAGATCTGGCCCGGTATCTGCCGGATGGAAACATCGAATACATCGGCCGGGAAGACGCGCAGGTCAAGATCCGTGGGTACCGGGTCGAGCTGGGTGAGATCGAGGCCGCACTGAACGAGCATCCCGCGGTCAGGCAGAGCGTGGTGGTGGCGCGCCGAGACGAAGGAGGGGGGCCGTGCCTCCTCGGATATGCGGTCAACGGGGCGGAGGTGACGGCGGCGGAATTGAAGCGACATCTGAGAGAGCGGCTGCCGGGATACATGGTGCCCGAGGCGATCGTGATGCTGAACGAGATGCCGGTGACGGCGAACGGCAAGATCGATCGCCGGAGATT
>DATEFT010000114.1:0-4767 GCA_035280505.1 Blastocatellia bacterium | reverse complement strand
CGAAATGTCTTGGCTAAGCGCTCTAGGGCTAGCTCCGAGCAGGCATCGCTCTTGGATTATTAGGGGCGGTCTTACCCTGTCTATCGTTATTATCTCGCTCGTCAACCTGCCTTTCTTTCGGACTCAAGCGGCGCCCTTTGGGAGAGAGTCGAGGGGCAACACCACCACTCAAAAACCGGGAGATCGACCGGCTCCGGCGCTCGAACTGGGCCAGGCCGTTGAACAGCCGTTGGCCGGAGGCCAGTCCACGGCGTATCGGCTGGCGCTGGCGTCCGGGCAGGCCGTCAGGGTGGTGGTCGATCAGCGCGGCATCGACGTGATCGTGAAGCTGTCCGGTCCGGACGGCCAGCCGATCACGGAGTACGACGCCGAGATCAGGACCACGGGGCCGGAGACCGTCTCGTGGGTGGCGGATGAGTGGGGCACCTACCGGCTGGAAGTGCTGGCCAAGCAGAAGAACGCGGCGGCCGGACGGTTCGAGATTCTGGTCATGGAGACGCGGGCCGCCAACGACAATGACCGCAGCCTCTTCACGGCCCATAAGCTGATCGCCAATTTCATCAAGCTCTTTCGCGCCGGCAAGTACGACGAGGCGCTCCCGCTGGTCGAACGGGCGCTGGAGATTCGGCAGAAGGTCCTGGGGCCCGAACATCCGGAGGTGGCGGCCGCGCTGACGGGCCTCGCCAACTGCTACCGGGGCAAGGGCGAGTACGGCAAGGCCGATCCGCTCTATCAACGCGCGCTGGCCATCAGGGAGAAGGCTCTGGAGGCGGACCACCCGGATCTGGCCGCGTCGCTCATCAATCTCGCCAATCTCTACAACGAGACCTCCCAGTTCATGAAGGCCGAGTCCTACTATCAGCGGGCGTTGTCGATCTACGAGCGGGCGCTGGGGCCGGAACATCCGCTGGTCGGCCTCTCGCTCAACAATCTGGCCGCGCTCTATCTGCGGCGGGGCGACTACGCGAAGGCGGAACCGCTCTACCGGCGATCGCTCAGCATCGGCGAGAAGGTGCTCGGGCCGGAACATCCCAATGTCGGTTCGACGCTGACCAATCTGGCGCTCCTCTACTACTTCCGAGGCGATTACGCCCAGGCGGAGCCGCTCTATCGGCGCGCGCTCGCCATCAAAGAGAAGGTGTTGGGCCCGGACCATCCCAGTCTCGCCTATTCGCTCAACGACCTGGCGCGGCTCTACAGCGACCGGGGCGATTACGATCAAGCCGAGCCGCTCTATCGACGCGCGCTGAGCATTCTGGAGAAGTCGCTGGGCCCGGACCATCCGGACGTCGCGACGGCGCTTCACTACCTGGCCTCGCTCTATCGCAAGAAGGGCGACTTCGCGAAGGCGGAACCGTCCCATCAACGGGCGCTGGCCATCATCGAGAAGGCCCTGGGTCCGGAACACCAGCGAGTCTCGGAGTTCCTCAACGATCTGGCCGTCTTCTACGCGGTGAAGGGCGACCTGACCAGGTCCATGGCCTACCTGGCCCGCGCCAACGCCGTCGGCGAGCGCAACCTGCGGCTCAATCTGGACATCGGCTCCGAACGCCAGAAACTGGCCTATCTCTCGCTCTACTCGAAAGAGACCAATCTCACGCTCTCGCTTCACAGCCAGAACGCCCCGAACGATCCGCGGGCGCTCGAGCTGGCCTTCACGACCCTGTTGCGGCGGAAGGCGCGCGGGCTCGATGCGATGACCGACACCATCGCGACTCTGCGCCGCCACGCGACGCCGCAGAATCTGACGCTCTTCGATCAACTGACGGAGGCCCGTTCGCAGTTGGCCTCCCTCTCGCTCAAAGAGTCGGGCGCGGGCGGCCCGGACGAGACCTACCGGACGCGGCTCAAATCGCTCGAAGATCTGGTCGAGGACCTCGAGAAAGAGCTCAGCCAGCGCAGCAGCGAGTTTAGCGCGCAGGCCCAGACCGTGACGCTCTCGACCGTCCAGGCGGCGCTGCCGGCCGGGACGGCGCTGATCGAGTTCACGATCTGCACGCCGCTCGAGGCCCAGACCGAGAAGAGCCGTCCGCCGCGCTATCTGGCCTATCTGCTGACCGCGGAGCGGCAACCGAAATGGGTCGACCTCGGCGAGTCCGGACCGATCGACCAGGCCGTGGAAGAGTGGCGCAGGGCGCTGCGAGACCCGAACCGGCCGGACGTCAACCTGCTGGCGCGAATCGTGGACCAGAAGGTCATGCAGCCCGTCCGGGCGGCCCTGCAGTCCGGGACCGAGACCCGGCGCCTGCTGATCGCGCCCGACGGCCTCCTCAACCTGATTCCCTTCGCCGCCCTGGTGGACGAACAGAATCAGTTTTTGGTGAACCGTTATGCCATCAGCTATCTGACGAGCGGGCGAGACCTGCTGCGGTTGCAGCCGTTGCCACCGAACCAGATGGCCCCGACGGTGAATGCCCCGCTGGTCATGGCCAATCCGGTCTTCGGCCGGGTCGCGACCATTCCGGCGCGGGCGGAGCAGAGCTCCAGAAGTTCGCGGGGCGGCAGCGCGGCGCGAACCCAGATCGACTCCTCGCAGGTCTTCTTCCAACCGCTGCCGGGCACGGAGGAGGAGGCGCTGGCGATCAAGGCCGTCTTGCCCGAAGCTTCGGTGCTGCTGCGCGAACAGGCGACCGAGGCCGCCCTCAAGCGGGCCCGGGCGCCGCGAATCATGCACATCGCGACCCACGGGTTCTTCCTCAACGAACAGGAGTCGACGGTGGCCGAGACGCGTGGTCTCTCCGGCGCCGGCGCGGTGCCGACGAGCGAACGGCCGGTCCGGGACTTCTTCCTGGCCCTGCCGACGGAGATGCTGGAAGAGATGGCCGAGAATCAGCAGCAATCGCCCACGCTGCGACTCAGCAAGTGGGCGGCTTATGTCGAAAACCCGTTGCTTCGTTCGGGCCTGGCGCTGGCGGGAGCCAACCAGGGTAAGAGCGGAGAAGATGATGGAGTCTTGACCGCGCTGGAAGCCGCCGGATTGGATCTCTGGGGAACCAAGCTGGTGGTGCTTTCAGCCTGCGATACGGGCGTGGGCGAGGTCAAGAACGGCGAAGGCGTGCAGGGGTTGCGGCGAGCCCTGGTTCTGGCCGGCTCTGAGAGCCAGGTGATGAGCCTCTGGCCGGTACCGGACGCGGCAACCAAAGAATTGATGGGCCCTTATTACCAGGCACTCCAGCGGGGACAGGGACGGAGCGAAGGACTGAGGCAGGTCCAGTTGACAATGTTGCGGAATAAGCTTCGGCAGCATCCGTTCTACTGGGCGGCCTTCATTCAGTCCGGCGAGTGGGCGAATCTGGATGGCCAGCGATAAATAGCGAGGAGGTTCGTGAAAACCCTGACTCCAACCGACGCCTTGGAGGCGTTGTTCGATTACCTCGGTCCCGACCGGAACGAGGCCGGTGAAAAGTACGAGGCGCTGCGCCATCTGCTGATGAAATTCTTCGAGTGGCGCGGTGCGGTCTCTCCGGATCATCTCACCGATCTCACCTTCGACCGCGTGGCGGGCAAGATCGTCGCCGGGGAAGAGATCCGCAACATCCAGAGTTACTGTCAAAAGGTAGCCTATTTCATCTTTCTCGAATGGGTCAATCGCGAGCGGGACGATAAACACGAACCGCTCGACGATTACGACACCGCTTCGCCCGCCGACGATTTCGACGAGCCGGACCCGCTCGAGGAGGTTCGAGTCGAATGCCAGATCAAATGCGTGCAGAAGCTGCCCGATGAGAACCGCGCGCTGCTCCAGGAATATTTTGTCGGCGAGGGGCGCGATCGAATCAACCGCCGGGAGGCGATCGCGGCCCGGCTCGAGATCAGCCGCGCGGCCCTCGGAAACCGCATCACACGGTTGCTCAGCAAGTTACGAGAATGCGAGCGTCGCTGTCTCAACCAGGCTTGAAAGACCGACACATATTTTCCGGGTTGTCACTTGGTAGTGGACCGATTGACATCCACTATGGTCAATGAGAGCGAGAGCATTTGTAACATGACAGATAGAGCGAATTCAGAACAATTGATGATCCGGTATCTTCTAGGAGACTTAACGACGGCCGAGCAAGAGCTGATCGAGAGCGACTACTTCACCGACCCCGAGAGATTCGAGCAGTTACAGGCCGTCGAGCACGATCTGATCGAAGGCTACCTCAGCGGCAAGCTTTCAGCCACAGAGCGGGCGAACTTCAAACGCCACTACATGGCCTCGCCCGCCCGGCGCCAGCAAGTGCGCTTCTTCCGCATCCTGAACAAAGTAATGCCCCTCGGTATCACTCCTCCCGTGTTACCCGTGGCGGCCGCGTCGGCCGTCACGGAACAAGCAACAGTCCCGCCGGTCGTCGCCCAGACGCCCCGGACGGCCTCCAAACCGTCGTGGTGGGAATCGTTCATGGACCTCTTCACCGGTCAGCGGCTGATGCTGGGAGCGATGGCCGCCGCCGGTCTGATCGTCGTGGCCACCGTGGCCTGGCAGATCCTCGAGAGCAGCCGGGTGCAGCGAGACCTGGCGCAGGCCAACGCGGATCGCGCGGCCATGCGCGAGCGCGAGCGGGGTCTGCAGCAGCAGGCCGACGCCCAGCAGCAACAGAACGAGCAATTGAATCAAGAACGCGAGACGATTCGGCAGAAACAGGAGCCCGTGGCCGCGCCGGCGCCGAAACCGGCTTCGACCGTCGCTTCATTCACCTGGGCCCTGGGCGGATTGCGAGACACCACGGGCGGCAGCCAGACGACGCGGAATCTGCGGATCCCGTCCGGCACCGACCTGATCCAACT
>DATEFT010000113.1:0-4765 GCA_035280505.1 Blastocatellia bacterium | reverse complement strand
AGACTCTTTTCAGATATGATCGGACAACAAAAGGGTAAATCGAGACGAATCGGCGTCGTGACCGGTGGAGGCGATTGTCCAGGTTTGAATGCGGTGATTCGTGCGGTCGTCACGGGCGCCATCAATCGTGGTTGGGAGATCTACGGAATCGAGCGCGGATTTGAAGGACTCTTATTTCCCAATCGGGTGCATCTGCTGAACGCGCAGGATGTGCGTGGCATCATCCATACGGGCGGGACCATCCTCGGGACGACCAATCGCGGCAATCCATTCAAACTCAAACTCGAAGGCAACGGAGAGATGAAGGTCGTCGACATCTCGGAGAAGGTGGTGGAGGCCTTTCATCGATTGGGCCTCGAATCGCTGATCGTGATCGGCGGCGACGGCACGCTCAATATCGCCAATATGCTGGCCGGAAAAGGCATTCCCGTGATCGGCGTCCCCAAGACCATCGACAACGATCTGATGGGGACGGAGATGACCTTTGGGTTCAGCACGGCCGTCACGACGGCCACGGATGCGATCGACAAGCTGCATGCGACGGCGGAATCGCATGAGCGGGTCATGATCGTCGAGGTCATGGGCCATTATGCCGGATGGATCGCGCTCTATTCCGGCGTGGCGGGCGGTGCGGATGTGATCCTGCTGCCCGAAATCCCGTTTCAACTGGATGCGATCGCCCGCAAGTTGCACGACCGTTGGCGGCGCAAGCGTAACTTTGCGATCGTGGTGGCTGCGGAGGGGGCGCGGCCGGTCGGCGGCGAGATGATCTTCAGGGCCTTCGAGGAAGGCCGCGAACCGCGATTGGGCGGGATTGCGGAGCGGCTGGCGATCGATCTGCATCGGGTCACGGGTTATGAAACCCGTTCCCTGGTGCTGGGACATCTCCAGCGCGGCGGGCAACCGACACCCGGCGATCGACTGCTGGCCACCCGGCTGGGAGCGGCGGCGGTCCGGGCCGTCGAATTCGGCGAAAAGAATGTGATGGTGGCCCTTCAGGCCATGACGATCATCACCGTCCCGCTCGAACGCGCCATCAGCGAGACCAAGCGGGTCCCGCTCGACTCCGACATCATCCAATCCGCGCGCGAACTCGGAATCTCCCTCGGCGACGAATAATCTCATCTGTTGAACCGCGAAAGACGCGAAAGACGCGAAAGGCGCGAAATCGATCAGATTTCGCGCCTTTCGCGGTTCAGCATCACAGTTTCAAGGAACCGGCCTTTATAAGCGGTGTTTGGCGACCAGTTGCCGGAGCACCGGTTCGACCTCGCGGCGGATCGCGGAGTTGGCATACCCGATCCAGGAGACGTCACTGGTCGTATCCAGCGGCGAATTGAGCGGGTTTCCGCGGCCGTCCGTGATCTCGACCCCGGCCTCCTCGGCGATCAGGTTCGAACAGAGATCGTAAGGGTGGCAGGCATGGCCTCCGGCGCCGCCTTCGCGCCGGAATCGATCGAACAGCATCCCTCGAAAATCGACCAGCAAACGGTCTTTCCCGGTCATCAATTCATAGAGCTGTCCGCCGGTCGACAGATACTGATCGTCGAAGATCGCGGTCTTGCTGACTTCGAGACCGCCGATCAACCGCCGCGTCAGCTCCTCTTCCATGTCGGCGAAGATCTCCTTCCCGCCGGGCATCGCATGAAAGATCGAAGCGAAGCCGCCCTGAATAGTCGGGGCGCCGGAAGGGCGCGGTCGAAACGGTCTGCGCTCGCGAGTCAGAAGATTGACCGTCTCGGCGTGCGCGCCGCCGCCGCGAATGGCCCAGAGCGTGTCGGCGACCGCCGCGCGGGTCGTCGGGATCTCGACCTGGAGGGCCACGTCGATATCGCGCAGCGAGGTCTGAGGTCCACGGTTGGGCGCAATCCCCGCCAGCCACCAGGCGCTGCGTTTGTTGTACATAATCGGCCGGGTGCCGTCGATCGGATCGATGATCAGCCGCGCCTGGCACTCATCGATTCCGATCCCGGAAGGAAAGGCCAGCGGCTCTTCGTCGTTGACGCCCTCACAGATCAAGGCGAACGAGATCAGCGGCTGCAGCTCTTCGGTCAGGGCCGGCAGGAGCACGGTCTCGACCGAACGGTCGATCATATAGATTTTGTCGGCGGCGGTCTCCACGACGATGGTCGAGAGAGACTCCGCCGACTGTTGCTGCAATTCGTTTAGGACGTGATCGCGGACGTGCTCGCCGATTCTGGCGAGCCGCCGCCTGATTTCTGCTTGATCGTAGTTTGACAAATTTTCCCTCAGGTTCTTAACCGCTTTCGGATTCAATTCGTGACGTCTTTCAGAAACTGTTGATAGAGCGCCTCGGTCTCTTCCTTGGTCAGTTTGCCTGAATGGGTCAGAATACGGAAACGGAACGTGGCCTTCTCGCCGGGCTTCAACGTGTAGTTGAGAGTGGTCGCGCCTTTGGTGAACTCTTTGGCGCCGAATGGATTGGCCGCAAAGAGACCGTAACCGCGCGAGTGCCAGTAGGTCGGATAGGTCGTATTCTTCGGATGATCGAAGATGGCGATCACGACGTCCTCGCCTTTGATATTGCCGCTGAGCGTCATCCACTTGGCCCGCGTTCCCCAGGCCTCTTTCTCGCCGACCCGGCCCTCGCTGCTCAGATAGACTCCCGCGACCCCGGTGTTGTCCAGCGCCTTGACGGTGGTCGGATTGCCCTGCTCGTCGGTGAAGACCAACGGCTCCTTGGTGGGCTCCTCGAGCTGGCGGACGACGCGGATTCCCAGCGCGCCCTCCTTGCTGTCGTTGAAGACGACCGGCTGGTCCTGTGCGGTCAGGGTGATAATCCGGTCGATGATCCGCAGGTCTTTGGCCGCCCGGAACGTGAGGGTCTCATCCTGTTGCAGAATCTTGGACCCGCCGGGCATGATCCAGTCCATGCTCACCTGCAGCTCGCCCCGGTCCCGGCCGTTGGCGATCTTTTTGACCTCCCGATGCTTGATCGTTCCCATCTTCTCCGACCCCTGGCCGCCGCTGTTATTCCAGAAATCGACGCCGTTGATATTCCCGTAGTTGAACCAGACGGAGACGTGGTGCGGATGGTCCGTGCGTTCGCCCGGGACTTTGGCGACCGGGTAGCTGCGGGTGACGACCGTCCCTTTCGCGGTGCGCAGCGGGTAGAGAATGGGCTTCTTCTGCGAATCCCAATAGCAGTACGAGGTGAATAGCTGATCGCCGACGTAGACGTCCAGTTGTTGCTTGTCCTTTGCCTCGACGATCTTGACGTCTTGAGCCCTGACCGTCGACGAAACCAACCCCAGAAAGCAGATGCCGATTATGGCCCCGAAGATGATTGCTCGGTTCATAGATCTCCCCGGAAAATTGTTTTCAGATTTTCGACTTAAACTCTTCGTTAACCGCGAAAGACGCGGAAGATCGCTGCTTTGGCGTGTTTCGCGTCTTTCGCGGTTGAGCTGCCGATTCTTATCCGATGACGACGTCCTGTTTCTCGTCCTTGAACGTGACGCGCTTGCCGGACTGCAGAGCGGCAATGGTCATGCACAGCGCCACCGAGTGATTGTAGGCGGCATGAATGTCGGCGTTCGTCTTCTGATTGCGGCTCCGAACGCAGTCCATCCAGTTGCGCATGTGAGCCAGAGTCTGTTTGTCGGCTCCGGTGGTGGCGGCGGTCTCCACTCCGCCCTCGTCCGAGATGGTCAGCGGTTCCAGCAGATTGGCCGATTTGTTCATGGCCTTGGCGTGATTCTCTCTCAATCCGCCTTCAGGCGTGACCTTGTTGGTATCGAGATTGAGGGTCCCGCCGTTGGAGAAGTAGATCTCCTTGACGTCGCCCGCGGAGTTGGTCATCCGCGATGAATAGACGACCTGAAAAGCTTTGTCTTTCTTGGCGTCGTGGTAGTCGAAGACCGCGGTCATGGTGTCGAAGTTGGCGCGGCCGTCTTTCCAGAGGTAGATTCCGCCGTTGGCCACGACGCTGCGCGGATGCGGGATGCCCGTGAACCAGTGGACGGTGTCGATCTGATGGACCATCCATTGGCAGGGGATCCCCGAAGAGTAGGGCCAGAAGAGGCGGAACTCCAGATGTTTTCGCGCATCGAACGCCTCGGACGGGCGGTTGATGAGGAATCGTTTCCAATCGGTATCTTCCTGCTTCAGCAACGGCACCACGTTCGGCCGGCGCCAGCGGCCCGGTTGATTGACGTTCCAGGTCATTTCGGCCATGACGATGTCGCCGAATTTGCCGGAGTCCAGATACTCTTTGGCCCGCATGTAGCTCGGCGTCGAACGGCGTTGCGTGCCCACCTGGAAGACCTGTTTCGAGCCGCCGATGACCTTCAGGGCCTCGCGAGCGTCGGACATGAGGTTGGCGAACGGTTTCTCCGCGTAGACGTCCTTGCCCGCCTTCACCGCCTCGATCGCGTGATAGGCGTGTTGAAAGTCGGCGGTTCCGATGATGACGGCATCGATGTCCTTCAGCGAATAGAGTTCTTCGGTGTTGCGAGCCTTGACCGGTTCCTGGATTTGATACTTCTTGGCGACCTCCGGCGGGACCTCTTCCCGGCGCTTCTTCCAGATGTCGCAAACGGCGGCCAATTCGAAATTGAGCGCCCCGGCCTGCGCCAGGAACGCCGGTACCAGCGAGCTCATGGTGCGATCACCAGCCCCGATGATCGCCACCCGGACCCGATCATTGGCCCCCAAAACTCGTTCCGGTCGGAGGAGGTTCAGGTTGCTCAGCGCGATCCCGGCCGTCGCTGCCGAACTGGTGCGTAAGAACTCTCTGCGATTC
>DATEFT010000112.1:0-6509 GCA_035280505.1 Blastocatellia bacterium | reverse complement strand
TTCACGGCAACTGCTTTTGCCACAAGTAGGCATAGAGGCCGTGCGCATCGAGCAGCTCTTGATGCGAGCCCTGTTCGACCAGGACTCCTTGTTCAAAGACCAGAATCCGGTCGGCCTGTTTGATGGTGCTGAAGCGGTGAGCGACGATCAGGGCGGTGCGGTTCCGGCTGTGGTTCAGCACGCTGGTCATGATCCGCTCCTCGGTCTCCGAATCAAGCGCGCTGGTCGCTTCATCGAAGATCACCAGTGGGCTTGGGCGGAGGAATTGACGCGCCAGGCAGAGGCGTTGCCGCTGCCCGCCCGAAAGGGTCTGTCCACGTTCACCGATGACGGTGTGATAACCCGCAGGCAGTTCCATCACGAATTCATGACACAACGCCAGCCGGGCGGCCTGGATCACCTCGTCCATCGAGGCCTGGGGGTTGGTGATGGCGATATTCTCCCGGATCGTTCGGTTGTAAAGGAAAGGTTCTTGCGAAACCAGCCCGATTTGGAGCCTCAAGTCTTCCAGGTCGAACTGCCGAAGGTCGATGCCGTCCAACAGAATTCTCCCCTCGGAGAGAGGATAGTGACCGGCCAGCAGTTTGGCGAGGGTCGATTTGCCGCAGCCGCTCCGGCCGACGATCCCGATCGTCTCGCCGGGCTCGATCCGAAAACTGACGTTTGAGAGGACGTTTCTTTCGGGCCGGTTCTGATAGCGGAAGGAGACATTCTCAAAGACGATCTCTCCGCGAAAGTTTGTCGATCGGATCCCGCCCGGCCGCTGGCGGTGTTCGGTCGGGATGGCGTAGATGTCGGCGATCCGCTGGGCCGCCACTCGGCTCTCCTGCCAATCGCGCAGAAAATTGAGGAGACTGAGCGCCGGAGACATGGTCCCGGCGGCCAACGCATTGATCGCAATCATCGCTCCGATCGAGAGCTCTTCCCGCAGCACGGCCGTGGCGCTCAACCACAGGATCAACATCGAACTGCCGCGCACCAGCAGTTGCCCGATGCCGCCCCCCGCGATGCTGAGCTTGGCCGCATTGAGCCGGTGCCGGGCCGAGGACAAACCGAGGTCTTCATATCTCCATTGCGACTCGATCTCCAGGCGCAGATTCTTGATGGTCTGCACCCCGGCGATCGACTCGATCAAAAATGACTGTTGATCCGATTCCCGCTTGAATAGGAGCTGGTATCTCTTCCAGAGATGCGGGGTCAACAACCCGATCAATAGAAGATAGCAACAGACAAAACCGATCAGCGAGAACCCGATCAGGTAAGAATAGTGGAAGATCAGCGTGATGCAGGCGACCGCCGTCACCGCATCGATCATGGCCGAGAGAATGCGCGAGGAGAAGAGCTCTCTGATCAGGCGGCTGTCCTCGAAGCGTCTGACCAGATCTCCGATCGGCCGGGACTCGAAGATCGACAGCGACAAATTGATGAGATGGCGATAGAGCTGGCTGCTCAGTCGAACCTCTATCCGTTGAGCCGCGTAAGTGAGCAGGTACTCCCTGATGCTGCGGATCGAAATCTCAAAGAGGGCCATCCCGAGCAGCCCGGCCAGGATGACGGTCATGAGTGAAGCGCTTCGAAGAATCAACACCCGGTCCAGCAACATCTGCATGAGCAGAGGAGAGAGCAACAGCAGCAGTTGCAGGATCACCGAAGCCACCGCCGCATCGACGAAGACCTTCTTCTCCTTTTTGATAGCCGGTAGAAAATATCCCGTGATCGTCGGCGGCGGCGGGTCGTCCGTGAAATCTCCGGTCGGCTCCAGGAGCAGGGTATTGCCGGTCCACTGCGCCAGGAACTCTTCCGGTCTCAGCTTCCTGATTCCCAGCGCCGGATCCATGACCACCACTCTCCGGTTGACCTGGTAGACGACCACGAAGTGCCCCTTTTTCCAGTGACAGATTGCCGGCAGCCGGGAGGGGGAGAGCGATTCCATCGATTGCGCCCGGATCGTCCTTGCCGAAAACCCGCGCTTTTCAGCCGCTTGAACCAGGTCATAGAGGCGGACTCCCGGTTTGCCCATCCGGAGTTGCTGGCGAACCGCCAGCAACTCGGCTTGAGCGCCGTAATACCGAAGGATGCTGGTCAGACAGGCGGCCCCGCAGTCGTTGGAATCCATTTGACGGATGACGGGGAAGCGGGATGAAAAGCGGTGACGGATCGACTGCTCGATCCGTTCCGAGCCGAGCGTTTCAGGCGCCGGGCAATCCGGCGGGCGATCCAACTGGGATGGTCGAGGATGGGTCAATCCGGTGCCGGATTCCAGCCGCTTCGCGATCTTCAGCGCCTCCTCCAGGCCCGCCCGCAGCAGTTCCGGCGATCGGTCCTGCAATGTCAGGAGCTGGTCGGCGGAGATAAACAGGACCCGGGTCTCGGTCATGGCCCGGCAAGACCACTTCGCGATCCTCTCGGTAATCGTGGGGGCGGCCGGAATCCATTGGCCGGCCTCGATTATCTTCACCGTTTCCGGCTCCCGACCGCCCGGGCGTGCCAGGATTCGGCCCTCGCCGGCGGTCAGCAGATACCAGCCATTGACGGCCTCGCCCTCGGAGAAGAGAACCTCGCCGAACCGGAAAGTTCGTTCGTCCAGGCCGTGGATTGCGGCCCTGATCCGGTCGATGCCGGTCCATGACGATGGGGGCTCATCTGTCTTCAGGTCGATTGCCGCGTGCAATTCGGTCATGGCTACTCTTACCGCATAGATTCAGCTTCGCGATCGGGAAGCCGGATCAAGATGGTGACGCCGGGGAACAGTTTGGGAGTAACAGGGACTTGCGCCTCGTATTCGAGGGCGCTCTCCGGCGGAAGCGCCGTGGCCGAGACCGAGCGAATCACGGCTGTCCCCAGTGGATTGCGGTCTTCATCGAAGATTTCGACGGCGGTTCCGATTCTCGGCCGCCAGAGGCTCGCCGGGACCCGGAAGCGCGTTTGCAGTCGTTTCGGATCGGCCACATCCATCAGACGATCGCCGGTTTTAACGGCCATTCCGGGATTGGCGTAGATTCTAAGGACCCGGCCGCCGGCGGGAGCCGTGACGACGGTCTGAGCCAGTTCCCGCCGGGAGTGAACCAGTTCCGATTGGGCCATCTCATGCTCGATGATCAACCGTTCGAGTTCTTTCTCCTTATCGGTCAAAGCCAGCCGATTCCGATTGAGCTCGCGCTCGCTGAGCAACCCGGCCCGCCGCAGCTCTTCAGACTGTTGAAGCTCGGATCTCGCCCCGGCCACGACCGCGCGCTGTCTTTCGACGGCGACTGCCGCTATCTGCACCCTGGCCTCTCTCTGCCGGACGGCGAAATTCGCCTCATCCTGTTTAAAGACGGCGACGGTCTGGCGGGGGCGGACCAGCTCTCCTTCGGCAACCGTGATCCCGGCCAGGATTCCGGCGGTCTCACTCAAGATCCCGACCGTGCTGGCCGGGTACAACACGGCGCGGATCATCGGCTCGGCCGCATCCGATGGGCCGTCCGAGAGGGCGGCGGCGGCCATCGTCACCGGGGAGGCGACCGGATCCGCGACCGCCCGGGGGGCCGAATTGAATCCTTCGACCTGCCGGCCCGGCCAACCGGCATTGATCAACGCCAGGCCCAGGCCCACGGCGGTCGCGCTCAACAGCAGAATGCCTATTTTCCGTTTCATTATCTGGACGAGACTGCGGAGGATTGGCGCCAGTGATCTCTCGATTACCAACTGTGCCGATCTCACTTGTTCTCATTTACTCCTTCGGGCGATTCTTTTGAATCGAAGATCGGGAACGATATTTCGCAGGCCTCCATTTCGCGCCCCAACCAGTCCTTGAACAACGATTCGCGGATCTCCGTCTCTAGCCGATGGTCCAGTTCCCCCAGACGTAAATCCTCGACGAGCACAATTCGCCACCCGTCCTGACAATGGAATGGGGCGAGAGTCTCGCCGCACCGGCTCCCGAAGATCCGGCTCTCCAGCTCGGCGTCATTGATCTGGGGCCGGCGTACCCACCCGAGATATCCACCCAGGCGCGCCGTCTGTCGATCTTTGGAGAACCGCCTCGCGAAATAGTGCAGGTCGCGCTTCTTCTCGCGGATCTGCAGTGAGATTTCGTCTGCGATCTGATCTGTGTCGACGACGCAGTGCGAGATCTCCGCCAGATCGAACGAGGGACGATTGACCAGAAAGTGCTGCTTGACCTCTTCATCGGGCGCGACCCGGGCCATCAACCGCCGCCTCAGAATCAGGTCTTCGAGATAACCCGTCCAATCGTCCGTGGTCAGATGCCGTTGAGCCAGCCAATCCCGTAACTGTTGGGACGAGTAGAGGCCCCGTTGTCGCCGAAAAGTGTCGGCTTGAGTTTGAGCCTCATCGGCGTCGACCTCGAGACCCAGACGCCGAGCCCCTCTACGAATCAGCGCCGCCTCGGCGGCCTGCCTCAAGAATGAACCGCCGTCCTCTACTTGCAGGCGGACCAAGGTCTGCCGCAACGGAATGGACTGGCCTTCGATCCGAATTGCCGGGCAATCCGTGATCGAAGGCCGGGGGGCTTGAATAGTCTCGCTTTCAATATTCATCTCGCAGAGTCCCGACTTATTCCGGTGCGTTTCTGACCGCGGTCACCAGCATCTGGAGCAGTGTCCGGCGTTCGGCTATGATGCTGATCCGGCACTCCAGACCTGGTTTTAACAGGATCGCGCGTTTTCGCAGATCCGGGGTCGCCTCATCGAAACCGATCTTCAGACGAAAGGTCGGCGCTCCTTTCTCTCCCGTATTGAACAGACTGGCATCGGGCGAGATGCTCTTGACCACGCCCGACAGGACTCCGAATTCATAGGCCGGATATGCCGGGAGCTTGATGCGCGACAGCGACCCGGGATGAACCCGCCGGACCTCGCTCGATGGAAGAACGGCTTCGACCTGATACTCGGCGTCTTCCGGGACGACGTAGCAGATTCGCTGCCCTTTCGTTACCAGGTCGAATGGTTTGACAGTCAGCTCCGAGACGATCCCCGAAATGGGAGATCGGATCTCGCTTCTCACGACCTCGCCCTTCAAATCCTGGATCTGGGTTTCGAGTGAAGAGATCCGAAACAATGCGTCGAGGATCTCCGCCTCTCTTCCGCCGCCGAGACGCCGCTGGCGGAGCTGCTCCTCGAGCACGATTCGTTCATGTTCCAACCCCAGAATCCTGGTCCGAAGCGATTCGGTCTCGATCCTGGCGACCGGATGTTGTTCATCGACCCGCGCGCCCTCGCCGATGAAGAGCCGGTCGATTCTCCCTTCCGTGGCGGAGGTGACGGGCCTGAGTTCGATCAGCGGCGAGGTTTTGCCGGAGATCTCGACCACGACATCGATGGTGGACAGACCTGCCCACGCCAGAGCCGACACGAACAGAGCCGAGATGGCGTAGATTAAATAGCGACACCACCGCAACCCGGCCTGCTCCATCTCGGCGCCCGCGTCGATTTCCGGCTCTGTCTCGGATCGTGGTTCCAGCATGATCGATGTTGAGATGGAACGCAGATCGAACGGATGGTGCCGATCAGCGTTGATCGATCCTCCCCAATCCGTCACCTCAATTTCATCCGCGTTCTATTCCGGACGCCGCGGAGACTCTTTCCGGGGCTTCCATCAACATCAGACGTGGAAGAACGGGAAATATTGCCGCCCCGCAATATTAATGTGGAAATAATGGGTGCCCATCGCTCATCTGCACCGAGCGGAGGGAGTGGACAGAAGCGCCCGCTGATGGCAACATCATCCGGTCGTTGTCTCGACCTTAAGGCGGCCACCATCGAACCCCGGGATCACTTCGAGGCTAATTCCATGGAGAACAAACCCTTAAAAGCGTCGGTGAAAATGGCCCTGGTGATGGGCATCTTTTTGCCATTGGCTGAGACCGTCAGGCGGTCGAATCAATTATTTGATTTAAGCCGGTTCTTCAATTGGTTCGACGACTATATTCTTGGAGCCATGCTCCTGACGGCCGTCTATCTGGTCAGGAAAAAGAGCCCACATTCGCCTTCGTTTTTGATCGCGGCCTGGGGATTTGTGGCGGGCGCCCTTTTTCTCAGCTTTTTAGGGCAATTTGAATACTATGTGAGGGGCACCGGCGACCCCGGGATCTTACCGACAAACTTGGTGACCATCGCGAAGGGGCTCATTTTAGCGTACCTGATAATTGGACTGTATCTGAGCATCAAGGCCAATTCTTACCGGCCATGACACTGGTTATCGTCAGTTGAACGAGCCGTCATGGGTCGGTCATCAGCAAACGAATGATGGCCTGAGAGCATAAAAATACGCTGGCCAGATTCAGCGCCAATGGCAGGCTCTCAATCGGCATCAACTTATATACAGGTCGGGCAAAGACTTCGATCTGGTCGCCATTGAGGAGAAGCCTTGACCTGAGCACCAGTGAGCGGAGACAAGCGGCAGCGTAAGCTTACCTGGCCCAACGAACAACCATCATGGTCAGATCATCCGTCTTGGGCCCCCCGGCCCGGAAAGCGTTCAAGTCTTCCAAACAAGTGCTGATCATC
>DATEFT010000111.1:0-2390 GCA_035280505.1 Blastocatellia bacterium | reverse complement strand
AAGACCCGGCAGGTCTTCTACATTCAGAACGGCGTGGTCAAAGCCACGCACCTCGACACCAAGGTCACGCGGGAGATCGCCCAACGACCCGAACTGAGTTCGGGTTCAGGCCTGGCGGTCAACGCCGATGAGACGCTGCTCGGCGGCAGTTACGTCGAACCCGGGGTCAAGAACGATTTTCAACCGCCGACCAACACGGGGACCGGGCGCCCGGACAGCTATCCGGGCAAGGGCGAGATGATGGAGCGGCGGTTGGCGGCGCGGCTGCCCATGCGGCTCTACACCATCGAGATCAAGACCGGCGAGGTCAAGACCTTTCATCCGGCGACCGACTGGCTCAACCACGTCCAATTTTCGCCGACCGATCCCGGGCTCATGATGTTCTGCCACGAGGGCCCCTGGCACAAAGTCGATCGGATCTGGACCATTCGCACCGACGGGACGGGGCTGCGGAAGATTCATACCCGGACCATGGAGATGGAGATCGCCGGGCACGAGTTCTTCAGCAACGACGGCCGGACGATCTGGTACGACCTGCAGACGCCCAAGGGCAAGGAGTTCTGGTTGGCGGGCGTCGAGTTGGAGACCGGCAAGCAGACCCGCTACCGGGTCCCGCGCGACCAGTGGTCGGTCCATTTCAACATCGCCCCCAACGGCCGGCTCTTCGCGGGCGACGGCGGGGGCCCCGCCAGCGTCGCGGCCCCCGGCAACGGCCAATGGATCTATCTCTTCACCCCCGCCCACGGCGAACTGAAGGCCGAGAAGCTGGTCAATCTGGCCCGGCATAACTATCAGTTGGAGCCGAACGTCACCTTCACGCCCGATCTGAAATGGATCGTCTTCCGATCCAATCTGCATGGGCCGACACACGTCTATGCAGTCGAAGTAGCGAAGAGATAGTTTTTATTTGCTTCAACCGCAAAAGACGCGAAAGACGCGAAAGACGGCTGTTTCAGCGTATCGCGGCCGGAAGCCGTTCGCGTCTTTCGCGGTTTATCCTCAATCATGCCGGAGGGCCAATCATCAATGATCCGCACTATTTCGCCGGTCTTAATCCTGATCATGCTCGCGGCCGCGGTCTCGGCGCAAACCAATCGCGGCGGCATCAGCGGCACCGTGACCGACGCCGCGGGCGGCGTCATTCCGGGCGCGACCGTCACGGTCACCAACCAGGGGACCAACCAGAACCTCAAGGTTCTCACCTCCACCGATGGAGCCTACACGGTGGCCTCGCTCGAACCGGTGGCCTACCGGATTACGATCGAGGCGCCCGGGTTCAAGAAGGCCGTCGTCAATAACATCAAGGTGGATACCGCCTCCACGACCACGGTCAACGTCAAGCTCGAGACGGGCGAGATCGAGAACACGGTCAACGTCACGGCGGAGACGCCGATCCTCAACGCGGCCTCCGGGACCACCGGCCAGACGATCACCGAGCGGCAGATCCAGGACGTGCCGCTCTTCAACCGAAGCGTGCTCGACCTGGCGGTCCTGCTGCCGAACGTCTCGGGCGACGCCGGCAGCGAAAACCCGGCGGTCACCTCGAACGCTCCGGTTCCCGGCTACAACCTGAGCCTCAACGGCGGACGGCCGGGGAGCACCGTCATTCTGGCCGACGGCGTCAACAATACGGGAGTCGGAATCGCGCGGGCCGTCGTCAGTTTTTCCCCCGAGACCGTGCAGGAGTTCACCGTCCAGACCTCGGCCTATTCGGCCGAGTACGGATCGACCGGGGGCGGCGTGATCAACGCCACGACCAAATCGGGCACCAACAATTATCACGGGACGGCGCTCTGGTATCAGCGCAACCCGGCGCTCAATGCGCAATCGTGGACCACGTCGACGCTGCGGCCGCCCAACAACCTGCGCGAAAACCAGCTCCACTTCTCGATCGGCGGCCCCGTCGCGCTGCCCAAGCAGGTCTTCGGACCGCTCGGCTACGACGGGCACGACAAGACCTTCTTCTTCTTCGCGGTCGAGCCGCGGCGCCGCCAGGATTTTCTGGTGACCGACACCCTGCTGCCGACCGAGGCCATGCGCCGAGGCGATTTCAGCGGCCTGGTCAGAATCGGCAACGGCTGGATCCCGGCCGGCGTGGCCGCGCAATTTCCGAACATCCCGGTGACCGATGCCAATCCGACGATCTACCAGCAATTCACGCTCGTCGGCAACCAGTTGAGGCCGATCCTGTTGCCGACGGTCCCGATGGGACAGCCGGCGGCGACCTACCAGGCATTTTCGAATAACCGGATTCCGCAGAGCATGCTCGATCCGACCGCGCTCAAGGCCCTCGAGTTCGTGCCCCAGGCCGGAAACTATTTCATCAACGGCGGCGGTCAACTGGCCAACTACGTCGTCAATCGCTTCGTCGGGCAGGACGAGACCCGATA
>DATEFT010000110.1:0-5104 GCA_035280505.1 Blastocatellia bacterium | reverse complement strand
CCGAAAAAGGTTAACCGGTAATGAAAATATTATCTCGTAGCTTATTCTAAGAATGACGATGCTATCATCTAATGGAAGACCGCGCAATAACTATGCAATTGCCGTGCGGTGATTGTTACCGCCGTGTCACTCTCGTCAACTTAATTTCATGAAA
Source organism: Blastocatellia bacterium (assembly GCA_035280505.1). Taxonomy (GTDB): domain Bacteria; phylum Acidobacteriota; class Blastocatellia; order RBC074; family RBC074; genus JAKEHZ01. Next base: position 4,950 of record DATEFT010000110.1, on the reverse strand, counting down.
TGACGAATAAGTTACCAGTCCAGTTAGGGGAGAGTAATATTTAGGAGTAACAACATTGCCGCAGGGGGCGGCCATCATGTAACCTGATTGTTGAGTTCGAGGTATTGAGGCCTGGCTACCAGATCGAGGGCACCGTCGATTCATCGAACTCCATTTTTTTTCCGTTGGGTAGGATGTGAATGATGCGTGCGCCTTGCGCCCGCAGTCGGGGAGCCAGCAGGCCTACTCGGTGGCAGTTGGCTCTGGGCTGACGGATATGGCGGGTGAGCGGCTGTGACTCGGAACACATCAAGACCGTGGTCAATTCGGCCGCGAGCTCCATCAGCCGGTCCAGCCCGCGGGCCAAATCCGGCGGCGGCGCCAACACTTTGCCGCCGCACTCCGGCAGGTGTTCATAACCGATTCCGTGCTCATTGAGCAGATCCGCCAGCACCAACCCATTGAACTGCGGCCAGCGCGAGCGCGCCGCGGTCCGGACGTCACACACGAACGCGATCTCATAGTGCCGCAGCAGCTTGAGGAAATAGTCCGCCGGGTGCCGGCCGTGGCCGATCGTGTAGATGGTGTGAATTGAATTCTTCATCTCTCGCGTGTTTCGCGGTTTCGAATCAAAACTTCAAGATATTTACTTTCCCGAGGATTCAGGATACATCACGCCGAATTTGGGCGGAAGTGCCGGCCGAAACGCGGAGATGGCCGCCCGGGTCGAGCCGAGCGGCCATCTCCATTTGAGGATCGTTCCTTTCGATCGCTGAGCTGACGGTTATGGCGTGCTTTGAACTGCCACGGTGACTCCGGCGCGGGTCGATTGACCATCGTAATTGACCACTACCGGAACCGTGTTCCCCGTCGGGGTGTCGGGAGCCAGTTGGATGTTGATCTGCCACAATCCTACAAATCCCGGGGCCAGCCCGCTGAACAGCACGGTGGCGGGTTTACCTCCGACCGTGACGGTCGGCAGTGTGGGCGTGATGTAGAGCGGCGAGTTCGGAGCCGCGTCGCCCGATTCCGGCATCCCCTGGACTCCGGTGTCCTTATTGACCGGCAGGTCCATCCCGCTGCCGTAAAGGATTAGAATGCCGCCCACCCGGGCCGGACTGCTGACGCTGTTGGGCGTGTATTCCGCGGTTGTGGCATTGTAGGTGAGGGCCGCGGCCTGCCCGGTTCCGCTGGCATTGACCGTGAAGAGCCCGGGGGCGGCCGTGCTCACCGTGAGAATTTCAGTCGTGAGACGGGCTCCGAGGTAGAAGACCTCCACCGGGGTGGACCCTCCGGAGTCTTTGGCTTCCCACGGCATTTGAAAGTTGAGCTGAAAGGTTCCATCCGGCCTGACGCTGACAAAGAGCATTGGTGACGGCACGTTGTCGACGCAGACCTGAACGCCGCTCAGATCGGTGGAGAGCGGAACCTCGGTTGCCTGATCGTTGATGGTGAGTCCGCCCGGGAACCCGGTCCCGAAGACGCTCATCAACGTCCCGGGCGCGGTTATCGGCTGATATCCGGCTGCCTCGACGGAGGTGGAAGTGGGCTCGGCCGCCAAGGTGGTCACAGGCGATGAAGCTGCCAGACCCAGTAGAATAAAAAAAGTTGCTAGTATAGATAGACGAACATGTGACATTATTTGTGTACCTGCTGAAGTGTTGGTTATTATGGGGAGTAATTACGGGGCACTGGCTGCAGCGGGTTATACTTCATTAACCCGGGGATCGTCAACACAGACGTGAATGCCTGTTCTTGGCCAAGACTTTGCTCGCCTCTGATTTTAATAGTTGAGGCCGCGAGACCTGCCTTAAACAGCCGCTTCAGATGAAGGTCGGAGTGGGGATCGATCAGAATGCGGGGTGGCGCGTGAGGCGGTTCGATTTCGCCCCCCACCGTCTTTAAAAACAAGTAGAAGGTTCCGGAAGAATACAGAGGTATCCATGCCCATTGACCCAACAGTCATCGCCGTGCTGCTCTCAGCCGTCGAAAAAGACCCGGAGAATACGGCTTTGAGGCTCCATCTGGTCTCCTTGATGGTGGATTCGGAGCGGATGGACGAGGCGCTGAAACATTGCCTCGTGATTCTCACGTCGCAACCCGATCAGGCCGAGGCGCTCAGTTATGCCGCGCGGGCGGCCGAGGCTTTAGGCGATTCAAAGCGCGCCGAGGGTTATCGGCGCCTGCTCCAGGCGTTGTCGGCGATCGATCCGGCGAGCCCGCCGACCTCGCCGCGGAACCCGGGGGAGCGGTCGGACGAGACCGACTGGCCCGCCGATCTGGCGCTGAAAGACCCGGAACCGGAATTGAACCGGCTGTCGGTGGGCAACACTCCGCTCCCGGAACGAGGCGACGTCGAATTGTTCTGGGGAGATCAGGGCGACGGCGATTTCTGGGAGGCTGAAAAGCCCGGCGTGACGCTGGCCGAGGTCGCGGGCATGGAGGAGGTCAAACGAAGGTTGAACCTGGCCTTTCTCGCTCCGTTGAAGAACCCCGACATGATGAAGATGTTCGGCAAGACTCTGCGGGGAGGTCTGCTGCTCTACGGTCCGCCGGGGTGCGGCAAGACCTATATTGCGCGGGCCACCGCGGGCGAGCTCGGCGCGAAGTTCATCGCCATCGGCCTGTCCGACGTGCTCGAGATGTGGGTCGGTCAGAGCGAAAGAAACCTGCGCGAGATCTTTCAGGCGGCGCGCCGCAACGCGCCCTGCGTGCTCTTCTTCGATGAGATCGACGCGTTGGGTCAGAAACGGAGCCTGCAGCGCCATTCCGGCGCCCGCAACATCGTCAATCAGTTGCTCTCCGAGATGGACAGCGTCAACGCCGACAATGAAGGTCTCTTTGTCCTGGCGGCGACCAATCATCCGTGGGATGTCGATACCGCGTTGAGGCGCCCCGGCCGCCTGGATCGAACCCTGCTCGTGCTGCCGCCCGATGCGGCCGCGCGCCAGGCCATTCTGCAGATGCAGTCTCGCCAACGTCCGATCGATCGGCTCGATTTCAAATGGCTGGCCGAAAAGTGCGCGGAGTTCTCCGGCGCCGACCTCGTCCATCTCTGCGAATCGGCGGCCGAGCTGGCGATCGAGGATTCGCTGGTCAGCGGCCGCGCTCGTCCGATCGGCATGAACGATTTCAAGAAGGTCCTGAAGGAGATCAAGCCGAGCACCCGGGCCTGGTTTGAAGTGGCCCGCAATTATGCGATGTTCGCCAATGATGGCGGAACCTATGATGAACTGCTCGACTACCTGCGAGCTCATCGGCTGATCTGAAGCCCGGGCCGATTGAGAATCGCGGTCTTCGCCGGCCTCCGGATCTGTTCGATCCTCAGCGCCGTCTTCCGGTTCCGCTGTGGAAGCGGTTCCTCGAATCCATGAAACGCCTGACAGAACTATGAGCTCACATCTCGAACGCGCCCGCTTACTGATCGACCAATATCGCTATGAAATGGCGATCCAGGAACTGCAGAAGGCCTTGGCCGAAGATCCGGACGAACCGCAGGCCCATGCGCTGATGGCGATCTGTCTGGCCGGACAGAAGAAGTTCGACCTGGCCTACCGCGAAGCGCAGCAGGCGGCGACTCTCGCGCCCGACATGCCATACGCGCAATATGTGCTGGCCGTCGTGCGGTTCGAACAGGACCTGCCGTCCGAAGCCGAACAGGCCATCCACGCCGCGATCCAGCTCGATCCGGGGGACGCCGATTATTTCGCCTTGCTGGCTCAGATCAAGTATCGACAACGGAGATGGCCCGAAGCGCTCAGAGCCGCCGAGCAGGGATTGGATCTCGACGCCGAACACCTGGCCTGTGCCAACCTGCGCGCCATGGCGCTGAGCCAGGTCGGGCGCGGCGAAGAGGCCGGACGAATGCTCGAAGACGCCCTGTCGCAGGACCCCGAGAATGCGTTGACGCACGCCAATCAGGGCTGGCTGGCGCTGCAACAAGGCGACGCCCGGAAGGCGCTCGACCACTTTCGCGAGTCGCTGCGGCTCGATCCGACCAATGACTGGGCGCGATCCGGGATGGTCGAGGCGCTGAAGGCGAAGTATTTCGTCTATCGCTTGATGCTCAAATATCAATTCCTCATGTCGCGGTTGAGCGGGCGGTCGCAATGGTATGTGTTGATCGGACTCTTTCTGATCGCCAGGATTATCCCCTTCCTGTTCATCCCCTATCTGATCTTCGTCTTTCTTTCATGGACTTCCGACCCGTTATCCAACCTGCTGCTGCGGCTGAACCGCTACGGGCGTCTCTTGTTGACGAAAGAGGAGCTCATGGCCTCGAATCTGGTGGGCGGTCTGCTGCTGACGGCGGCGGTGCTCTTCTTCGCGGCGGCGCTGATGATGAATCCGCTGCCGGTGATCGCGGCCGTCGGCTGCCTTATGCTGACCATTCCGGTCGCCGGATCGTTCGGCATCGAAAGGCCCACCCCGCGCAAGGCGATGATGATCTACACCGGGGTCATGGGCGCGCTGCTGGCCATCGGGATCGCGATCTCGTTGTTCGGATCGGCGTTGTTTGTCCTCCCACTCGGCCTCTTCGTGATCGGTTTTTTCCTGTTCGGCTGGATCGCGAACGGAATTATTCTGCGGAACTGAACCGCGCGGCGATGAATGGAACTTCACGAAACCCGGGCGCCTGATCCGGCGTCAGAGCTCATGGAACACGTCTCTCTCAATTCTAGCAACTCAGTACTTTGAAAAACAGGTCTTTGGGATTCAGATTGACCTGTAGCGCGCGGAGCGCGCGAAAGAGTAAAGCCTGGGGGGGAGTGAGGCGGAGCCGAACGGAACCCCAGGTCCTGCCAACGATGAGCCTGAGCCCGTGAAACAGGCGGCAGATCATGGGCTGTCGCCCGCTCTCGCGGGCTCCGGATCATGTTCATCGTCAACCTGGGGTTCCGCGCTGCGCGCTTCACCCCCAGGCTTTATGCTCCCGCGCGCTTCGCGCGCTGGAAGACAGCAACGACCGTA
>DATEFT010000109.1:0-7090 GCA_035280505.1 Blastocatellia bacterium | reverse complement strand
CTCCAGCATCGTTCGATCGCTGGTGATCTTTAAAAACTGTTTCGGGAGATGCTCGCGGCTCGCCGGCCAAAACCTGGTCCCCGAACCTCCCGCCATGATTACTGCAAACATGATTTATGCTTCCTTACGCTTCGTGAGACTTTCGACGTTCAGATATCGATGAGTCAAAGCATAACACAATCAGATTTGAGATTTGAGATTTGAGATTTGAGATTTGCCCCGTAAAGTCAGAAAATCTCAAATCTCAAAGCTCCTGACCGCACCGGATTTTGTGGGTGAACTATCTTCGGCGCCGAAGGCGCGCCAATGGCGGGCCCACAAAATCCGGCAAGGTCAGCAAATCTCAAATCTCAAATCTTAATCATGTTCACTTCATTGTTTCCCAATCCCAAACCCGTCATCGGCGTGATCCACGTCGGCGCGCTGCCCGGCACGCCGGCGGCCACGCAATCCGTCAATGAAATTGCCGCCCAGGCGCGGCTCGAAGCCGTCGCCTACCGTGACGGCGGCGTCCAGGGTCTGATCATCGAAAACATGCATGATGTGCCCTACCTGCGTGGATCGGTGGGGCCGGAGATTGTGGCCGCCATGACCGTCATCGGGCAAGCGGTCAAGAACGAGAGCGGCTTGCCCACCGGCATCCAGATCCTGGCCGGAGCCAACCTGGAGGCCGTCGCCGTCGCGCATGCCGCCGGCCTCGACTTCATCCGGGCCGAAGGATATGTGTTCGCGCATGTGGCGGATGAAGGATTGATCGAATCGTCGGCCGCGAGATTGCTGCGTTATCGCCGGATGATCGGAGCCGACCGCGTGCAGGTCTGGGCCGATATCAAGAAGAAACATTCATCGCACGCGATCACGGCCGATCTGACCCTGGGCGCCACGGCTGAAGCGGTGGAGTTCATGAAAGGCGCCGCCGTGATCGTCACCGGCAACGTCACCGGCGACCCGCCGAGGCTGGAAGACGTGTCCGAAGTCCAGGCCCATTGCCGGTTGCCGGTGATCCTCGGCTCGGGCATCGACCTCGACAATATCGCGGATTTCCACGAGGCGGCCGACGGATTCATCATCGGCTCCTACTTCAAAACGGAGGGGCGCTGGATGAACCCGGTGGATCCGGGCCGGGTCGAGCGATTGATCGCGTCGCTCAATCGCCGGCCTGCCCCATGACCATGACCGAAACATTCCGCTCGCGCCCGTCGTCGAGTTCCACGAACAGGATGCTCTGCCAGCGGCCGAGTTGCATCTCGCCGTCGAGAATGTTGATGCTGACCGAAGCCGGCAGAAACAGGGCCTTGCAATGCGAATGCCCGTTGGCGGGCTCGTCCGGCGGAATATCGATCCGCCGGCTGAAATCGTTGTGATGATACTCGGCGTGGCGAGGCGCCAACTGTTCCAGGTGGCGGCGCAGGTCCTCGATCAACAACGGCTCATTCTCGTTGACGATGATCGCCGTCGTCGTATGGCGGGTCTGAATGTTGACCAGCCCCTGCTGGACGCCCGAACGGGCGACGATCGTCGCAATCTGATCGGTCAAATCGACGAATTGCAGACACTCGGCCGCGATCCGAATCTGGCTGTGATGGGTCTTGAGCGACGCCGCAGCCGCCTTTTCGATCAATGTCAGTTGGTACATAACCTCCTCTGACAGGTAAATAAAGTTCTTTCCGGCACAAAGCCCGTCTTCAAAACAAACCGCGGGTCGGGTTCAACGCTCGCGCGCCGCCCGGATCAGCGCTTCCATGTGATCGAGATATCGCTCCAGCGCCCGTCGCCCGGCCGGCGTCAGCCGGTATTCGGTCTTCGGGACGCGCCCGTCGAACGACTTGCTGCAGGCGATATATTCGGCCTCTTCGAGTTTGCGCGCGTGAACGCTGATGTTGCCGTCGGTCGTTTTGAGCAGTTCCTTGATCTCACTGAAAGTGAGCGATTCATTGGCCGCGAGCGCGCTGACGATCCCGAGCCGCATCCGTTCATGGATCAGGTTATCGAGTTCCGGCGCCTTCTCGGCGGCGCGCATGGCCTCAAGGGACCGCGCCGCGTCGCGCGGCCGGGCCACTTTACCTTGCTGCCCTTGCTGCCCTTGCTGCCCTTGCTGCATGCCCGAACGGGCTGTCTGTCTAGCCACCGTGCCTCCTTGCGATGATGGTTCCGAAAATAATATGAAGTCCCCCAAACCCGGCAGCCATGAGGAGATTTCCCCAAGTGATCGGCGCGAAGACGGCCACCGCCCCCAGCCCCATGAAACAGAGACCCATCACCGGCACGACTTTGACGGAGAATGCGCCGCCAGTCACTACTCCTGCGCCGTACAGCAGCAGCCACATTCCGGGAAGCACACCATAGGCGCCAGCATGGCTCAGCCCGATCGAGAGCAGGGCTCCGGCGAGCAACGGGGGCGCCAAGCTGAGTGTGAATTTTCGTCCCGGTCCGGAGAGTAACTTGAGCTGGGCCGCCCGCGCCTTCTGCTTCATGGTCAACCCGCCGATGCATAAGGCGAGCGGCAGTTCACAGGCCCAGATGTACATCCATTCGTGCTCGTCGCGGATCAGGGTCGCAACCCCGGCTGCCACCAGGGCCGTCCACCCGACGAGAACCCCGCCCCATCCCGGCACCGCCGTGAACGACGAAGCGCGCTCCATCGTCTCGCGGATATAACGCAGGTTATCCATCGCTCGATGATGCAAGGCAGGCGTGGATTCAGATTCAGGCAAATCAGAGCGGAGCGGGCGAACTGTGCTCATAGGCGAGGATCATAGCCGGACTGCACGGTTTTGACAAGTACTTTTCAGGGTAAAGAAACGACCGCTCCCGACGGCCGAGGAGGTTCAAGATTTGGCCGGGAAGCCCGGTTCAGAACCGGCGCCCACGGTTGTTGCTGATCTTGTGCCGATAGTCCTGCCCCTTGATCTTGACCACCTTGCACATCTCGTAGAGTCGCGAGCGAAGCCGGGCGCCGACCCGATCCGTCAGCGTCTCTTCATTCGGATTCTCGGATTCGTCCAGGTAGTTGGTGGTGAAGATCGTCACCTTCTTGTCGTTATAGCGGGTGTTAATGATCTGCGTCATGGTGTCGCGGACCCAGTCGGTGGGCTTGACGGCGCCGAGTTCATCGAGGACCAGGACCTCGGCCTGGTAGACCGGTTCGAGCACCCTCAACTCGGTGGTATGGGAGACCGAATTGTAACTCTCCTGAATCTCCTTGAGCAGATCGCGGAAGTCGTAAAAGAGGCAGTTGATACCCTTGCCGACCAGCGACTTGACGGTCGCGACCGCCAGGTGGGTCTTGCCGACGCCGCACGGGCCGATGAAGAGCAACCCGATATCGAGGATCGGATACTCCCGGGCCAGCTTCTGGGCATCATTCAAAGCGTGGGATTGAGATCTGAAGATCTCATCGGCGGTGAAGTTGTTACCTTGCGGGTGATAGTTCTCGAAGGAGCATCCGTCATACCGTTTGGGAATCCGGGCCGCTTCGAGAATCTGAAGACGCCGTTCACCCTTGCGGCAACGGCATTGGCGTACTCCCTTACCTTCAACCAACTCCCATCCAGTGCCACTGCAGTACTCGCATACGGCGAGTTGAACTTTACCTAATTCCAAACTCATCGATGATTATAACTGAAAGATGCCTGGTTATTTTATTTTAAGCTGCACGATGTTTAGACCTAGTCTGCGTGGGGCTCTGCATAAACGTCCATTTCATCGAGATGATCTACGCTGTGAACTTCTAGCTTAAACGATGGCCGATTATAGGGTAGCGGAAAGTCCAATTCAACATTTTAGGCCGCCGAAGGTTCGATTTTTCTTCTCATAATAGGTAAATGGTCGCCCGGTTCTAACCCGCCGGCACTATCCGACGAGCCCGAATCGGTCCGAGTAGCACGATTCAGCCATCGCCGCTGTGTACGGTTCGAGACTCAATAACAAGGATTCGCCGACAGTCACGACTATCCGCCGGTAACACCGTTCCCTAACATCGCCCGGCCAATAATTTCACCGTTCAATGGCCGCCGTAATGAGGCCCCGTTCCCGAGCCCCGGAAGGCGTCCAGCCGCTGGAGATAGACCGACGGGATGCTATAATGAAAGGCGACCGAAAGACTGCTGACTCCTGCAAGCAATAGTCGGCGGTCGTTGGAACCCGGAGTATAGTTATGATCAATAAATCTGCCAAACTCATCCGCGTCGTGCTGCTGCTCACGATCACCGTCTGGCTGTCCCTGGCCGGGATCTCTCAGAACAAGCCCGCGCCGGCGGAGAAGAAGACCAAAGCCGCCAACGAGTCCTGTGACGGCGCGCTGGACATCGTGCCCAGCAAACCCATGACCTTCGCCCGGAAACGGCGCCCCGCGCCCGCCGAAGCGAAGCCGTCGGCTCCCACCGAGGCCCCGAAAGAGGCCAAGTCCGAGAAGCAACAGTCCGGCGACGGCCAATAATGAAGACTCAGTACCTCCGGCCGGCTGTAGTGGCGCTCTCGTTCAACCTGTTGCTCATGGCGATGGCCTGCCATCGCCGCGCGCAACCCGGGCCCGAACCGGCGGTGCGGCGTTACGAGGTGAAAGGCCGGGTTGAAACCCTGGATCTCGGCGGTCGAAGAGTGACGATCGCGCACCAGGAGATCAAGGGTTATATGGATGCCATGACGATGAGCTTTGCGGTCAAGGATGAGAACCTGCTGCAGGGCTTGAAGTCGGGGGATCAGGTTGAGGCCACCCTGGTCTACGATTCATCGACCAATCTCTCCTGGCTGGAAGATCTCAAGCGCTCTCCGTAACAGCCCGCCCTGCTCCGCCGACCCGCAATCAGCCTTTCGCGCCGCGGCGCATGATGGCGAGGCCCCAATCGTATAACCAGATTCCGCCGTAACGCGGGACCGCCAACAGGTCCAGCAGGTACCGTCGCGGATTATCCACGATCGCGGCGGCGGCCAGGTAGTAGACCAGGTCCATCGCCAACCCGGCCAACGCCAACCACGGAACGAAGAGGAGCAGAATCAGCCGCGCGCCGACGAAGAGGCTTCTCGGCCGCAAGAGCAGCGGCCAGAGCAGGAACCAGTTGCCGAGCCCGCCCGTGGTCAGGGCTGTCAGGAGTTCGCGGCGACAATTGAACAGGACCTGAAGCCGCCGGCGCAGGCCCGGTCGGGCCGTCTCAACCGGCGGGCTCGGCGGCGGATCGTAAACGGTCGCCTCCCGAACAAATTCGACCCGGATTCGCCGGGCCGCCAGCAACAGGTTGAACTCCAGATCTTCGGTCACCGGGTGCAACCTGGGAGCCAATTCGGCCAGCACTCTGGAGCGAAAGACCATGCCCGTCCCGCGGATCGGAACCGGCCAGTCGCAGCGCCACCGGGCTTCGTCATCGATGCACTGCGTCGAGACCTCCGACCACCCCGCCAGATGCCTGGCCTCGGGGGCGACCTGCGGCACGACCAGAGCCTGGGCCGCATCTCCGCCCCGGGCGATGGCGGCTTTCAAACCGGAGAGGCTGCCGGACTTCAAGCGGCCGTCGGCGCCGATAATCACGATCGCCTCACGCGATTGCCAGATGGCTTCATAACGCTGCAACCACCAGGCGATCACCGCCCCCTGACCCGAGCGCCCGCCGGACCTGACGGCGACCTGGGCTCCCGAACTTTCGGCCTCGGCGGCGGTCGAGTCCGTGCAATGGTCGGCGATCACCCACAGGCTGCTCCCGGGCCATTCACCGAGACCGGCCTTGAGGGCCGCCACCGTGGCGCCGATGCGGCCGGCGTCGTTCCGCGCGGCGATCAGGACCACGCAACCCTGAACTCTGGAAGCAAGTATTTCGGATCGAGGAGAGGCTTTTCGGGCGGGCCTCAGAATCCTGAGGCCGAGCAAGATCAAACGCAGGCAGCTATCAAGCAACAGACTGCACAATAACAATGAATAGAGCAAATATAACATCGACATGAAAAACGGATCATCCGCGAGTAAAGAGGCAGATGCCTGAACGCTCTCTCCACTCAAGTCCTATTGATAATTCGATAAAATCCTGAACCGCGTCTAATGAGGGCGGATGAAACTGCTGTTCCATCAATCGGGGGCGCGAGGATTGGAGTACCACCCGACGCGGCCAGTGTATCTGAGTCGTTGTCATGGGGTCAATACCGGCCGATTTGACTCCGGGGAGTTTTACGGATAAATGTATCTCATCAATCTCGTAACCTCGTATGGTGGTGTCGCGTACAGCTTAAAAGAACCTGAATCAGACTGAAGTCTCCGCCGATCGGTCGGCGGAGCCGCGCTGTAGTTTCGTCCCGGTTTAGCTTTGTCCCGGTAAGGATTTCCACCCGTTTCAACTGCCGATCAGGAGGAAAGAATGATGCTTTCTCGTCCGATGACAAGGATGCTGGTGCTCTCACTTACTCTGTGTTTGACGCTCAATTCGCTGTGGGCACAGGACAATAAAACCGCCAGGGCCACGGTTCAGACCGAAGATCTGCGGCAATGGTTGACCTATCTGGCGTCCGACGAACTGGAAGGACGCGCCACCTTCTCGGAAGGGCTGGGGCTGGCTGCCGCCTACCTGGCCGAACAACTGCGCGCCTCCGGAGTCAAACCGGGCGGCGATCGGGGTTCGTACTTTCAGCGGGTCGCGGTGCTGGGCGTCAAAAGCACCAATCATTCGACCTTGACCGTAGAGATCAACGGCATGACGCGCAAGTTCAAGGACGGCGAAGGGGTCAGATTCGCCAGGAACGTCGGCGGTAAACGGAGTTTCATCACCGACCAGATCGAATTCCTCGGTTACGGCCTCGATGCCCCGCTGGCCAATCACAACGATTACGCGGGCAAGGATGTCAAGGACAAGGTCGTGGTCTATCTCGGCGGCAACGGGCCGAAAGGCATCGGGCCTCAATTCCGGCGGGCCCTCTTCGGCCGGGGCCGTTATGCGACGGATCAGCGTCAGGCCCTCGCGGCCATCGGGCCGATCGATTCGCCCCAGGGTCCGGGACGACCCGGCGGCGCGGGCGGGCGAGCCAACGATCGCCTCACCGAGCAGGCCGATTTCACCACGGTCCAGTCGTTGAACCATCCGCTGCCCCCGATCGCGGGAGCCGGAGAGGA
>DATEFT010000108.1:0-3172 GCA_035280505.1 Blastocatellia bacterium | reverse complement strand
CATCGAGATGATCTGGGTTTCGTGCTGGTATCCTTCGGGGAAGAGCGGGCGGATCGGACGATCGGTCAGGCGGGACGTCAAAATCTCCTTCTCGGTCGGACGCCCCTCGCGCTTGAAGTAACCGCCGGGAATCCGTCCGGCAGCATATCCGTATTCACGGTAATCGACGGTCAGCGGAAAGAATGACGCTCCTACTTTCGGCTGGCGGTCAGAGACGGCGGTCACCAACACAATGGTCTCGCCCTGGCTGACCAACACGGAGCCGTCAGCCTGTTTGGCAATACGACCCGTCTCCAGGTTGAATTCACGACCGCCTAAATTTATCGCTTGTTTCAAAAACATTTTCATCTCCTCTCAACAACAAAAGCTTCCAACCCTCGCCGCGGCTGGCGGCCGGCTCGATCCGGCCCACCTCCAGTCGCCGTTCGGGAGTTGAAAGCTTCCAATAGACCTCAAACCACCAGCGCACAAAACGCTCTCCCGGCCCCGTTCGGTGCCGGAACTCATTGCAACTCGCGGGCGGATGCAATCTCTCGCTTCTGATAGGATTCTCAGAACAATTACTCACACTGGTGTCCGAAACAATTTGGGCCAAGTTGGGCAGCCAGGATTGCGGTGGCGCTGAGGGCATCCGAACGACCTTGAGGGGCAAGACTACCGGCATCGTCGGATGAAATCATCGTCTTCCCAGTGCGCCTGATGGGCGGGCCAACTCACTTGTCAGGCGGTTGGTGTGGGAATTACGGGCCGTCACGTTCGGCTGCACAACGAAAGCGGCGCCTCCTTCAACCCCGGCGCCGCTGATCTTTGCTCATTTTCTCAATCCTAAACGAACGATCAAATCGTGATACCGATTAATATCTCGGCGCTTCAGGTAATCCAACAGGCTCCGCCGCTGACTGACCAATTTCAACAAGCCACGGCGCGAGTGATTATCTTTCGCATGAGTTCGGAAATGCTCGGTCAATTCGTTGATGCGTTTGGTAAGCAACGCCACCTGAACTTCCGGTGACCCGGTGTCTGAAGCATGAGTCTTGTATTCCGAAATGAGGTTAAGTTTAGCTTCTTTTGCTAAAGCCATTACTGATCTTATTCGCCTCCACGTCTAAACTTTAAGTCTTTCAACTCTTCCAACTCTTTCCATATACACAATTATAGCAAGATGAAATAAATTAATGAATAGAAAGTAGCAGAGCCCACCTCAAAGTTCAAGCCATGCCGGTCATCGAAGTCCGCGCCGCCTTGAAAAGACCAACCATGCCCGTCGCTCCACCTTTCATAATAGCAGTATTTTCGGTGATTGAACGGTTTTCTTTTTATAATTTCAAGCGTCTATTTATTGCATTTTTTCTCCGGTGCGCCTGTGATACATTCGGGGAGGTCTCTACCACACACTTCATCTTGTTCAGCTTTAACGGAGGACGATCATCTAGCAGGGTTTGTATGAAGCATAGCGAACCGACCAATGTCGACCTGAATGAATTCGACATCCCTCTGTTCCGCAACCTAACGGCTGAGCATCTGCGTGAATTGAGTAGCCTGATTCATCGTAAATCTTTCTCCGCCAATACCACGCTCATGACGGCCGAACAGGCCGGCGAGGTCGTCTACCTGATCCTCGGCGGAACGGTCAAGGTTCACATCGAACAGGCCGACGGAGGCGATGTGATCGTCGCGATCCTCGGTCCCGGAGAGATCATCGGCGAGATGAGCGCCCTGGGCCAGGCCATCCGCTCGGCCAGCGTCGTGACCATCGAGAGTTCGACCCTGCTCTGGATGGACCGCACCAACTTCCAGCGCTGCCTGATGACCATGCCCATGCTCGCCTACAACCTGGCCTGCATCCTGGCCACCCGGCTGCGGCTGGCCAATGAGAAGATCCAGACGCTCGCCACCCAATCGGTCGAGAGCCGCGTGGCCCGTCAGATTCTCGCCTTCGCCGAGCAGTATGGACAACGTCGCCCCGACGGCAATATCTACGTCGGCATCCGCCTGACCCAGAGCGATATCGCCGCCCTGATCGGCGCCTCTCGCGAGCACATCAATAAAGTCATCGTCTCCTACAAAGAACGCGGTTACCTCTCGGTCGATCGCAACTACCGGATCACCATCCACGACCAGAACGCCCTCGCCCGCCGGTGCTAGCCGCCGCTTGTGACCATGCCCACATCCTCCATATGACCAACCTCGCATGAGATTTCCCCGGATCGAGGTAGATTACCCATGACAGAGCGATAGATATGAGAGTGAGATGGGCACATTTACGGCTCAAGACCAAGAGCCAGATAGAATAGGCTTTCCTCAGCATTACTCGGACTACCTGTTGAAGGATTATTAAACGCTGCGGATCACGCAAAGGGGCACAGAGGAGGGGGAGAACACTGTGTGCTCTTTTGTAGGATCTGCGGCGTTTTTTATCCGGTCTCCTCATCGCCCCTCCGCATCGAGCGAATGAAATTCCACCCGAGGATCGACTGGAACTCTAAGCCAGGCTTAGAGTTCTCTGATCAACGCTGTGATAAAAACCACACCTCTAATGTGACCGACTTCGCATAACATTTCCAATCGATTGGGATAGATTACACGTGACAGAGCGATAGATATGAGAGTGAGATGGGCAACAAGGGCTCAATCAAGGAGCCATAGAGGGAATTAGTTTTCCTCAGCAAAACTCGGACTACTTGTTGAAGGGTCATTGAACGCCGCAGGTGCCGCAAAGGAGCGCAGAGGAGGGGGAGAACACTGTGCGCTCTTATGCGGCCTCTGCGGTTATTTTATTTGGACCCTCTTCCTTCCCCACGCCGATTCCCGGCGATGATCCCCAACCCAGTTAGCTAGCCTGAACCTGGAGTCGTTTCGCCTTCTTTCTCTTAACCACTCTTAACCACGAAGACGCGAATCAACGATCCTTCGCGGATTTCGCGGTCGCTCCGCGATTCAGATTGTTGGGTTCATGGCGAAGTGACGATTATCACACCGCGTTTGTGACCGACTTCGCATGAGAATTCCCCGGATCGCGGTAGATTACCCCTGACAGAGCGATAGATATGAGAGTGAGATGGGCATTCGTGGCTCAAGAACATGAGCCTGAATAGAGAGATTTGCTTTCCTTGGCAAAACTCGGACTACCTGTTGAAGGGTCGTTACAACACTGTAGGTGCCGCAAATGAGC
>DATEFT010000107.1:0-4849 GCA_035280505.1 Blastocatellia bacterium | reverse complement strand
AGCTCGGATAAAAATACAACGGTCAATAAAATAGAGAAAGCAGGTTATAGATGACGAGATTCGAAGGTCGAAGACGCTTACCTGACGCGAGGCTGGGTGACCGGTCTCAGGCTATCTTTTCTTCCTCTTTTTCCTCGTTGGGATCCCTCCACACCTCCTTCTGTTGTTGCTGCTGTTGTTGTTAGTCCTGCAGTTGCGGTTCGTCGAGTGACAGCCGCAGTCAATCCCAAGGCAATTCGAATCTAGCAGAACCTCGCCGCCCGAGTTCTATTCGGCATTGGCGTTTGGCTCTGTTCACCGGCCGGCGGTGCCGGATCGTACGGTGGCGGCGGGCCGTCCTGCATCAGGTGACGGACTGTCGGTAACCGAACCACAAACCACAAAGAACCAGAAGGAGATGAAGAACCAACATGAGCTTAGTTGAACCACATGGCGGAGAGTTGATCAGTCGTGAGGCCGAAGGCGCGGAACGTGAAGCCTGGTTGCGGGCGGCCCCGAAATTACCCGAGCTGACGATCGGCGGCCGCGCGGCGGCGGATCTTGAACTCATCGCCAACGGCGCTTTTTCACCGCTCGACGGCTTCATGGGTGAAGCCGACTATCTCTCGGTTCGCGACCACGCGCATCTGGCGAACGGACTGGCCTGGACCATCCCGGTGACGTTGTCGGCGACGGAGGCGGAACGCACGAAGCTGAAGATCGGCGACGATGTGGCGCTGCGCGCCCAGGACGGGCGGCTGCTGGCCGTTCTGCATCTGGCGGAGATCTTCAAATACGACAAGGAACGCGAAGCCCAGCAGGTCTATCGGACGACCGAAGATAAACATCCCGGGGTGCAGGTGGTCTATGCCCAGGGCGAGTATCTGCTCGGCGGCCGGATCAGCCTGATCGAATCGCCGAACCAGGAGTTCGCGCAGTACCGGCTCTCGCCGCGCGAAGTGCGGAGAACCTTTGCCGATCGCGGTTGGCAGCGAGTGGTCGCCTTTCAGACCCGCAACCCGGTGCATCGCGCCCACGAATACATTCAGAAATGCGCGCTCGAGACGGTCGACGGGTTGTTGTTGCATCCCATCGTCGGCGAGACCAAGTCGGACGATATTCCGGCGCCGGTCCGGCTGCGCGCTTATGAAGCGATCATCGAAAACTACTATCCGCTCTCGCGCACGCAACTGGCCGTGCTCCCGGCCGCCATGCGTTACGCCGGTCCGCGCGAGGCGATCTTCCACGCCGTCATTCGTCAGAACTACGGCTGCTCACATTTCATCGTCGGCCGCGATCACGCCGGCGTGGGCAATTATTACGGGACCTATGACGCCCAGCGAATCTTCGGCGATCTGGCGCCGGGCGCACTGAAGATCACGCCGATGTTCTTCGACAACACTTTCTTCTGCCGCCGCTGCGACGGCATGGCCTCGCTCAAGACCTGCCCGCACGATGCGAGCCATCACGTCAGTTTGAGCGGGACCAAGGTGCGTGAGATGTTGTCGCGGGGAGAGATCCCGCCGGTGGAATTCACCAGGCCCGAGGTGGCCCAGGTGTTGATCGACGCGTTGCGAGTGAAGTCTGAGGCGGCGTAGCCAAGTGGTAAGGCAGAGATCTGCAAAATCTCTATTCGTCGGTTCGATTCCGGCCGCCGCCTCCAACCAAATTGAACACTGAAAACTGAGAAGGGAACAACTATGTCACAAGGCTTTACTCTCTGGTTCACCGGCCTCTCGGGCGCCGGTAAAACGACTTTGACCAACCTGTTGGTGCCGCAATTGCGCGAACGAGGGGTTCGCGTCGAGGTCCTCGACGGCGATGAGGTTCGCACCAATCTGAGCAAGGGGTTGGGTTTCTCCAAGGAAGATCGCGATACCAACATCCGGCGCATCGGTTACGTGGCGCGGCTGCTCTCGCGCAACCGGGTGGGCGTGATCACCGCGGCCATCTCGCCCTATCGTGAAATCCGCGACGAGGTCCGGCGACAGGTCGAAGCCGACGGGGCGCGCTTCATCGAGGTCTATGTCAAAGCCTCGCTCGACGCGCTGATCGCGCGGGACGTCAAAGGGCTCTATAAAAAGGCCCTGGCCGGCGAGATCAAAGAGTTCACCGGCGTCTCCGATCCTTACGAGGAGCCGTACAACCCGGAGCTGGTCGTCGAGAGCGACCGGGAGAGTCCGGAAGAGAGCGCGGCCAAGATTCTGGCCGGACTCGAGGGGCTGGGAGTGATTGAGGCGGCCCAGAAGGCGAGCGCCGCATGAGATGGTTCCACGGCAAGAGACGGGGCAAAGTCTATCTGGTCGGGGCCGGGCCGGGCGATCCCGGCCTCCTCACCCTCAAGGCTCGCGACCTGATTGCCGCGGCCGACTGTGTGATCTACGACTATCTGGTCAATCCTGAGATTTTGACCCACGCCCATCGGCGCGCCGAGTTGATCTATGCCGGCAAGCGCGGCGGCGAAGGATCGTGGGCTCAGGCGGAGATCAACAAGCTGTTGCTCGAGAAGGCCGGCGAGTACCGGACGGTCGTCCGCCTGAAAGGCGGCGACCCGTTCGTCTTCGGGCGCGGAGCCGAAGAGGCCGAAGCCCTGGTGAAGGCCGGGATCGAATGGGAGGTCGTGCCGGGCGTGACCGCCGGGTCGTCGGTCGCGGCCTATGCGGGCATCCCGATCACACATCGCGGGCTCAGCAGCTCGGTCGCTTTTATCACCGGTCACGAGGATCCGTCGAAACCGCAATCGGCAATCCATTGGGAGCATCTGGCCCGCGCCGTCGATACCCTGGTCGTGTTCATGGGAGTGGCGAAGGTCCCCGAGATCGCCTCGCAGTTGATGCAACACGGACGTCCGCCGGCAACGCCGGTGGCCGTGATTCGGTGGGGCACCTACTCTCATCAGGAGACCTACGTCAGCACGCTCGATCAGGTGGCGGAACTGGTCGGCCGCGAAAAGATCGGGGCCCCGGCCCTGATCATCATCGGCGAGGTCGTTCGATTGCGCGACCGGTTGCGATGGTTTGAAGAATCGCAACTCGCCGATTACGGGCTGCCCAATCCGTTCTTTGAAATTTTGGCCAGTTGAAACGGAGGTCTGGAAAAGTCTGAAGACTTGATGGCGCTGATTGGGACTCAATGTGGTTTTTTTGGACTTCTCCAGACTGCTTTTTTTATGCGTTATTACCCGGTCTACCTGGATCTCAAAGATCGACGGGTGTTGGTGGTGGGTGGTGGGCTGATCGCCGAGGGCAAGATCGGACAGTTGCTCGAGGCGGGGGCGCGGGTCCGAGTCGTCAGTCCCGGGCTGACACCTCGTCTGAATGATTTGGCCGTTCAGGGGGCGATCGAGTATCGCGCCGAGCGATTCGCGGTCGACGATCTGGACGGCGCGGTGCTGGTGATCAGCGCGACCGACGACCAGGCGGTCAACGAAGAGGTGGCGAGGCTGGCGGCCGAAAGGGGACTGCTCTGCAATGTGGTCGATCAACCGGCGCTCTGCAATTTCATCACGCCGGCGCTGGTCACTCGCGGTGAATTACAGATCAGCGTCTCGACCGGCGGCGGCAGCCCTTCGCTCACTCAGCGGGTCAAGCGCGAGATCGCCGCGCTGATCGGGGAAGAGTACGGCGAATTGCTGGAACTGGCGGCGGAGATGCGGGCGGAGGCCAAACGGGAGCTTCCCGATTTCGAGCAGCGGCGCCAGGTTCTGCGCGGGTTCATTGAATCCGAGGCCGTCGATCTGATCCGGGCGGGAAGATCGGAAGACGCGCGCCGGCTGGCGCGGTCCTGGTTACAACAATTCAAAAGGAGAGATCAGAGTGAGTAGTCAGCACGAGAGACCGTCAGAACAAGAGATCGGAGAATGGGCCCGACGTTTTGAATCGAGCGACGTCGAGGAACTTCTCTCATGGGCCGTGGAACGGTTCGCGCCGAATCTGGTGATGACCTCGAACTTCGGGGCGAGCGGCATCGTCATCCTCGATCATCTGGCGCGGCTGGCCCCGCAGCTCCCGGTCATCTACCTGGACACCGGATATCAATTTCCCGAAACGGACCTCCTCAAAGAGCAGTTGCGCGCGCGTTACGGCCTCAACCTGATCGAACAGCGCGCCGACCTCAGCGTCGTCGAGCAGAATCGGGTTTACGGCGAGCGATTGTATGAGCGAGATCCGGATCGCTGCTGCCATCTGCGCAAGGTCGAACCGCTGCGGCGGGCGCTCTCCGGCGCCGCCGCCTGGATCGCCGCTTTGAGGCGAGATCAATCGTCGTCGCGCGCCGAGATCGCCAAAGTCGAATGGAACGCCAAGCACAGCCTGATCAAAATAAACCCCCTGGCGACCTGGACTCGCAGCGACGTGTGGAATTATATTCTTCGCCATCAACTCCCCTACAATCCGCTGCATGATGACGGTTATGCGAGCATCGGTTGTCAGCCTTGCACCCGGCGCGTGGTTCCCGGAGCCCACGAACGAAGCGGCCGCTGGGTCGGGCAACAGAAGGTGGAATGCGGAATCCACCTGTGAAGGCGGAGAGTTAGGCAGAAGATATAAGATTTGAGATGAGTGGCAACACTAAGCGCTCAGGAGATTAAGTTCTTTGGAATTTGAGATCCAAACCGCGAAACACGCTAAATCACCAGTTTTTCGCGCTTTCGCGTCTTTCGCGGTTTAGAGTCTGAATTCAAAAAACATACTTTTCAAAGTACTAAGTCTCAAATCCGGATTCTCAATTCTCAATTCTCCCCTCTGGCATCCGTCTTGCTTTTTGATCTCACTTATCAACTGCACGATCGCAATCCCAAAACGGAGATCTTGTATGATGGCAAGTGAAATGGCGGCCTATCCCAAAATTCAAACTTCTGCCGAACCCCGGA
>DATEFT010000106.1:0-2854 GCA_035280505.1 Blastocatellia bacterium | reverse complement strand
CGCGACCGGACCGCCGAAATCGCAGCCGAGAGCGGAAAAGCTGACTTCAATTTTAGATTCCGATGAGTTGAAGCTAAGAGCCGAATTGTATCTTGACTGGGGCTCCCTTGACGACCGGCAAAGAACCGGCCGGACGACCGGGAGCGGGTGATCAGTTAGCGGGTAGAAGCTGAAGAGATAGTAAAAAGAATCGATCAGGAGAAGGTCACGATGAATCACATGACGCGTTGCGGCAACGTGCTGAGATCGGTGTGTCTCGGCGCGTTGGGAGGTTGGGTCTATCTGATGCTGAATTTATCCGTGGGGGCCGGGGTTCCGGCGGCCGGAATCCGGTGCGATCGTGAGGCCGAGCGCGGATTCTCGGCTCTTCACGAGGCGGCGCTGGTTCGCAGTCTGCGCCGCATCACCGGAATCGAGGAGCTCTGTTTCACCCCGGAGGGCGTCCTCTCGGTGGGGAGTCTTTCGTCGGCGACGGCGGGCTCGTCCGTCGCCAGGCAGATTCTGTGGTGTGCGCTCGGGTCTGGCAAACTCTTCATGATCGAGGACCATTCCGAGTCGCCGACCGTCAATTTCGGTCAGTTGGATGAGGGCACCAACTACGAAGACCTGATCTCGCAACGACAACTTGAGATTTGGCGGGTTCGCCTCGATTTTCATGACTTCAACGAGATGGTGGCCTCCGACGAAGTCCGCGCCACCTTCGATCCGGGGTTTACCATGCTGCACGAGCTGCTGCATGGGCTCGGGTACAAGGATGCGCTCACCGAGAACGAGGTCGGAGCCTGCGAGGAGTTGCTCAACCAGGCGCGGGCCGAATTGAATCTGCCGCTGCGGGACCGATATTTCGGGGAGTCGGTGCGGTTGGCCTCCCACCAGCTCACGGTGCGATTGAGATTTCGCCACGAGATCAAATTGCGGGATCAGAGTGGGCCGGCGGAGCGGCCGAGCCGGCGCTTGCAATATCTCTACTTTCTCGTCCCCTACGGAGCCGGCGCTCCGCCTTCTCATAAAGGCGTGATCATGCCCAACTCCCGGTTCCTACCTTAAAAAAGAGCGAGCGGACGTACCAGGCGCGAGCGGCGAAGCGGGCGAGACGATGGAAAAAGTTTCGTCCGCTTCGCTATTTTTGTTTGTTTCGCCCTCTCTCTTCATTATCATTAACCCTGGATGAAGAGCCGTTTTTCGTCTGAAGTGACGGTCATTTAGACCGGCAGCGGAAAAATAGTTGGATTCGTATATTTCGCGATTTGAATCTTAAAAGTCGGTTCGTGATCGATGAGCGCTTTGATCGTAGTAGAGAATCTCAAGAAGAATTACGGTGAGGCGCCCGCGCTCTCCGGCGTCAGCTTCGAGGTCGAGGTCTCCGAACTGACCGTGATCATCGGGCCCTCCGGCTGCGGCAAATCGACGTTGCTGCGTTGTCTGAACGGACTCGAACTGTTCGACAGCGGGTGCGTGAAGATCGGGGAGATCGAGTTGGATCTGAACCGGGGCGCCGGACCGGCGAGGCTCAATCCACTGCTGCGGCGGTTGCGACGAGAGGTCGGGATGGTCTTTCAGAGTTTCAATCTCTTTCCGCACTTGACGGTCTTGGAGAACGTCTCGCTGGCTCCGGTGATCGTCAAGGGACTGGACCGGACCGCGGTCGAGAAGCAGGCGCGGGAGCTACTGGGCAAGGTCGGTCTGAGTGACCGGGTGGACTACTATCCTTCGCAGCTTTCCGGCGGGCAACAGCAACGGGCGGCCATCGCCCGCGCCCTGGCCATGTCGCCGAAGGTGATGCTTTACGATGAACCGACTTCGGCTCTCGATCCGGGGTTGGTCGGCGAGGTCTTGAACATCATGCGGCAACTCGATGACGAGGGGATGACGCAGGTGGTCGTGACCCACGAGATGCGCTTTGCCCGCGATGTCGCCGACCAGGTCCTGGTGCTCTCCGATGGAGAGCTGATCGAGACCGGATCGCCGGACGTGATCTTTACTTCGCCGAGGGACGAGCGAACATGCCGCTTTCTGCACAACTTTTTATAGCGCGCGCGCGGCGCCCGGTCTCGATGGGCGTGGTCGTCTGGCTGCTCTGCTGTGGGGGCCTGGCGTACAGAGCGGAGGCCCAGGATCGGGTCGCGGAGCTGCGCTGGGCGGGCGATTCGGAAGGCGGCGCGCCCTATGTCTTTCCGGATCCGAAGAATCCCCGCCAAATCATCGGATATGAGGTCGATCTGATGAATGCGATCGGCCGCCGGCTCAACCGCCGCGCGGTCTTCGTCCAAAACCAGTGGGACGGCCTGATTCCGGGGCTCCAGCGCGGCAACTACGACGTGGCGATCAACGGCATCGAGATCACCGAAGATCGCCGGCAACAGATCGATTTCAGCCTCCCCTACTACGCCACCGGCGAACAACTGAGCGTCAGGGGCGGCGACGATTCGATCCATTCCCTGTCCGATCTGAAGGGCAAGACCGCGGGCACCCTCAAATACTCGCTGGCCCAGCGGATTCTGGAGCGGGAGGGCGGAATTCGGATTCGCACCTATGACGGGCAGATTAATGTCTACGAGGACCTGGCGAGCGGCCGTCTGGACGCGGTCTTAATGGATTGGCCGATCGCCATGTACTACAGCCGCCCGAATCCCAAGCTCAAATTTACCGGAGAGACCATCGAGCAGATCACCTACGGCATCGGCCTGCGCAAGGGCGAGGCCGAGTTGCGAAAGGGGATCGATGAGGCCCTGAAGACGTTGATCCGGTCCGGGGAACTGCGCCAGATCTACGAAAAGTGGGGTTTATGGAACGATCAGACCGAGCGGCTCTTCGCCCGGGTGAGCGCCGAGCCGCAGCCGTCGGGCGAGGCGCT
>DATEFT010000105.1:0-4348 GCA_035280505.1 Blastocatellia bacterium | reverse complement strand
TGGCGGAGTTCGGCGACCACGGCCCGCGCCAGAATCTCCAGGTCGACGGTCGTCTTCTCCAGCTCTTTGCGGCCGGTTTGAGAGAGGGCCAGGAGATCGGCGATCAGCTTCTCGAGCTGAGCCGTGGTGTTGAACATGGCGTAGAGCATCTGCGAGCCCTCGGGATCGAGCCGGTCGGAATAGCTGTCGAGCAGGGTTCGGGCGTTGCTGGCCAGCACGTGGAGCGGCACGCGGAGGTCGTTGGCGACGAAACGCGAGAATGTTTCGTGGTCTCGACCGGCGGCCTGCAGTTGCGTGACCCGCTTATGGAGCATCGTCACCGTCTGGTCGGTCGACGGGTCGACGGGAGAGGGCGGGGGCGGGGCCGGGCGAGTCTGAATCTCCCTGGCCGACTCCTGCGCTCGCCGGCGTTCGGCGATTTCCTGTTCCAACTGTTCGGTCTTGGCTTGCAACTCGACCTGCTTCAGCAAATTCTCGTAAGTGATGGCGCACTGGGAGGCGAGCGCGTTGGTCATTCGCTCATCCTCTTCGCCGAATTCCTTGAGCCCCAGCCTGTCGACCAGACAGACCCACCCGTAGAGCCGGGTGGAGGTGGCGAGCGGCGTGCAGAGCAGGGAATCGGACTGCTCCTCGGACGCCGGCGAGGCGGACGCCCGCGGGACGGAATCGAAACGGCATTCGCGCATCGGCGCGCGCTCCTTCAGGACATGGGCGACGAGCGATTGAGCCGTGGGCAAGACCCGTTCGCGGGCGACCCAGACCTCGATCCCGCTGGCGAAGAAGTTTTGCAATCCCTGCTGGGTCTCGTCGAGGACCCCGATCAGCGCGCACTTGGCCCCGACGATCTTTCGGGTCTGCTCGCAGAAGTTCGCCAGCAGGTGCAACGGGTCCTTCTCGACCGTCATCTGTTCGCTCAGTTCGACGATCCCTTCGAGGCGCCGGTTGGCTACCGTCAACGGATCCAATTCCAGAAATGGAGAACCCAGGGCGGTCTCGACGGCCTTGACGATGATCTCCGGTTTGCTCGGTTTGGTCAGGATGTTGGAGACGCCGTAGGTCTGCGCGAAGGTGTGGGCCGAGCGCGCCAGATAGAGCGCGGTGTAGATCACGATCGGGACCCTCGCCGTTTGCGGTTTGGCGCGAAGTTGACGGACGAGTTCATGGCCGTCCATATTGGGCATGAGAATGTCGGTGATGATCAGGTCCGGGATGAAGGACTTCACTTTCTCAAGCGCGTCCAGGCCATCGCATGCTTCCTGTAGCTGGTGCTTGTAACGGCTCAGCAGTTTAACAAGAATTTGGCGGTTGATGTCATTATCATCGACGACTAGGATGCTGGCCATGGTCGGTTCTCCATTTGCTCTTCATGTGATTGGGGAGATTCGATCAAGCGAGACGCTTGAAAATGTGTGGCGCTTACAGCGGATTGTTTACTGAGGACGGTCGAATCGTCGAATCATTGATGCGGGGAGTTTTCATCAGTGAGGAACTATCATGCTGCCCTTGCCAACGCCCATTATAACCTCCCGGCATTCTGAGACAAGGGCCAGCGTTATGATCTATCTTCAAAAAAGGTGGCCGCTTAGAGGCGGCCGGTTTTGAAGATCCCGTTGAGCTCGGCGAGAAAAAGCGAGGCCTGCTGTTCGTCCGGCGACTCGCCCAGGGTCACCCGGACCAGAGCCGAGTACAGCCATTGCAGGTCGCGTTCGATCTCGGAGGTCGGATACAACCGCACATTGAGCTGGACGCCGCTCAGATCGAGCGGGACGCCGAGCGTTTTCCCGTTCAGTTCGGAGAGTTTGAGATACATGACCCCGACCGAGCCGATATTGCCGGTGGCGTCGGTGATCGAGATCAGGCTGAGCGGTTCGGTATTCGGCGTTTTCAATGACGGATCCAGCGCCCGGGGGAAAGGCGGGGCCGACGCGGCGCTGCCCTGCGTGGCGAGCAGGGTCGCCTCCACCCGGTCGGCCGTCCGTTTCTGCCGGCTCGGGGAGCTCACGGTCACGCTCCCGGTCAAGACCAGTTTGCGGTTGGCCAGGGCGGCGCTCTCCGGGGCAAATGCGAACCGGTACCTGGACTGGCCCAGTTCGATCTGACCGTTGAAGTCTCGCCCGTGGGGCAGGGCGTGAATAGAGTGCAGTTTACGCAGGGTCGGCGTTTTAGCAGAGACGTTCTTTTGGGTCGACATTGGATGCTCTCCTGGACGGCGTTGCCGGATTTAAAGATTTCCCCGTTTCAACTCTTCGGTCAAATACTCGCAGGCCCGGATCGTCAGGGCGAGGATCGTGAGCGTGGGGTTTTGATTGGCCGCGCCGACATAGGCCGCGCCGTCGGTCACGAAGACGTTCTTCACGTCATGCACCTGATTGAATCCGTTGAGCACCGACTTCTTGGGATCACGTCCCATTCGTGCCGTCCCGAGCTCGTGAATGATGCGTCCGGGGACGGTCAATTGGCGGGAGACGCCGATCTCCTGGGCCCCGGCCCCGCGCAACAACGACTCGGCCATTTCGGCCGCATCTTTCCCCATTTCGCGTTCATTATCGGAATGTTGAATGTGAACCTTGAGCACCGGAATGCCCCAGGCGTCGACCACGCCGTCCGGGTCGATCTCGACGAAGTTTTCGAACCGGGACAACATATTGGCTCGTGTGGTGACGCCGATCGGAGCCACGTACCAGCGGCGCACCTGTTTTTTGAACTCGGAGCCGAACCCTTCGATCCGGCGCGCCACGCCGGGAAAGGCGCCGATGGCCGACCCACCTTCGTAACCATAGCCGCGGATGAATTTCTGGTGTTTCGTCGCCTGATCCAGGTTGCGGAAACGCGGGACGAAGATTCCGGAAGACTTACCGTCTTCGTTGAGCGTGTCCCGCCCGGCGAACATCGGGAGGAGGCCGGAGGCTCCCGTCCCGCCGAAGTGATCGACCAGATAATGGCCCAGCACTCCCGATGAGTTGCCGAGTCCGTTCGGGTGCTGGCGCGATTTGGAGTTGAGCAGCAGGCGAGTCGATTCGAGTGTCGAAGCCGCGACGATGATGACCTTGCCGGAGAACTCCAACTCCTGGTGGGTCAGGCGGTCGACGACGGCGACTCCCCGGGCCTTGCCGCTATCCTCATCGACGATCAGATGGCGGACGATGGAATTGGTCCGCAACGTCATGCGACCGGTCGCGGCCGCCGCCGGCAGGGTCGACGACAGGGAGTTGAACATGGCCCCGACGCTGCAACCGTTGCCGCAACTGCCGCAGTAGTGGCACTTGGCCCGGCCGTACTTGGTGTGGTGCGGTTTGAGCGCGGTCAACATCGCGACGCGGGCTTGAATCAGTTTGATCCCCAGTCTCTCGGAACTCGATTTCAGCTTCAATTCGCCGCAGGTGAACGGCATGGGGGGCAGATAGTTTCCATTCGGCTGCCACCAGAGGTCGTCCTTGTTGCCGCTGACGCCGATCCACTCCTCGGCCTTGTCATAATAGGGCGCGATCTCCTTGTACTCGATGGGCCAGTCGACGTCGAAGCCGTCGTGGGTGGCGGCTTTGAAATCGAGATCCGACAGCCGCCAGGACAATCGGCCCCAGTGCAAAGTCTTGCCGCCGACGATCCGGGCCCGAACCCAGAGGAAAGGTTTGCCGGGAGCCGTCGTGTAAGGATGCTCGGTGTCTTTGATGTAGAAATGGCGGCTGAATTCGCCGGCCGTGTCTTGCATCCATTGCTCGGTCTGTTTCCAGCCGGGCCGGCCGAAGCCCCGATACATCGACTCGAAGCCGAATTTGTTCATCGCGAAATCGCGGCGCGGATCGATCGGGGGGCCCGCTTCCAATACCAGGACCTCCAGCCCGCGCTCGGTCAACTCTTTCGCCGCCATGCCGCCTGATGCGCCCGAGCCGATAATAATGGCGTCATAGACCTTTTTGGTCGGAGAGTTCTTTCTTTGCACTTTTCCTCCGCAACGCAGTACAAGGGCAGTTGTAAGATTATAAATTGTTCAGAATTAGAGACACATACCTCTGCAGGATATCGCCTCGAACCGTAGCATATTGAATATGAGCGATCAAGAGTGAGTTAGGATGATCCCAAGAACACCGTCATTTCGGGTTCAAGCCGCGAAGGTTAGGCTTAACCAAGGCCCGGGCGGAGAATTGTCCTCAACAAATCGTACTGTAGATTGGAACGATAATTAGAAGAAATTCGGATGAGAGCCGGTCTCCACACCGGGATGGCGCCGAGCCCGCGGAGCGGGCGACCTGAATTGCAATCGGATGAGGTTGGTCTCCACACCGGCATGCGCTGAGCCTGCGGAGATGGCGACCTGGATTGCAATCGGATGAGGTTGGTCTCCACACCG
>DATEFT010000104.1:0-12626 GCA_035280505.1 Blastocatellia bacterium | reverse complement strand
TGCTACGATACCTTGCTCGACTTCAAGCCGCTCGGAATGCGGCTCCGGGTCTGTGGCTTGATGATGGGTAAGGCCAAGAACATTCAACAGGAGAAGTATCATGGCAATCAAGGTTGGTATCAATGGCTTCGGACGGATCGGGCGTAACGTGCTGCGGACAGCGCTCGGTGACAAAGAGATCGATTTCGTGGCGGTCAATGATCTGACCGACACCAAAACTCTGGCACATTTACTCAAGTACGATTCAATTCTGGGCAATCTCGATCATGAGATTTCCCATACGGAGAATACGATCAAGGTGGCGGGCGACGAGTTCCGCGTCTTTGCCGAGAAGGATCCGGCCAAGGTTCCGTGGGAAGAGGTCGGCGCTCAGATCGTCATCGAATCGACCGGGCGGTTCACCGATAAGGGACAGGTGGTCGCTCACCTGCGCGGTCCCGTCAAGAAGGTCATCATTACGGCTCCCGCCAAGAATGAAGATCTGACGGTCGTGCTGGGGGTCAATGAGCAGGCATACGATCCTGCCAAGCATCATGTGATCTCCAACGCTTCCTGTACCACGAACTGCCTGGCGCCGGTCGCCAAGGTGATTCATCGCACGTTCGGCATCAAGAAGGCTCAGATGACGACGATCCACTCGTACACCAACGATCAGGTCATTCTGGACTTTCCGCACAAGGATCTGCGGCGGGCTCGCGCCGGCGCGCTCTCGATGATTCCGACTTCGACGGGCGCGGCCAAGGCCGTGGCGCTGGTCCTGCCGGAACTGAAGGGCAAATTCGACGGGATCGCGGTTCGGGTGCCGACGCCGAACGTCTCGCTGGTCGACGTCGTGATGGAACTCGAGAAAGAGACGACGACCGAAGAGGTCAATGCCGCGCTGAAGAATGCGGCGAACGAGGAGCTGAAGGGGATTCTCGCCTTCGAGTCGGCTCCGCTGGTCTCGATCGATTTCCGCGGTAACTCCCATTCATCGATCGTCGACGCCGATTACACCAAGGTCATCGGCGGCAACCTGGTCAAGATTCTGTCGTGGTACGACAACGAATGGGGCTACTCCTGCCGGGTCCGCGACCTGATCAAATACCTGGCGGCCAAGGGGCTTTAAAGAGGTCTTCCTTTTCAATTTTCAAACCGCGTGTTTCGCGGTTTAAGAGCCGTAAAACGAAGAAGGCCGCGAAAAGATTGAATCTCTTCGCGGCCTTCTTCCGGTTCCGTTGCTAAAGATGGCGATGCTGCTAAAAAAAGGATTGGAGCGGGAGACGGGACTCGAACCCGCGACGTCCAGCTTGGGAAGCTGGCATTCTACCACTGAATTACTCCCGCCCGTATTTTAAAGATCCTCTTCGGAACGGAGATAACTTACCACACCGGATTCTCGGGGGCAATATGGTGACCGAGATCTTTAATCTACCGCACGCTGAAATCCATCCATTGATCGGTCCGGGCATACTTCTGTTTGGCCAGCGTGTCGGTGACGATCAGATGCATCATGTAATCGCCGGTGGGGAAGTCCGTCAGCTTGATGATCCCCTGGCAATCGATCAGCTTCGTATCCTCGGGGATGTTGACCTCGCGAATGGGGCCGGTGTAGATGACCTGGCCCTCGTGATAGACCTCCACCTGCTGGGTCAGCCTGGGCTTGCCCGTCGGCGGATCGATCGTCGAGTTGTAGACGGCCGCGCCGTAGGCGATCGTCCCCCGGGGCGAGAAGCGCCGCACGGCCGGAGAGGGTTGAGTCTCGTCCGCGGGCGGCTGGGCCGGAGCCGGGGCCGCCTTCGGGTCGGCCGCGGGCAGGTCCGGCGCGGCCAGAATCAGGCCGGAGAGCGAGAGCCGGTTCTTCGTCAGATCCGGGACCTGGATGAACTGTCCGGCCGAGCCGAGCCGGCCCGTCTCCGGGTCGCGGAGGACGGCGCGGAACTGATAGGCCCCCGGTCTCTTGACCTCGAAATTATTGGTGTAGTAGATGCCCTGACGCATGGCGGTCTGATAGCGCGGCTCATCGAAGCTGAGGGTGAAGGCGCGGCCATGCTGGTCGACGATCTGGCCGCTCTCGTTGAAGGTGAAGGCGACCAGCTCCATCTTCAGGGTCTTCAGGCCCTTCCGCTCCGGATCCTCCTTGAACGTCAGTTGCGAGGGCTCGATGTAGAACAGCGAGCGGACGAAGGATCCGGCCGCCTGATCGTTGAAGAAGAACGAAGTCATCTGCAGCGACAGATCGCGGGCGCCGAAGGGTGAGAAGAGCGCCGCCAGAATCTGCCGGTCACGAGCCGCCTGGCCGCCGACCGGCAGTTCGGCCGCCAATTTGCCGGGCGGATCCGGAACCCCCAGGAATCCGGCCCGCGTCCGGACCTGCAGCCCGGGCTTCTTCACCTTCAGTTTGATCGAGTGATATTTCCGGTCGAACTTCTCGTCTTCGGGGTCGAACCCGACGAGGTAGTAGGACTGGGTGTCGTGCAGCGCTTTTTGAATGCCGAAATTGAGGTCGTTGTTGTTGAAGACCGCGAAGCCGCCGGTCTCGCGCGCCAGGAAGTTGAGTCCATCCTGGGAGTCGAAGTTCGCCCGCGAGGCGCGGGCCAGCGCCTCCGCGAATTGGGGGCCCGTCAAGGCGCCGGTATTGTCGGCGGCCGTCGGGAAGAGCGTCTGCAGCCCTTTGCCGTCGAGGGCATAGACGACGACGCTGGAACGATTGGCCACGTCGATCAGTCTTCGGACCCGCTCCAGAACCAGGGTGTTGTCGCGTTCGCGACCGAAGAGCCGAAAGCCGTCGGAGATCAGAACCGCCACCTTGCGGCCCGGCAGGGCCCGCAGGCTGCGGACGACGAAATTGATCCCGCTGAGGGTCCCGCCGGAGATGATGGTCTCGCGGAAATTTTCAGCGTCCTCCGCGGCTTCGCGGGCCCGCTCCTCGGCCGTCATGGTTCGATCGTCGCCGGTCACCGGGGCATTGAAATTCGCACTCATATCGCGGCTGAATGGATTCCAGGTCAGCCGCTCGATGGCGGTATAGAGGATCCGCTTATCGCTTGTGAACTGTTCCAGGGCTCCCAGCCCGCGTCCGGTGCGGATGATTCCCACCAGGTCGCCCTCCTGCATCTGTTCGTCCACGAACTTTTTGAGCGCCCGCCGCGCGGCGGCGGTGCTCTGGAACGAGAGGCCCAGATCGTCGATGACGAAGGCGATCGTCCGTTTGACGTCTTCGGGCGCCACCATCCTGGTGGGCATGGTCGAGGTGGGACCCGCGCCCTTGGCGTTGGCCGCCGGAGGGGCTGCGGGCGGCTTCGGCTCGGGCAGTTTGATCATTTTGAAGTAGGTCAGGCTCTGGCGCTTGCCGTCGACCACCAGTTCGAAATCGTCTTCGGTCAGATCGTCCCGGTGATCGCCCTTCTTGTCGGTGACCACGGCGTCGATTTGAACGAGTTGGGTCGTAATGCGGACCACGCCTTCGGGCTGAC
Organism: Blastocatellia bacterium; assembly: GCA_035280505.1. Classification (GTDB taxonomy): domain Bacteria; phylum Acidobacteriota; class Blastocatellia; order RBC074; family RBC074; genus JAKEHZ01. Next base: position 9,171 of record DATEFT010000104.1, on the reverse strand, counting down.
GCTGGGCGCCGGTCTGCTCCGGCCTGGACTCCGGCTTGGGCGCCGCCGGCTGTTGCTGGGCCGCGATCCCGGCGGGAATGAGCAGGGTCAGGAACGACGAGGCGGCAAGGGTGCCGATCCGATTGAGTCGCGATGTGGGGAACATATCGATACCTCTCAGTAGAATCTTTGATGCTTGAGTGTCTGGGCTGAGCTGTCCTGGTGCCGGACCCGGGGCGACCGGCGAGAGCTATGATACCGGAAATGGACCCCGATTGGCCAACTATCCGGCGCGATTTCGGGCGAGGTAGGAGACCAGACGATCCGGGGTGTTGGTCACGATTCCGTCGATTCCCAGCTTGACCATCCGGGCATAATCTTTCTCTTCATCGACCGTCCAGGCATAGACGTGCTTGCCGCTCGCTTTGACCCGGCGGACCAGGTAGCCGAGACAGAGGTCGACCTGCATCGAGAGGACCCGAAAATTGAGATCCCGCAGCGCGATCCAGGGGAAGGCCTCGCGCCAGCGGACGATCGGATCCAGGCTCGGGGTGCCCAGAATCACGCCCAGTTCGATATCGCCGACCTCCTCGCCCAGGTTGCGCATCAGTTTGAGATCGAACGAGGCCAGCAAGACGTCCGGCTGGCTGCGGCGCTCGCGCACGATCCGCAGCGTCTCGACCGTCGCGCGAGGGTCTTTGACCTCGAGGTAGAGCCGCGCTCGCCCCCGCATCAGATCCAGCGTCTCCTCGAGGGTCGGGATTCGTTCGCCCTTGCCGGCGTCGGCCTGTTTGACCTCGGCCAGCGTGAGTTGATCGATGCGACCCTTGAGGTTGGTCGTGTGATTGAGGGTTGGATCGTGGATCACGACGACCTGGTTGTCACGAGTGATGTGGAGATCCAGTTCGATCATCTGCGCGCCGTGTTTGACGGCGAGCTCGAAGGCGCGGAGCGTGTTTTCCGGCTCAGCGGCCGAAGCGCCGCGATGGGCGATAATCAATGGAGGCATCGTTAACAAAATCGGAGGCCAACCGCAAAACACGCGAAACACCCGGAAGCTTGATGAGTTCGCGTGTTTCGCGTGTTTCGCGGTCGGTCCTGAAAATCTTCAGTGATTTAGTCAATAAAGTATTGAGACCTTATTTCACTTGAAATTCGCGAGAGCCCAGGATCAGCGCGGCGACCCCGCCGATCAACTGTTCATCGTTGCGTTTCGCGGCCCGTTCGTCGTGTTTGGCCGGGATCAGCTTGTTTCGCGATTCGTTGACTACCCGCTCCAGGTTGTCGCGGGTCTCCTCGGAGACGTTGCTGTGGACGATCACGGCGATCAATTGATCGAGCAGTTTGTCGCGGTTTCGACCGGCGTCGGAGGTGACCAGCCGCGAGACCTCGACGCGCGTTCCGCCGATCTTGTTGTTGACCAGCGCCAGCGCAAAGTTCATTCGCTCGAGCAAGGTCGCGTTGCTCAACCATTGGATCGACTCCTCGGAATAGCCGGTCGGAGGCTGGCACAGATAGAACGGTTCGCCCATCCGGGTGACCCATTGAATCAGGGGCTGAGCCGCGTCGGTCGTGGCCCCGGTCGCCCGGATCGCGGACGCCGCCAGTTCCAGCGGCGATTTGATCTTGTCGCGGTAATAGGCCGGCGCATAGAACTCCGGCGAGGTCAGAATCGCCCGCACCACTTCGCGGATCTCGCCGTTGGTCTGTTTGAAGATCTCGGCCGCCCGATTGACCAGCGATTCCGGCGGCGCGTCGGCCACGAACCGCTGGCACAATTTACGGGAGACGAACCTGGCGGTCGATGGATGCGCCGCCAGCAGTTCGAGCATGCGCAGGCCGTCCTCGATTCCGCCGCCCGCCGCGATCTTCGTGCCGAGCACGGTCTTTTCGCCCCGATCGTGCATCTTGGGCCGAAAGATGAAGGCCGCGTTCGGCGCCGGCGTCACCGTCCACCCGGTGAAGCACCGGGCCAGCTCGATCACGTCCTGCTGCGTATAGCCGCCGTCCACGCCCAGCGTGTGCAGTTCCATCAACTCCCGCGCGTAGTTCTCATTGAGGCCGGGGCGGCGGGTCGCCGGGGCCGGAGTCGCGGAGGTCTCGGAATTTCCCGGCGCGGGTCTGTTCTTCACGGGCGGTTCGGCCTGGCTCAAATAGTTGTCGAGATAGTGGAGCATGGCCGGGCTCTGCGCGACGGCGACCAGCAGGTCCTTGAACTTGCCGAGCGCATGCGGGCGGATCGCATCGCGTTCATAGGTCGTGACCGACCAGCGGATCTGATCCTTCCCGGCGTAGACGTTGAAGTGATTGAACCAGAAATCGACCATCACTTCGGAGAGCTGCTTTTCGCTGAAGATCGCCCGTAAGAGCTTGGTCTGTTGCAATTCGCGCAACGGTTGTTGCGGGTCGCGCCGCGAGGCCGGAGTCGGCGCCGGAGTCGGAGCCGGTGCCGGCATCGATTCCGGCTGCTGCGGGGCCGGCATCGAGGGGTTCTGAACCGTCATCAGTTCGCCCCGGTTGTTGTGGCCGCGGCGGCCGTTGCGGCCGGAATCGTTCTCCGGATCGTTGTCGTCCCCGATCACCAGCATGGGTTTGATGGCCGGGATCGGAACCGGGCCGCTCGCGGGTGTCGGAGTCGGCGTGGCGGCCGGCGGCGTCGGTGCCGGAGCCGGAGTTGCCGCGCGAGCCGGCGGCGGAGCGAAGGATTGCAGCGTCTCCGGAATCGTCATCTGGAGCGTATTGAAGGCCAGCAGCGGCTGCGCGATAAAATCGTCGGGAATCTCTTCGGGATGCAACTGCTCTTCGAGATAACGTTCGAGGCCCATCTGGCGGACCCGCTGGACATCGCCCGGACGGGGCCCGAACCCGGCCCGATTGAGGAAATGCAGAATCTTCTGCTCCTCGGTCAGCGGCGGCAGCGATTCGCTCTCGCGGCGGTTGCGATCCTTCTGCTTCGCCAGAAAGTTCGGCAGTTTGATCAGCTTTTCGCCTTTCGCCAGAGGGTCGTCGGGCAGATCCGGTTTGAGCGGCGTAATCGGAGAGGTTCGGCGTGGCTGCTGAGCTGTATACGGCAACGCCAGGACCATCGCCAGAATCCCTACGCATCCAGACCACAACACGGAACGGAGTGTTAAAGCCTTCAGCAATTTCATTCTACGATCCCTTAATGATCCAACTTCGGAGGTACATTGAACCTATTCTATACCACACCGGCCGCAATTCGGTAATGGAAAATGAAAACATCCTATGAATCGGGCGAGAACAGGGCGGCGGTCGCCCGGATTTAATTATGAGACGAAGATCGTTTGTATCCGGGTCGGCGATGGCCTAATCTTTTAAGCGTTATGAGCGTGATGACGGTTCCAAGCGGGCAGGACCACGGGAAGGGCGAGCAACTGGAGGAGAAGGTCTATTCGTTCGCCGATCTGGATCAGTATACCTTCAAGCAGCGGGTGATCATTAAATTGGCGGGGATGGTCCTCTACTGGCTGATTCGGGCGATCGGCGCGACGGTCAAGTTCGAGGTCCGGGGCTGGGAGCATCACAGCGAGAGCGATCCCCAGGTCTATTGCTTCTGGCACAACCGCATTCCGATTGCGACCTACTTCTGGCGGAACCGCGGGATCGTGGTGATGTCGTCACGCAGTTTCGATTCCGAATACATTGCGCGATTCATTCAGCGGTTCGGTTACGGCGCGGCACGCGGCAGTTCGACGCGCGGCGCGCGGGCGGCTCTGATCCAGATGATCCGGGTGGTTCGGAATGGTCGCAGCGCGGCCTTCACGGTGGATGGGCCGCGCGGGCCGATCTACGAGGCCAAACCGGGCGCGGTCCTGTTGGCCGCCAAATCGGGCGCCGCGATTCTGCCCTTTTCGATCTCGCTGGAGCGCTGCTGGCGATTGCCGAGTTGGGATCGAATCGAGATCCCCCGGCCCTTCACCCGGGCGGTGGTGGTGATCGGGGAGCGGTTCCACGTCAAGGACGGAGACGATCAGATCGAGCATCAACGTCTCCAACAGACGCTCGAAGATCTGCGGCGGCAGAGCGACCTCCTGGTTCGCCATTAGAGCGGCCGGCGAGGCGCATTAAAGTTATTCAATGCCGGAGCCGGAGGCTTCCGGCGCGGTCCGGGGCCGCGATTCTTGACAGTCTGAAACGCCAAACATAGAATCGCGGCTTGCTGCTGATAATGTCTATTTACGGAGACAGGTTAAGTTGTACAGCGAAGATTCAACCGAACAGGTCGCTATTCCTACTCCCGTCCCAATGATCCGCACCGTGGCGGCATGCGTCGCGGCCTTGATCCTGCCCGGACTCGGGCACCTGGTCCTGGGCCGGTGGGGCCGGAGCATCATCGTCGGGGTGGTGGTCATCTCCATGTTTCTGCTCGGGTTCAAGATGGAGGGCCATCTCTATAAACCCGAAAGCACCGAATGGCTGACCTGGTTCTTCAGCTTCCTCGATGCCGGGATCGGGGTCCCGTACTTCGTCTGCCTGGTGGGAGATTGGGGCCTCCAGGTGCTGCCCGAGCAGGCGGCGAAGGTGACTTTCGAATACGGCAACACCTTTCTGTGTGTGGCCGGGGCCCTGAATATGCTGGCGACGATGGACGCCTACGACATCGGGGTCGGGAGGAAGTCATGACGCATTTCCTGGCTCTGGTCCTGTTCAGTCTTCTGGTCTCGGTGGCCTTCGCCACGCTCTCCTCGGAACACCATACCACCCAACAGCGGGTCCGATACGGACTGAAGGTCTTCGGTTCCTTTGTCGGGATCGGCTACTTGATCGCCTGGATGTTGTTCCCGCTCCCGTTCTAGGAAATCGCCGCAGTGCTGAGTGCTGAGTGCTGAGTGCTGAGTTGGAAGTTGATCGCTCAGCGTCGGCACTTTTCTCTTATGCAGTCGCAGAAGTTCGTTTTGATGTTGGATTCCGTGCGTCGTCTGATTCGGGGCGGCGCCCCGGCCCGCGCTTTGAACGTTCTGCGGAAAGGGCGTCCGCCGGACGTCGCGCAGGTTCTGCATGCCCTGAGCGATTTCGACCGCCGGGCGGTCTATGCGGCGCTCGCGCGGTCGGACACGGAGCTGGCGGCCGCCAGCATCAGCGAGCTGAGTCTGGACGAGGGCGTCGATCTGCTGACCGAACTGGAGCCGGAAGAGATCGCGCAGGTCTTGCAGGAGTTGCCCACGGACGACGCGGTCCTCTTCATCGACAAGCTGCCCGAGGAATTGAGCCAGCGGTTGCTCGACCTCATGAAGGTCGAGGCCTCGACCGACGTCCAGGAGCTTTTGAGTTTCCCGGAAGGCACGGCGGGACGGCTCATGACTCCCGACGTCTTCTCGCTGAAAGAGGATTTGACCGCCAGCGAGGCCATCACGGCGATTCAGCATGCCAGCGCCGATGTCGAGATGGTCTACTATCTCTACGTCGTGGATGACCGCAACCATCTGGTCGGCGTCCTGAGCCTGCGCCACCTGTTGCTGGTTCCTCCGACCACTTCCCTGAAGAAGATCATGAGCACGGATGTGATCAGCGTCCGCGCCGACACCGACCAGGAGGATGTCGCCCGGATCGTGGCCCGGTATAATCTATTGGGCGTGCCGGTGGTCGACGAAGAGCACAAGCTGCTCGGGGTGGTGACGGTCGACGACGTCCTCGACGTGATCCGCGAGGAGGCGACCGAAGATCTCTATGCCCTCTCGGGGGTGCATTCGGAAGAGCATGCCCTGAGCGCGCCGGTCCGCTCGGTGCGGCTGCGGCTCCCCTGGCTGCTGATCAATCTGGCGACCGCCATCCTGGCGGCCTCCGTGGTCCACGCCTTCGAGGGGACGATCGAAAAGGTCGTGGTCCTGGCGGCCCTCCAGTCGATCGTGGCCGGGATGGGCGGGAACGCGGCGACCCAGACGCTGGCGGTCATCGTCCGCGGCCTGGCCATGGGCGAAGTGACCTTGGAGAACAGCCGCCGGGTGCTGCTCAAAGAGTTTTTGGTGGGAGTCGTGAACGGTCTGGCCAACGGCCTGGTCGCGGCGGTGGTGGTCTGGTTCTGGTTCGGGTTCTCGACCAAGATGTTGATTATCGGCGGCATCATTGCGGTCGCCATGGTCATCAATCTGATTATTGCGGGCATTGCGGGAACTCTGGTTCCCTTGATTCTCAAAAAGTTGAACGCCGATCCGGCGCTGGCCTCGACCGTCTTCGTGACCACCTGCACGGATGTCGGCGGCTTTCTCTCATTCTTGGGGTTATCCACACTCCTGATTCGGTATTTGAAGTAAGCGGGACCATCCCGGACGACAGATCGGATGCGTTATGGATAGAACTACCTTGACGATAGTGGCGATCAGTGTGCTCCTGACTCTGCTCGGCGCGGCCTGGTTGGTCTGGAAATTCTTCATCGATTTTTTGAAGTATTTCGTCATCACGCTCGTGGTCTTCGTGGCCGGCGCCGGCCTCTACATCTACCGGGCCTATACCCGCAGCGCCCAGGTCAGCGTCGATCCGGCCAGGGGGAAGCATGCCTACTCGACCCAGAACGGAACCTATCTGGGCGTGATCGAAGGCTCCGGTCGTGACAGTCAACGAGGAGAGGTCTGGATTGTTCGACCGCCGGGCGGCCCGCCGGTGATGTACCGCAAATCGCGTGTCACCTTGAAAGACCAACGGTAGGGAAGTCTGGAAAAGTCCAGGATCGAATCTGGACTTCGAAACCAGGGGCAGTCTAGAAAAAAATTATCTTTTAGACTTCCCTAGACTTTTCCGGACTTCCCCAGACTTTTCTAGACTTCCCTAGACTTCCCAAGTTACGATAATGTGTTATGCCGCTGCACGAAACGGATGCCTTTGTGTTACGCACATACACGCTCAAGGAAGCGGATAAGGTCTGTCTCTTCTTTACGCGTGAGGCCGGAAAATTGCGGGGGGTCGCGCATGGGGCGCGACGATTGCGCAGCCGGTACGGCGCCAGCCTGGAGCCTTTTACGGAGGTGGCGCTGATCTATTTTCAGAAGGAGCACAAAGAGCTCGTTTCGATCTCCGGCTCGGAGATTATCAGCTCGCAGTTCTTTGAGGGGATGAGCAGCGAACGGCTCGGGGTGCTGCATTATCTGGCCGAGCTGGTGATCGAATTCATCCCCGACCATGAACCGAATGAACGGGTGTACCGGTTGATCACGGCCACGCTCGAAGCCCTGCGCGGTTCGACCCAGCCCCAGTTACAACTGCTGGTGCGTTATTTCGAAATCTGGATGCTCAAGTTGGCCGGCTATTTTCCGGATTGGAGATACTGCGGTCAGTGCCAGCGTGAGCTGACGGCCGTCTCCTCGGTCTGGGTGACCAACGAGGGGACGCCCCAGTGTGCCGCTTGCGGCGAATTGTTCGGACAGGAGTTGCGGGCGGCGGGATGGAGAACGATCCAGGAGATCTTGACCCAACCGCCCGTCAAATTTATCTCATCATCACGTGAGGCGCACGTGGTCAGCCAGGTTGGCAATCTGGCGACGAGGCTTATCGATCGGGTCCTCGAACGTGAATTGAAGTCCTACGAGGTTCTCAACCGGTTGCGATCGGTTGAATCGGTGGCCGGTGGAGAGTGAGCGCCGCCGGCTCTGACTAATGAAGGTTTTCCGGGTTTTGGTTTTTAGTCTTCGGTTTTCAGTTTTCAGTTTGAGCCTTCAGACCTCAGTTGGACGAGATAGACCGAAAACTGAAAACTGAAAACTGAAGGCTGAAAACCAATAACTTGAGGAGACCACGGAGAACAATGAACAAAAAATTTGTCTATATTTTCGCCGACGGCAAAGCCGACGGGACGAGCAAGATGAAGGATCTGCTGGGCGGTAAAGGCGCTGGTTTGGCAGAGATGACAGTGGCCGGATTGCCGGTGCCACCGGGCTTCACGATCACCACGGAAGCCTGCACGGCCTATTACGGCGCGGGAGAGAAGTTCCCGGAGGGGATGTGGGACGAGGCGCTGGCCGCGTTGCAGAGGGTCGAAGAGGCCACCGGCAAGAAGTTCGGCGGAGCGGAGAACCCGTTGCTGGTCTCGGTGCGCTCGGGAGCGAAATTCTCCATGCCGGGCATGATGGACACCGTGCTCAATCTCGGGTTGAATGAGGAGACGCGGGCGGCGCTCGCGACCCTCACCAACAACGAGCGGTTCTCTTACGACGCCTATCGGCGGTTCATTCAGCTCTTCGCCAAGATCGTGATGGGCGTGGATGCCGCCAAATTCGAGCATAAGTTCGACGAGTACAAGAAAGAGCTGGGCGTGACCGAAGACACCCAGGTCGGCGCCGACACTCTCAAAAAAGTGGTCGAGGATTTCAAGCAGATCGTCAAACAGGAGACCGGCGAGGAGTTTCCGACCGATCCGCTGAAACAACTGGAGCTGGCCATCCGCGCGGTCTTCGCTTCGTGGAACGGCCGGCGCGCCAGGGACTATCGCCGCGTCCATAAGATCGACGACAGCCTCGGGACGGCCGTCAACGTCATGACCATGGTCTTCGGCAACATGGGCGAGGATTCGGGAACCGGCGTGGCCTTCACCCGGGACGTGGCGACCGGCGAGAAGAGCATCTACGGCGAATATCTGCAGAACGCCCAGGGCGAGGACGTGGTGGCCGGAATCCGGACCCCGAAGAAGATCGCCCAGTTGAAAGAGGAGATGCCGGAGATCTACGAGCAGTTCCGCCAGGTGGCCGAACGCCTCGAGAAGCATTACCGGGACGTTCAGGATCTGGAGTTCACCATCGAGCGCGGCCGGCTCTGGATGTTGCAGACCCGCACCGCCAAGCGCACGGGGGCGGCGGCCGTGCGGATCGCGGTCGAGATGGTCGATGAGGGCGTGATCGACAAGGCGACCGGAGTTCAGCGAGTCGAACCGGCGCAGCTCGATCAATTGCTGCATCCCATGATCGACCCGAAGGCCCAGATCGAGGTGATCGCCACCGGCCTGCCGGCCTCGCCGGGAGCGGCCACGGGCAAGGCGGTCTTCGATCCGGACGAGGCCGAGACCATGGGCAAGGCGGGCGAGAAGGTGATCCTGGTGCGGACCGAGACCTCGCCGGAAGATTTTCACGGCATGGTCGCGGCGCAGGCCATCCTCACCTCGCGCGGCGGCATGACCTCCCACGCGGCCGTCGTGGCCCGCGGCATGGGCAAATGCTGCGTCGCCGGTTGCAGCGAGGTGGTGGTCGA
>DATEFT010000103.1:0-9791 GCA_035280505.1 Blastocatellia bacterium | reverse complement strand
GCAGACGTTGTTGGCGACCGGCAGGTTCTTGCCGAAGGTGGCGCCATGGTCGGTGGACCTCGCCAGGTAGACGTGCGACGAACCGGGCATGGTCTCTTGCGGAGCGCGCCCGTCGAGCCAGACGGCGTAGAGATCGCCGTTGGGCGCGACCGCCAGGTAGGAGTATCCGTTCGACGAGGGTTGCTGTTTATCGGTGACGCGGATCGGCCGTTCGAACTTGCGCCCGAAGCGCAGCGAGCGCGAGAACAGCAGGTCGGTTCCGCCCTGCGCGTTGTTCTGTTCCCAGAGCGCATAGAACTCGATGCCGTTGACCGCGAGCGTCGGCGAGTTCTCGCCGTGTGAGCTGACGACGCTTCCCGGTTCGCTGATCGGCACGAAAGGCTCGAAGCTGTCGCCGCCGTCGCTGGAGACGGCCAGGCCGAGTTGCGCCTGGGTCTTCTCCGCGCCATAGACCGCGAGCATGTAGAGCGTCGAGGTCCGCATCAACAGTTTGGCATGCCGCGAGACGCCGGCGCCGAGTTCGGTCAACACCGCGCGCGGCTCCGACTCGAAGGCGTAGTTCAACGGACCGCGCGACTGGGCCAGGGCCGTGGCCAGCACGATGATGAGCAATAATGCGGCCGCGGCGGGAATCGATCTCATTCGCATATTTTGATCTCTCCGGGAAACGGTCTAATCCGATCTCGATTAATAGGTTCCTCACGATTCTATGCCGAAGCGTCCCGCGTGACAATGGAGCCGATCCCCGGACCGGGAGCATTCCTTGAGTCTCTATAATGTGATAAAAATTTTCCGGACGGATGTCGATTCCATCCCCTCCCGTTCGTTTCACTGACGGAAACAGACAATGACGACCGAGCGATCCGGGAACGCCATTGCCCTGAAGTTCCATCCAGCGATAGGTTTTTTAATCAAATAGGAGAAGATATGGCCACTCAAATTTATGTCAATCTGCCGGTAAAAAATCTCAAGCAGTCCATCGAATTCTTCACGAAGCTCGGCTTCAGTTTCAATCCTCAATTCACCGATGAGACCGCCACCTGCATGATCGTGGACGAGAACATCTTCGTCATGCTGTTGAGCCACGACAAGTTCAAAGGTTTCACTCCGAAAGCCATCTGCGATGCGACCAAGAGCACCGAAGTGCTGGTCTGCATCTCGCGCGAATCCCGCGCGGCCGTCGATGAGATGGTGCGCCAGGCGGTCGCCGCCGGCGGCAGCACCTACAATCAACCGCAGGATCACGGTTTTATGTACGGGCATGGATTCCAGGATCCGGATGGCCACATCTGGGAGCTTGTCTACCTGAATCCGAGCGCCCTCAACCAGGAATGAACACTCCCGGAGGAAAATTTATGCCGTCCGATACTCGAAACGCTAAGCAGATCTGGGCGGGGCGCATCGTCAGCGCCCTGCCGGCGTTGTTCCTGATCGTGGACAGCGTCATGAAGTTGTTGAAGCTGCCGGTGGTGGTGGAGACCACGGTCAAACTAGGATATCCCGAGAGCGTGATCGTCGGGCTCGGGATCGTGTTGCTGGTCTCCACGATCCTCTATCTGGTTCCGCAGACCGCCGTCCTCGGCGCAATCTTGCTGACGGGCTATCTCGGGGGCGCCTGCGCCACCCACGTCCGCGTCGAGGCGCCGTGGTTTCCGATCCTCTTTCCGGTCGTGGTCGGAGTTCTGCTCTGGGGCGGGCTCTACCTGCGCGACGACCGCGTGCGCGCGCTGATCCCTCTGCGATCGGACGTTTAGAAGGGAGGACCTGAACCGGCATGAATCCTGAAGAGCTTTATCAACGGTTGGGCCGGGAGCTGGAAGCGGCGCGGCGGGCGGAGACCTTCAAGTACGAGGTGCCGCTCGAAAGCGAGCAGAGCAATCGGGTCCGGGTCGCGGGGCGCGATTGCGTGATGTTGGCGTCGAACAACTACCTGGGCCTGGCCAATCATCCGCGCGTGCGACAGGCCGCTCACGACGGGATCGAGCGGTGGGGATACGGGCTGGCGTCGGTGCGGTTTCTCTGCGGCACGGAGCCTCCGCATCTCGAACTGGAGCGGCGCATTGCCGGGTTCGTGGGTTGCGAGGCCGCGATTCTGCACAGTTCCTGCTTCGCCGCGAACGAGGCGTTCTTCACCGCCTTGCTGGCGAACGATTTCGGACAGACCGACTCCAGGGATGTGATCTACAGCGATCAGTTCAACCACGCCAGCATCATCGACGGAGTCCGGTTATGCCGTGCGGTCGCCAAACAGACGGTCTCGCGACTGTATCGGAATCGCGATGCGGCTCATCTCGCCCAACTGCTGGAGGAGGACCGGGAACAGAACTACCGGCTGAAGATCATCGCCACCGACGGCGTCTTCTCGATGGAAGGCCACCTGGCGCGATTGCCCGAACTGGTCGAACTGGCCCGCCGTCACCAGGCGCTCTTGTTCGTGGATGAGTCGCACGCAACCGGAGTGCTCGGCGCGACCGGGAGAGGAACGCCGGAAGAACTGGGGGTTCATGGACAGATCGATGTCATCACCGGAACCTTCGGCAAAGCGCTGGGCGGCGCCTCGGGAGGGTTCATCGCCGGACGGCGCGAGCTGATCGATTTTCTCCGTCAGAAATCACGCCCCTACACCTTCTCCAATACCATCCCGCCGGCGGTCGTGGCGGCTTCGATCGAGGTCCTGAATCTGGTCGAGCAGGATCCGGCCCTGGTCGCGAAACTGCGGGAGAACACGGCCCATTTCCGCCGCGAGATCGCGCGTGCCGGATTCATCATCCTGGAGGGCAACCATGCCATCGTTCCGATCATGCTCGGCGAAGCCGCGGTCGCCCAGGAGATGAGCCGGCGGCTTCTGGATGAGGGCGTCTACATCAAAGGGCTCTGGTATCCCGTGGTCCCGCGAGGCGAAGCGCGGCTGCGCGCCCAGATCTCCGCCGGACATTCCCGTGAAGATCTGGATCTGGCGGTCGCCGCCATCGCCGCCGTCGGCCGTTCCCTGGGCGTCGTCTGAAAGACACTGCCCCGTATTCTTAACCGCGAAACACGCGAATGACGCGAAATTGATCGGTCTTCGCGTGTTTCGTGTCTTTCGCGGTCAAAAAAGAAGACAAGGTTCTTTCGATGCCTTAGAATATGGAGCACTGAGCGGATCAAACCTCTAAACATACAATGTGGATCATGCTGATGAGCCCGGAATCAGGGAGAGGAGTTCGGGATGCATATTCGAAGAACCTGCGCGGTCCTGGGAGAGAGGCGAGTCATGGCACTGGCGATCGGTCTGCTGGCTCTCTCCTGCGTCTTCTGGAGAGTCAGCGGCGATGCTACGAGCCAGGCCGGCGGCCGTCGGGGGAACGGTCATCGAGAGCGGGCGGCCAGGGGGCTCATTCCCATTCGATTCAATCTGCAGCTCCGTGATCGTTGGGAACAGCGGTTCGATCTGAAACGCGGCGAGACCTTCGAACTCTCCGTCGGCCTGACGCGGCCCTCGGGGCTGCCCCGGCACGGACGAGTCGGCGTGCGCTGGGTCCTGATCGAGGAGCAGCCGGACACTGAAGCCAGGCCGTCGCCATCTGCCGCGCCCGGAGGCTCTCCGCGCCAACCCGAGGCTTTCGGCATCTACACGGCTCCGACCGCCGAGTGGCGAAAGGTCTTACACGCCTTGGACTCCGACCTCTACCTCGTCTACTGCGCGCCGGTGACCGGCCTCTATCGGCTCGAGATCGCGCCCGTCACCGATGAGGCGCCGGTCTCGGCCGGTCCACGCTGGCGCGAGACCGGGACGGCGCCGCAGTCCGTCACGGTGCCCGATCGAACGCCGTGGCCGAGCGGGAGATCGGTCCCGCTGACCGTCGCCGTCAACCCGGTGGATCTGGGCGACAGCCGCGCCCCCGGAACTTACATCGAACAGGAGCCCAACGACACGCCGGAGCAGGCTCAAGAGATCGAGTTGATCGGAGGCCGGGATGTGCAGACCGTTCGCATCTCCGGGGGAGCGGACGACATCGAATATTTCGATAACGGGCGGGTGGGGCGGTCGGGCGACGATTGGTTCCGGATCAAGTACGCCGGAACCGAGCCGCGGCTGCTGACCTGCAACCTGACCATCCCGGATCATACCGTCGCCGCGCAACTCCGGTTCTATGCCGTGGAGGACGGCCGCGCCGCGCCGGCGGCGGCGGGGATCCCGCAGACCTTGCTGCCGCTGATCGAATACACCGCCGGGCGCAACGAGAACGAACGAGTTCACCAGCAGAATGAGGGCCATCGGGCCTCGATCAACCGGCTGCTCAAACCGGGAGGCGTCTATTTTCTGCGGGCCGAGGCCAACGCGCCCGGGTATGAGATTGAGTTGCGGGTCTTGAAGCCGGCGCCCTACGACGATCCGCGGATGGCCGTGCGGCAGGCCATGTACGATCACCTGGGACAGGTCGATTCCTGGCTCACCAATCGCCCGCGCGGGGCGAGCGTCGAACGGCGCATCCGTGAGACCGGCAACCTCATGGGGACTCACTGCATGAGTTGCCACACGCAGTCCGGCGTCTGGGGACCGGCGGTGCCGATCGAGAACGGATATCGTGTCGAGAACGTGCAGAATTTCCGGCGGTTGATCAACGTCATGTATGAATCGATGCGCCCGACCAACTATCTGAAGGACGCGGCCAACAACACCAGCCTCGCGCCGTTGGATATCGGCGACGGCCCGGCCGGGACCCGCGTGGCCGGCCACAACGTCTGCACGCTCGAGAGAGTCGTGCCGCCGCGCAAGCTCCACTCGATGCAGGCGCTTCGAGCCGCCAACCAGATCCTGCAGACCGCCGATCCGAGCGGCATCAACGCCGCCGGGCCCGGTTCGAACGTCGGCCAGTCGGTCGTTTACAACTATGCGGGCGAGATTCTGCGGGTCGCCTGGGATCGCACGCAGCATCCGCGTTATTTTGCCGCTCTGGAGGAGAAGGCCGCGAAGATGCTGGCGGTGTCGCCCCGGTTCAGCGACGACCTGTCGCATCGGATCGAATTCTTCAGGCGATTCTTCCCCTCGGACTATCCGGAGCAGAACCGGCGGGCCCGTTCGATTCAGCACTCGCTGCCGCCCGAGCCCGCGCCCAACCCTGCGTTGGCCCAGGCCAGGCCGACTCCGCCCGGCGCGGCGCCGCCGCAACCGCCGGTTTTGGCGCCGGCTCGCTTTCCGGACTATCAGTTATTGAGCGACGACGAGGCCGCGAAGCTCCAGGATCGCATCCGGGAGCAGTTGATGAAGGATGAGGCGCGGCTGCGGGCGACTCAGAACGCCGACGGGTCGTGGGGATTCGATCCCGGCAAGAGCGGCGACGGCGGCCGCACCTGGAAGACCGATGGGCAGTTCGATCCAGCCCCGACCGCCCTGGCCCTGATTGCGCTGCAAGCCCTGGGCCGGACCGCCGATGATCCGGCCGTGGCGCGTGGCGTTCAGGCGCTGCTCCGCATGCAGGACCCCTGCGGACGCTGGAACAAGAGCGCGCAGACCGGCTTTGTGACCACCGCCTATGCGTTGCACGCGTTGTCGCGTCTCTACCCGATGACCCCGGCGGCCGCGAACCGCCGGGAGTTCGAACCCCGGCCGGGAGAGTCCCTGCCGGCGGCCATCGCGAGGACCCGGGCGCTCTCGCAGACGGGCGACCCGGCATTGATCGATCTCATGATCGGGGCGGCCTCCCATTCCAGCCCCTGGGTGCGGTGGTGGGGCGCGATCGGGTTGGGGGCCGTCCATGATCGACGGGGCGTTCCGGCGCTGGCCCGCGCTTTGGGCGATCACGTCAAGATGGTGCGCGACGCCGCGGCCTGGGCCATGCGACAGACGCTGCTCGACGACGAGGGCTTCGAGGCGCTCATGGCGGCATACGACAGGGGAACTGACGCGACGCGGGAGAGCGTCCTGAAGGCCCTGGGCATGCGGGCGGATGCGGTCCTGACGCATCCGCGCTTCGATCGGCAGCGGCTGGTCCGGTTGCTGGGCCGGGCGCTCAACGACGATCCGCATCCCGGCGTCCGCGCCTGGGCCGCCAAAGCGGCCTGGCAGTGGTGGGTCTGGAATCCGCCGACGCGTGAGCCGATCCAGCAGGCCTGGATCCGAAAGCTGCTCTCGCCGGAGCCGAACGCGCTGGTCGAAAATTGTTTCCGCTATCAGAGCCAGGCCCTCTTCATCGTCAACGGCCATAAGGCCAACGGCAGCGAGGAGCATCAGTACTCGGAACTGGCCGGGCTCTTCAAGGCCCTGGAACGCCGCCTGGATGGGCCGGCCCTGCCGGCGAGGGTCAAGGATCGTCTGGCGTTCCGGCTGGTCGGCATCGCCGCGACCTTCTACAACACTTCGGGCGGAGACGGGGGGCCGGGCCAGATGGGATATCTCACGCCCGGCAGCGCCGAGATGATGGGAAAGGCGGCGTGGCGGCTCTGGAACCGCACCGGGGCGTCCGACCTGCCCGGCCTGCGGTTGATGCTCGAAGGGGCTGCCGGCGTCGCCTACACTCCACTGCAGGACCGGATCATCGAGTATTCGACGCACGGGCCGGAGGAGCTGCGAACGCTGGCCGCCGCCGCCGTCTCGGATCCGAGCGCGGTCACGCTCCCGGCGACTCAGGAGAAGGTGCAGCCGTTGATCGAACAGATCTATCGCGGGGCGCAGGATTACGATCGCCGTCAGACGTTGGCCCAACCGGTGCTCAAACTCCTGGGCCGCGCCAACTGGGCCGTGCCCAAGACTCGTGAGCAGCAGGAGATTCTCTACTCGCTCCTGATCCCGAAATACCAGCCGGAACCCGAGGCGCAGGATCTGGCCCGCATCCTGAATGCGGCCGCCGAAGCGGTCAAACCGATGGGGCAACTGGATGCCGATTGGTACATCGCCGATCGACTGGGCGGGACTCTGGCCGCCAATCCGGATCTACACCTTGAAACCCTCTTGACGCTCATGCCCGGCTCGATCAGGAATCCGCTGACCGGACACTTCTGGTTGCCGAGCGTCAGTTGGATCCTGACCTATGGGGAGGAGATTCCCGAGGTCGATCCCGCTCCGGACCGGCCGCCGGCCCCGGAGATCGCCGCGGCGCGGGCGCGCGCCGTCGAGCTCTACCTGCGGGAGCTGCGGCCGGAATCTCCGGAGCTCAGCCGCGGGCAGGCCCTGCGCATGATCAATCTCCTGGCTCTGCGCCGGAATCCGGAAGTGCAGGCGGCCCTGCGCCGAATCGTGGAGACGGGGCGGGACGAAGGTTGGATCCTGCAGGCGGCGCGGGACGCGCTTCGCAGCGTCGACCCGCAACTATGGATGACGGATCTGCAGGAGGCCGTCAAGAACGAACCACTGGCCGCGGCCATCAGAGAAGGGAACGGCCGGGACGGGACCGGAGCGTCCGCGCTGACGCCGGAGTTCATTGCCGATTTTCGGTACTTCAGCGACCAGGTGGCCCCGGAGCTCAATCGGCCACAACGCAAAGACGAGATGTCATGCATGAAATGCCATGCCGTTCCGGGTCGCGTTCCCTCGATGGAGTTGGCGGCGCCGGACGGCACCGGTTACTGGCCGGTCGCCAGGATGCTCCGAAACTACCTGACCCTCCAGCAACGGGTCAGCCTCAACGACCTTGAACAGAGCAAGCTGCTGCGCAAGCCGCTCAACGTGCAGACCGGCAAAGAGGATGGCCATCAAGGCGGCCGTCGCTACCTGCCGGCCGACCGCGGCTATCAGATCCTGCGTCGCTGGGTGTTGAATCAACCGCGCGTCGCCAGGAGCCTCGGGACGACGCCCCATGGCCAGTAGCGCGCCAGTCGCGTGATCGATCGACAGCTCTCCGCGAGCTACCGTTCGCGATTCTGGTCGGCGGCAGGTCCGCCGATCAGCGGGGCGAAGGCCCCGGTCTCAGCCGAATAGGCGAGCATCTCTCCGGTGTCGATCTCGAAATACCAGCCGTGAAGCGCAAGGGTCTGTTTCTCCAGCCGCTCGCGAATCCAGGGGAACGAACGCAGATTCTCGAGCGAGATCTCGATCGCCGCCTGCGCACAGGCCTTCGCCTGAACGGCGGGCGGCTGCTCGGGATAGTCGCGCAGGACCTGTTCCCGGGCGCGTCGGACGACGTTGACCCAGGCGCCGATGAATTCGTAACGATTCTCCGTGACCCCCTCACCGTTCATCAAGGCCCGGATCCCGCCGCAACTCGAGTGACCCAGCACGATGATGTGTTTGAGGGTCAGTTCCTTGATGGCGAACTCGATCGCGGAGCGGATGCCCGGCGCTTCGGCTTCGTGGCGGTACGGCGGAACCAGGTTGGCCACGTTGCGCACCACGAAAAGGTCGCCCGGGTCGGCATCCATGAGCAGGGCCGGATCGACACGGGAATCGCAACAGGAGATGACCAGCGCGCGCGGCTGTTGATCCTGGCGAAGCCGCGAGAAGAGGCCGGGCTCCTCCTTAAAGTATTTGGTCTGGAAGCGCTCAAATCCGGCGATGAACTTGGCGATTTCTTTCATCCATGGTCTCCATAATTATTGGGGGTAATGATTCGAAACGATTTTCGGACTTGACCCTACAGTTACGGTAACCCTTATGCTACCAGAGATGGACCGATAACTGGAACCAGTTCGGTCCGGCCGCCTGTTTTCATAGCACCGAGACCCTATCAAGAAAGGAAATTATGCATTCTCGACTATTGATCATGAGTTTGCTCCTGGCCGGTTGTCTGTTCGCCTTCAACTCCGGCCGCGGCACGCAATCAACCAATCAACGACAGGAGAGAGCAGAGATGACCACACCCAAATCTTCCATCCGATTTCTCAACCGCGCGCCCGCCGGTTATTCGCACGTCGTCGAAGTGCGCGGCGGCCGGACGCTCTACATTGCCGGACAGATCGCGGTCGGCGCCGACGGCAAGATCGTCGGGGAGGGCGATGTCCGCGCGCAGCTCAAGCAGGTCTTCGCCAATCTCGAGACGCGGCTGCGGGAAGCGGGCGCTTCGTTCAAGGATGTCGTCAAGCTGAACTACTACCTGCTCGATGCCTCGGCGGTGCCGGCGCTGCGCGAGATGCGCGACAATTACATCGACAAAGAGGCTCCGCCCGCCAGCACGCTGGTCGTCGTCAAGCAACTGGCGCGTCCGGAATACCTCTGTGAAATCGAAGCGATCGCGGTCGTCAATGACTGAGTAAAATCAGTACCGATCGCCGTACCGATTTGATTAAGGCCGGAAGTGAGGCATGACCTCGGAGGCGAAACGTTCCATCGTCGCGAGCATGGTCTCCAGCGTCTCGTGTTCCAACTCGGGGGCGCTGTAGAACGTATCCAGCATGATGTATCGGACCCCCGCCTCGCGGTATTGGCCGATCTCGTCGACGATCTGCTGCGGGCTGCCGAGCAGCGGCCGCCGTTCTCCCGCGGCTTCGGGATCATCGAAGAATTTGAGCGGCAGGCGGGCGGCGATCGAGAGCGTCTGCGGATCCCGCCCCCGCTCTTCGCAGAGTTCTTTTAAGCAGGCGGCCCCGGTCCGGATGTCCGCGACCAGCGCTCGCGTCGGGTGCCAGGCGTCGCCGTGAATCACGGCGCGGCGCATGGCCTGCCGGCTGTTGCCGCCGATCCAGATCGGAGGATGCGGCTTCTGGACCGGTTTCGGATCGAAGACTATCTTCTCGAACTGCACATACCTGCCCTGAAATGACGGCCGGTCCTGCGTCCAGAGCGCCTTGAAGGCGGCGAGGTACTCGTCGCTGAGCGCGCCGCGTTTCTCGAACGGCACGCCGAGCGCTTTGAATTCGTCTTCCATCCAGCCGACCGC
>DATEFT010000102.1:0-4402 GCA_035280505.1 Blastocatellia bacterium | reverse complement strand
ATTGATCACGTCGACCGTGTTGGTGCCCGATTGGCGGCGAATCTGGAGCAGCAGCGCCGGCGTGTCGTTGTAGCGCCCGGCCGAAAGCTCCTCCTCTTCCCCATCCTCGGTGTGACCGAGATCTGAAATCTTGATCGGGTAGCCGTCGCGGTTGGCGACGATCAGGTGGTTGAAATCGGCGGAACTCTGCAGCCGTCCGAGGGTCCGCAGGGTCAAGGTCCGATCGGTCTGCTCGATTCTTCCGCCCGGCACCTCCAGGTTCTGGGCCTGCAGCGCGCGCGCGACCTGGACGACGGTCAGGTTGTAGGCCCGCAGCTTGTCGCCGTCCAGTTTGACGTTGATCTGGCGTTTGCGGCCGCCGATCAGTTGCACCTGGCCCACGCCGTCGACCGATTCGATCTGCCGGCGCAGCACCTTGTCTGAATATTCGGTGATCTCCCGAATCGAACGGTTCGAGGCGACCGAGAGGGTCATGATCGGCGCCGAATCGGGATCCAGCTTCTCGACCGTCGGCTGGTCGATCGTCTGCGGCAACAGCGGGAGCACGGTATTGATCTTGTCGCGCACATCCTGGGCGGCGACATCCAGATCCCGCTCGAGCACGAACGTCACGAAGACCAGCGAGACGCCCTCCGACGAGGTGGAACGCAGTTCCTCGATGCCGCTGATCGTATTGACCGCCTCCTCGATCTTGTCCGTCACTTCGGTCTCGATCTCCTGCGGGGCGGCCCCCGGCAAGCGGGTCGTCACGGTGATGGTCGGGAACTCCACGCGCGGGAATCGTTCCACGGTCAGCCGGTTGTAGGAAAAGATGCCGAGGACGACGAGCGTCATGATCAGCATCGTGGCGAAGACCGGGCGGCGAACACAGATTTCAGCGAGCTTTTGCATCTCTCCCCCTCACTAAAACTCGAGATTTAAACCGCGAAATTCGCGTCTTTCGCGGTTCGATTCTCGTCTCTCAAATCTTCTATTTCCTTCCGGCGATGAGGGTGCCGGTCTGCAATTTATCGAGATTGCTGACCGCGACGACCTCGGCTTCCTTGACGCCTTCGGCGATCTCGACCAGATCTCCATCGGCGGCGCCGGTCTTGACGATTCGTTCGACGGCCTTGCCGTTCTCGATGACGAAGACCTTGTTCAACCCGGCGACGCTGACGACCGCGCGTTGCGGGACCATGACGGCCGGAGCGGCCTGCGCCGTAATGAGGCGGGATTTGGCGAACATGCCCGGGCGCAGCAGATAGCCCGGGTTGCGCACCTCGGCCTCGACCGTCAGGGCGCGCGTCTGTTCGTTGAGCGCCGGGCCGATCCGGACGACTCGCCCGTTGAAGGTCCGGCCCGGGAAAGATTCGACCGCGAGGGTCATGGTCTGGCCGCTGCGCACGGCGGCCGCGGCATACTCGGGGATGTCCGCCCGCAGCCGCAGGGGGTCGATCTTAACCAGGGTCACGATCTTCCCGTTGACCGGCAGATAGGTGCCGCGCGACGCCTGTTTCTCTTTGACCGCGCCGCTGATCGGAGCGACGACCACGGTGTCGACGACGGCCTTCCGGGCCAGCGCCAGGGCCGACCGCTGCTGCTCGACCAGCGCCAGTTGCTGGTTGACCGAATCGAGCGCCGCCTGATAGCGGGCCTGCGCCGAGGTGTAATTGATCAGCCGCTGATCGTACTCCGCCCGCGCGACGTCGCCGTTCTCCACCAGCTTCGTCGATCGCTCCAGGTCCAGCTTCGCCCAATCGAGCGCCGCTTTGACGACTTTGACGTCGGCGGCCTGCGACGGATCGAAGCGTTCCCCCTCGCGCATGCCCAGCCGGGCCAGCGTCTGCTTGAGCGCGGCCTCGGCCTGCTCGACCTTCAGCCTGGCATCGCGCTGATCGATCTGAGCCAGAACCTGCCCCTGTTTGACGAAACTGCCGAAGTCCACATTCAAGACCGCCAATTCGCCCGCGGCCTGGGCCGACACGACCACCTCTTCGTCGGCCATGAGCGATCCGACGACCTCGACCCCGCGCGACAATCCGCGCGTGATCGCCGCCGCGGTCGCGGCCTCGACCGGCGCGGCCGGCGACGGGCTCGCCGCCGGACCCTGAACCGCATTGGCCCCGGCCGGGGCCATCGACTGCCGGGAGCGATTGAAGGCCACCAGGGCTCCGACCAGAACCAGAATCGCGATGAAAATCCAGAATACCGGCCGCCGTCGGCTCTGAGCCGGGTTCGGTTGCCTCGCTCCTTTTAATGACATCTCCTGTTTCACCCGTGAAGTCTCCTCTCTGATCTGCCTCAATAACGGTGATTGGTCAGCGAGGCCAGAAAGAGATCCGTGAATCTCTCGGCCGCCTGACGATTCGTGATCTTCAACAGTTCGTCGCTACTGCCGCGATAGAACTTCTTATGCATCACCTGATTGGTCACCATCCCCATAAAAGCCCGCACCGCCGTCATCGGATCGACCCGGCGAAAGGCGCCGTCGGCGATCCGCTGCTTGAGATAGTCGGCCAGGCGGCGATGAGTCTTGAGAATGTGATTCCGAAAGATCATCTCCGCCAGCTCATGACCTTCGAGGGCGCTGTAGAACAGCAGCCGCAGGGCCGTATCGTCACACTCATGAAATTCGAGCACGCGAAACGCCATCGTCTCGAAGACCTGCCGGTCGTCTTTCGCCTTCATCGCTTCCTCGAGCGCGCTCTGCAACCCGGCGATCTCCGCCGTCCCCGCCTTCTGGTCGATGATCGCGGCATAGAGATCGCTCTTGGTCGCGAAATGGCGATAGATGATCGCCTCATTGACTCCGGCCGCGAGCGCGATCTCCTTGGTCGTCGTCCCGCGGAATCCCTTCTGCGAGAAGAGCCTCACGGCGACATCCAGGATCTGCTGCCGCCGATCTTCGGCGGCCATCCGCGAGGCGGAACGCACCGCTCCCACTCCGGGCCTTCTCTTCGGTTTCATGTCTGGCGGCTCATCTTTCTGACGCTCCCGGCTCATCACTCCGGCACGCAGATTTTTATCTTTGATCATCTTTAGTTCGTCTTCAGTTCGTCTTCAGTTCGTCTTCAGTTCGTCTTCCTGATTTCCCAGTAAGTAAGTATGTACTTACTTACCACACCGGGTGGCCGCTGGCAAGAGAAAAAATTCACCCGGCCGCGGAGCGAAGGAGCGGAGAGCTACCGCTCCCGGGGCTTTTGAATTATGCTGTCGATTCGGTTGTTAGTATATTTTTCAATCAGTTGATCAGCAGACTCGGCTCTCGATCGGCTGTGAAGGAGGAAGTTTGAGCGTTCTCGTCGACAAAAATACCCGGCTCCTGGTCCAAGGTCTGACCGGAAAGGAGGGGACTTTTCATGCCCTGCAGATGCGCGATTACGGCACCCAGATTGTGGGGGGAGTCACGCCCGGCAAGGGCGGCAGCACTCACGAGGGGTTCCCGGTCTTCAATACGGTCGCGGAAGGAGTCGCCCGGACCGGCGCCAATGTCTCGGTGATCTATGTGCCGCCGGCCTTTGCGGCCGACGCGATCATGGAGGCGGCGGAGGCGGGCGTGGCGTTGATCGTCTGTATCACCGAAGGGATTCCGGCCCTCGACATGGTCAAGGCCTACCACTTCGCCAAGTCGCACGGGGTCCGCTTGATCGGCCCGAACTGCCCGGGAGTGATCTCTCCCGGCAAATGCAAGGTCGGGATCATGCCGGCCCGGATCCATCTCGAAGGGCGGGTGGGCGTCGTCTCACGCAGCGGGACCCTGACCTACGAGGCCGTCGGACAACTGACCTCGTTGGGGATCGGCCAATCGACCTGCATCGGGATCGGCGGCGATCCGATCATCGGCACTACTCAACGCGACGCGATCGAGATCTTCAATCATGATCCCGATACCGACGCCATCGTCATGATCGGCGAGATCGGCGGATCCGCCGAAGAAGAGGCGGCCGAATATATCAAACGCGAGGTGAAGAAGCCGGTCGTCGGATTCATCTGCGGCCAGACCGCGCCGCCGGGACGCCGGATGGGCCATGCCGGAGCCATCATCTCGGGCGGCAAAGGCACCGCCTCCGAAAAGATGGCGGCCATGTCCGCCGCCGGCATCCACGTGGTGAAGAGCCCGGCCGAGATCGGCGCCCGGGTCAAAGAAGTTCTGGGCTAGTCCGGCCCATCTCCAGACCGCCGCGAAACTTCAAAACCGCGAAACACGCGAAATACACGAAATTATCTGGCTTTCGTGTACTTCGCGTGTTTCGCGGTTTGAATCTCAAATTCCAAGAACTTACTTTCCAGAATACCTAGAATCGGCTGGATCAATCGACTAGATCAGGAAGCGAGAAAATCGTCGGTCAGGTGCTCCCATTCCTGATCGAGAGACTGGCCCGTCGGAAAAGATTTGCCGGCCTGACGGTACCAGTAACGA
>DATEFT010000101.1:0-2156 GCA_035280505.1 Blastocatellia bacterium | reverse complement strand
TGTTCAAGCAATTTGGCGAGGCTGAATCCGAGCCAGGGAATCACCATCGACCAGCCTTCGACGCAGCGCATGCGATAGACTCGATCCTCCAGGGGAGCGATCTTGAGCAGGTCGTCGAGATCGAACTTCCGGGGCTTGTGGGCGAGTCCGCCGACGTCGATCGTCCAGGGACGCGAAACGAAGGATTTGGCCTCTTCAGCCACGTCCGGCTTGGAGGTCGTGAACTCATAGAAATTATTGTAGTTCGTGATATCGTCGTAAGCGGTGGCCGGATCACCTTCCGGCGTCAGGTAGCTGCCGCTCGCCTTCGATTTCGTCAAATCGATCGCGGGCTTCTCCCGGCTGGGGATCGCCAGTTTGCGATAGAGCAGCCCGGTCGCGACACTGGTGGTGGCCAGAACCGCGCCCCGAATAAAATTGCGGCGGTTGAGGTACACTTTCTCGTCAGTGATCTCGCTGCCGTTGACGTCTTCTTTGATTTTTAAGTACATCGCTTGCCTCCCTTGACGAAAGCCGTGATTCGGGCTTTTCAAATCCCGTCAATCTTATATCATCCGCAGCCGAAATTTTATTCCGCCGAGTGCGCGCAACATTACTTTGTCTTTAGCAACTTCCAGCTATAATCTTTCCCTCAATTTAATTCTACGATTCCGAAAGTAAAGCAGATTTTAATGCGATCAATTGAGGATTTGTTGCAACTGTCAGTCTCTGACTTGAGAAGATCACTTCTGGCTGAACGAGATCCGCTCCCGGCCGAGTGGCTGAAAGCCTTGGACCTCGATGCGCGGCGCGGCGTCCGGAATCTGGCGGCCCAATTTCGCGCCCGCCAACAGAGGGATCTCGCCGAAGAGCAGCGGTTGCGGCAACTGCTCCAATTCGAGCGCGAGCTGTGGGAACAGGGCTTCGAGTCGATTGCGGGCGTGGACGAGGCGGGAATCGGGCCCATGGCGGGTCCGGTCGTCGCCGGAGCCGTGGTGCTCCCCCGCGATTATCGGCTTTCGGAGCTGGATGATTCGAAGAAACTCGATGAAGAGACGCGCAGCCGGCTGGCGGAGAGGATTCAGCGTGAGGCGATCGCCTGGGCGGTCGGGACGGCCGAGGTCGAGGAGATCGATACCATCAACATCTATCACGCGGGACTGCTGGCCATGCGCCGCGCAGTCGAGAGCCTGCAGGTCCAGCCCCATTTTATTCTGGTCGATGCGCGCACGATTCCCCAATGTTCGATCGCGCAGCGCGGCATCGTCCGCGGTGATCAACTCTCGGCCTCCATCGCCGCGGCCTCGATCATCGCCAAGACCACGCGCGATGCCATGATGATCGAGTTCGACCGGGCCTTTCCCGGTTACGGTTTCGCTTCGCATAAAGGCTATCCGACACCAGCACATTTCCGGGCGCTACGCGAATTGGGGCCGCTCCCGATCCACCGCCGCAGTTTTCGCCCGGTGCAGGAAGTTCTCAATAATCCGGAAGGAGAATAGGGTAATGCCCGACAGAATAAATCATCAATGGCGTCTGGCCGCGCGGCCGGTCGGAATGATCAAGGAGTCCGACTTCAAATGGATGGAGGAACCGGTTCCGCCGCCGGGCGACAATCAGGTGCTCATTCGCAATCTGTATCTTTCGCTGGACCCGGCCAACCGGGGATGGGTCAGGGAAGAAGGATCCTATATGGCGCCGATCCCGCTCGGAGCGGTCATGCTGGGCGGGACGATCAGCGTCGTCGAAGAGTCGCGCCACCCGAATTTTCAACCCGGTGATCACGTCCAGGGGTTTCTCGGCTGGCAGGAATACGCGGTCGTTGACGGCAAGGGTCTGACCAAACTCCCGAACAATCCGGCGATTCCCTTGACCGCTTATCTGGGTCTGTTTGGAGCCATCGGCCTGACCGCTTATTTCGGCCTCCTGGACATTGCCCATCCCCAGGCCGGCGAGACGCTGGTCGTCTCGGCCGCCGCCGGAGCCGTCGGATCGATCGTCGGTCAAATCGGCAAGATCAAGGGCTGCCGCGTCGTGGGGCTGGCCGGAAGCGAAGAGAAATGCCGGTGGATCACCGAAGAACTAGGCTTCGATGCGGCAATCAATTACAAACAGGGAAAGCTGCGAGAGTCTTTGAAGAAGGCCTGCCCGCAGGGAATCGATATCTATTTTGAGAA
>DATEFT010000100.1:0-4777 GCA_035280505.1 Blastocatellia bacterium | reverse complement strand
CAGGCTTTGCAGCCGATGCAGGTCGTGGTGTCGATCAGTTTGACCACCTGCGGCGCCGAGCGCACCCCGGTGGAGGGAGAAGGACTGGCGGAAATTTTGACGATCTCCATGTTACTGGGCATGATCTTTCATCTCCTTTCTTTAAGCCTTCTCCAGCTTGACCTGAAAGGCCTTGTACTCCGGCGTCGATGAATTGGGATCGAGCGCCGTCGGCGTCAGCGTATTGGCCAGCGGCCCGGCCGTCTTTCCGGCATAGCCCCAGTGGATCGGGAACCCGATCTGCCAGATGATCTCGCCGCCGACCTTGAGCGGGCGCAGGCGCTTGGTGACCATGGCCTTGCCCTGGATCGAACCCCGCGCCGAGGTCACCTTGACCGTGTCGCCGTTCTTGATGCCTTTCTCCGTCGCCAGACCCTCGGGGATCTCGACGAAGAACTCGGACTGCAAGTGCTGGAGGATGTGCTGGTGTTGCGTCCAGTAATGGAAATGCTCGGTCAGCCGATAGGTCGTGCAGACGATCGGAAAGTCCTTCCGCGTGCCGTACACGTCCAGGTCCGTCTTGAAGATCTTGGTGACCGGGTTCGAGCTGACCTTCGGATGGAGCGGGTTGTCGATCGGCGATTCGTAAGCCTCGTAATGCTCCGGGAACGGCCCCTCGTTCATCTCGACGGCGAAGAGCTTCCCGACGCCTTCGGGGTTCATGATGAACGGCCCCATCATGTCTTCCGGTTTGTATTCCGCTTTGTAGTCGGGCACGTCGCCGACCCAGCGCTCGCCGTTCCATTGCAGGGAGACCCGTTTGGGATCCCAGGGCTTGCCGGCGAGGTCCGCCCCCGCCCGGTTGTAGAGGATGCGGCGATTGGAGGGCCAGTTGAAGCCCCAGTTGTGATAGGCTCCGAACCCGTTGGTATCGACCGGATTGCGCCGTTGCGCCATGTTTCCGGCCTCGGTGAAACAGCCGGAATGGAGCCAGTTGCCGCTGAGCGTCTTGCCGTCGGCCCGCAGGACTCCGTAGCCGGGCACCTGCTGGCCCTTCTTGTACTCGGTGCCGGTCTTCTCGTCGGTGAAGTCCTCGATGACTTTACCGTTGATCTCCCTGGCGACCTCTTCCATGTTCGGATTGGCCGGGTTGGTATAGGCCCACGCCATCTTGAGCACGGGATCGCTGAAGACTCCGCCCTCCTTGGCGTAGAGCTCCTTCAATTTCAGGACCAGGCGGCCGATGATCTCCTGATCAGGTTTGGCCTCGCCCGGCGGGTCGACCGCTTTCCATTTCCACTGCAGCCAGCGCGCGGAGTTGGTGAAGGTGCCGTCCTTCTCCGCGAAGTTGGCGGCCGGGAGCATGAAGACCTCGGTCTTGATGTCGCCGACCGGCGGCCCTCCGTATTCGGCCGGAGCCTTCCAGAATCGGGCCGATTCGGTCTCGAAGTTCTCGACCACCACCATCCAGTCGAGCTTGGCCAGCGCCTGCACCATCTTCTTCGAATTCGGTCCGTTGCCGACCGGGTTCATGCCGAAGGTGACCAGGCCCTTGACGATGCCGCGATAGGCGTTGTCGTAGATGTAGGCCCACGAGTAGTCGCGGTCCATCTTGGGCAGCCAGGAGTAGGCGAACTCGTTCTCGGGCGTCGCCGCATTGCCGAAGAAGGCCTTGAGCATCGAGACCATGAACTTGTCGGTATTCTCCCAGTAGTTCATGGAGTTCGGCCGCAGTTTCTTCGGCGTGGTGGCCGCCAGGTAGTCCTTGAGCGTCTGGTGCTCGGGGCGCGGCATCTTCAGATAACCCGGCAGGGTGTGGGTCTGGTTCATGTCGGTCGCGCCCTGAATATTGGAATGGCCGCGGAGCGCGTTGACGCCGCCGCCCGCCATCCCGATGTTGCCCAGCAGCAACTGCAGGGTCGCCGCCGCCCGGATGTTCTGGACCGCCGACGAATGATGCGTCCAGCCGAGGGCGTACATCAGCGTCCCCGCCTTGTTCGGGACGTGGGTCGTGCTGATGATCTCCGCCGCTTTCTGGAACTGCTCCTTCGTGCAACCGCAGATGTTGGCGACCATCTCCGGCGTGTAGCGCGAATAGTGCTTCTTCATCAACTGGTAGACGCAGCGCGGATCCTGCAAGGTCAGATCGATCTTGGCGTATCCGTCCGGCCCCACGTCGTAGCCCCACGACGATTTATCGTAGGCGCGTTTCTCGGTATCGAAACCCGAGAAGAGCCCCTCGTTGTCGCCGGGCATCTGGAAGCCCTCCTTGATCAGAAACGGCGCGTTGGTGTAGTGGGTGACGTACTCTTTCTGAATGCGGTCGGTGGAGAGCAGAAAGTTGATGATGCCCGCCAGGAACGCGATGTCGGTGCCCGACCGCAGCGGCACATAGAGATCGGAGACCGCGGCGGTTCGATGGAACCGCGGATCCACGCAGATGATCTTCGCGTTGCGCGTCTTCTTGGCTTCGAGAGCCCATTTGAAGCCGCACGGATGATTCTCGGCCGGATTGCCGCCCATCACCAGGATGGTGTCGGCGTTCCGGATATCGACCCAGCCATTGGTCATGGCCCCGCGACCGAAGGTGGCGCCCAAACTGGACACCGTGGGGCCATGTCAAAGCCGAGCCTGGTTGTCGGTATGCACGACCCCCAGCGAGCGCAGCCATTTGACGAGCAGGTAGTTGACCTCGTTGTTGTCGGTGCAGCCGCCGACCATGGCCAGTCCCGGGCACTGGTTGACCGTCTGGCCCGCGTCGTTCTTCTCCTTGAACGTGGCGTCCCGCGTCTTCTTCATCCGCTGCGCGATGTTGTCGAACATCCAGTCCCAACTCTTCTCCTCCCACTGGTCGGAACCGGGCGCGCGATAGAGCGGCTTGGTCAAACGCGAATTGTTGACGATGTCGTGTTTGAGCGAGATGCCTTTCGGGCAGAGGGTGCCGCGATTGATCGGATGATCGGGATCGCCCTCGACGTGGACCACCGTGGTGCCGGTGACGTTCTTGGCCCGGTCGCCGAGCGTGTGGATGATCACTCCGCAACTGACCGCGCAGTAAGGGCAGGTCGAGCGGGTTTCGGTGGTGCGCGCGATCTTCAATTCACGCACCGCGGCATAGGCCGGGGCGAGATCGAATCCGAAAGCGAGCGCTCCCACGCCGCCAACCGTGGCGACTTTCAGAAAATCTCTCCGGGAGACAGCCATATTTTCCTCCTTGGGGCCTGGTGTCGGAACTCCTTGAAATCGGCAGGACCATTCGGGCCATGAGACGAACCGATAGCAGACGACCGGCTACCGCTTCATGACCTCAAACGTTCTAGTAAATTCGGGGGGAACCCAGTTTTGAACTATCGTGACACCGAATCCAAACGACAAATTTCTGCAAATTTGCTGCAATTTTGCCTTTTAATGCTTATTCGCGGCGAATTATCGACCAACCTTAGACCCCTGTCAATAGGTGATATATCAGTTGTGTAAGCTGGGTGACAATTCCAATCGGGGGTAGAATAGGAGAATACGAAATCGAGGTAGATCTCGAAACCTCTGGAGACGTACAATAAGCTCCATCTGATTCAAGGAGAGAACAAAATGATCCGACTGAAAGTGAACGGCGTCAGCCGCCAGTTCGATGGGGATCCGGAGATGCCGCTGTTGTGGTTTCTCCGTGACGAACTCGAATTGACCGGAACCAAGTACGGCTGCGGCCAGGGATTGTGCGGCGCCTGCACGGTCCATGTGAACGGCGCGGCGGCTCGCAGTTGTCAGACACCCATGCAGAGCGCGGCCAACAAAGAGATCGTGACCATCGAGGGCTTGCACCCGACGGCCGAGCATCCGGTCCAGCAGGCCTGGAAACAGGTCAACGCGCCGCAATGCGGTTATTGCCAGACCGGCCAGATCATGCAGGCGGCCGCCCTGTTGAAACAGAAGTCCAAGCCGAACGATGCCGAGATCGATGCGGCCATGCGGGGCAACATCTGCCGGTGCGGCACCTACCAGCGGATCCGGGAGGCGATCAAGGTGGCGGCGGCGAAACCGGCCGCCAAACCGGCGGCGAAGCCCGCCGACAAGACCGTGACCCAACCCTCCGCCCAGACGCCGGGGGCCGGAACCGAGAGCGGCAAGAACGCCAAGGGAGGGAAGCTATGAATCGAATCGAACTGGTCAGTCGTCGTGGTTTTTTGGGAGGGCTCTTTTCGGCCGGGGCGCTGGTGCTGGGCGCCCGGCTCCTGCCCTCGGACATGTTCTCACCGGAGGCCTGGGCGGCCACCGATGCCGAGCGAGCGGCCTGGAACCCGAACGTCTATCTGGGGCTGGAGCCCGACGGCACGGTGATCATCGTGGCGCATCGTTCGGAGATGGGGACCGGCATCCGCAGCGTCCTGCCGACCGTCCTGGCGGATGAGCTGGACGCCGACTGGACGCGGGTCCGGATCGAGCAGGCCCTCGGCAATACCAAATATGGCTCGCAGAATACGGACGGTTCATGCTCGATTCGCGATTTTTACGACACCATGCGCGAAGCCGGGGCGAGCGCCCGCATGATGCTGGAACGGGCCGCCGCCGAGAAGTGGGGCGTTCCGGTCTCCGAGTGCAAGGCGCAGAATCACCGGGTGGTCCACACCGGCGGCAAGGGCGAACTGGGCTACGGAGAACTGGCTCCGCTGGCCGCCAGGCTGGAGCTGCCCAAGAAAGAGGATCTGAAGTTCAAAACTCCGGCCGAGTACCGTTACATCGGTAAAGACGTGCCGACCGTGGATCTGGACAACATCGTCTCCGGGAAGGGGATCTTCGGCGT
>DATEFT010000099.1:0-37004 GCA_035280505.1 Blastocatellia bacterium | reverse complement strand
GTGCCAGCGCTCCAGCCAGACCCACTCGGCTCCAGCCATATGCAACAACGTCCCCTGAATCGACCCGTAGCTGATCTTGAAGTCGTGACGCCGCTGATCTTCAGTCAAATTTTCCGCCGCCGTCAAGACCAGGTGATTGGCCCACTCGGTGTAATTGAACAACTTGCGAATATCGTTCAGATTCATAGATCTCCTGCGATTGATGATCAACCGCGAAGCACGCGAAATCGGCCATTTTTCGCGTCTTTCGCGTCTTTCGCGGTTAAGAATTGATTGAGAGCGCGACCGCGATCGATCCGGCCAGACCCGCATTATGCCGGAGCAGGGCGATGTTGGCCGACAGCGCCCGGCCCCCGGTCCGCTCCGCAATGCGCGCCAGCAGGAAGGGGGTCACGGCCCGCCCGCTGATTCGCTGTTCGGCCGCCGCCGCCAGGGCCTCGTCGATGATCGATTGAATCTCGCCGGCCGGCACTTCGGCCTCGACCGGCACCGGATTGACGACGAGCAGCGCCGATGAGAACCCGGCCGCCCAATGCGCCCGCGCCAGCGCGGCCACTTCGCCCGGCTCATCGGCCCGCAGCTCCAATTTGAGCCCGCTCGCGGACGAATAGAAGGCCGGCAACTCATCGGTCCGGTACCCGATCACCGGCACCCCCAGAGTCTCCAATACTTCCAGGGTCTTGGGCAGATCGAGAATCGATTTCGCCCCGGCACAGACCACGATCGCCGGATAGCGCCCGAGCGCGGTCAGGTCGGCGGACAGATCGAAACTTTCGTTCGCGCCGCGGTGGACTCCGCCGATGCCGCCGGTCGCGAAGACTTCGATCCCGGCCATCCGGGCCAGATGCAGGCTGGAGGCCACCGTCGTGGCCCCCCATTTCCTTCTGGCCAGCACATGGGCTAAATTGGAGAGATTTACTTTTTCAACTTCGCCCCGGCTCGCAATCTCGACCATCTGCTCGGCGCTGAGCCCGACCACGGGCCGACCGGCGACGATCCCCAGGGTCGCCGGAAGCGCACCCGAGACGGCGACCGCCGCCTCGCAGGCGCGAGCCGTTTCGAGATTATGAGGGGCCGGCAGACCATGGGCAATGACCGTCGATTCGAGGGCGACGATCGGATCCCGGCGATTCAGTGCGACCGCGACGGCGGATGAAATTGATAACATTCTTGCGCTCCCTGTCTCTTGAAAAACCTCGTTTGCTCTCTTATGCTCAGCCGCCACTCCGGCATGGCTCAATTCTTGCACTTGAGCTGGGTGCATCTGGCTAGCGTTTCCCGAATCACAGAACAGGTCTCACAAGATCGCAATAACCAGTTCGGCTACTTTAATGTTGTTAGATCGATCGTAACCAGCACGATAGAGCATGGCTATTTTTTGAAATCTTATTTAAGGAGTCCGCATGAGCAAACAAGTCCTAACTCTCATTCTCGGAGGCGGTCAAGGGGCCCGTCTCTTCCCGCTGACCCAAACCCGGTCCAAACCGGCAGTCCCGCTCGGCGGCAAATTACGTTTGATCGACATCACCGTCTCCAATTGCATTAATTCCGGCTTGCATTACATCTATGTGCTGACCCAGTTCAACTCGGCTTCGCTCAATCGCCATATCGCGCGGACTTATCGCTTCAGCCGGTTCTCGGACGGCTTCGTGGAGATTCTGGCGGCGGAACAGACCCCTGAGAACAGAAACTGGTTTCAGGGCACGGCCGACGCCGTCCGGCAGGTCATGATGCACATCGACGATTTTAATCCGAAATATGTCCTGATCCTCTCCGGCGACCATCTCTACCAGATGGACTATCAGAAATTTCTCGACTATCACATCGAACGCGATGCCGATGTGACGGTCTCGGTCGTCCCGACCGACGAGTCGCGAGCCACCGGCTTCGGCCTGCTCAAGACCAACGGCGAGGGGCGCATCACCGAGTTCCTGGAGAAACCTCCGGCCAGCCAGTTGCCGCAGATGCGAGTCGACACCTCGAAACTGGGGCTGAACGAGGAAGAGGCCCGGATCAAACCCTATATCGCCTCGATGGGGGTCTACCTCTTCAAATTCGAGGTGCTGCGCGAGATTCTCAAGAATACACATCATACCGATTTCGGCCATGAAGTCATCCCGACCGCGATTCAAAATTATAATGTGGCGGCCTACCTCTTCGACGGTTACTGGGAAGATATCGGGACCATCAGCTCGTTCTATTACGCCAATCTCGATATGGCGTCGATTATGCCCAAATTCAACCTGTTCAACGCCGACGCCCCGATCTTCACCCGCCCCCGGTACCTGCCGAGCACCAAGTTCGTCGATTGCGAGATCAAAAATTCATTGATCTCCGAGGGCTGCATCCTCAACCGCGTCTCGATCAATCATTGCGTGATCGGCATTCGTTCGCGGATCGAGAGCCATTCGCGGCTCGAAAATACGCTGGTCATGGGAGCCGACTATTATCAAACCCTGCAGGAACTGGCGGACGACCGCAAAGACGGTCTGCCCTGGATCGGGATCGGCGAAAACACTATGATCCACAATGCAATTATCGATAAGAATGTGCGGATCGGATCGAATGTCCAGATCCTCAACGAGGCCGCGCTCGAATATCACGACGGGGGTAACTATTTCATCCGCGAAGGGATCGTGATCATCCCGAAAGGCGCGACCATCACCGACGGAACCATCATCTGACGAGGTTCGATGTCAGCAGACGACGACGATCCCATTGGGAAACCGCCAGCCATGACGCCGGGACTCACGGCCCGCCTGCGCTACTATTGGACGATCGTCGTCGCCGGACTGCTCATGTTCTTCGTCGGCGTTCCCGTCATCTCCATCGGCCATCTCCTCCGAATCACCCTGGGCATCGAAGACTTCATCTTCCCCTTCGTCAAAGGGGCCTGCCGGATCTATATGCGGGCGGTCGGCGCCCGCGTTCACGTGACCGGGCTGGAAAATCTGGATCGCGGCCGGACCTATCTCTTTGCCGCCAATCACCAGAGCGCGCTCGACCCGCCGCTGCTCTTCACCTACCTGGGCCATAACGTCGGCGCGATCGCCAAAAAGGAGCTCTTGAAGATTCCGCTCTTCAAACAGGGCTTTCCGCTGGCCCACATGGTCCCGATCGACCGCAGCAATGGAATTCAAGCGATGGAGAGTCTGCGGCGCGGGGCCGACGAGTTACGGCGCGGCCACAGCCTGATGGCCTTCCCGGAAGGCACCCGCAGTTTCGACGGACGCGTCGGCAAGTTCAAAAAGGGCGTCTTTATCATGGCGCTCGAGGGAGGGGTGCCGATCGCCCCGGTCGTCATCAACGACAGCCGGTTGGTGATCAGGAGGGGCGTCACGGCCTGCTATCCGGGAGAGATCCACCTGCAGGTGCTGCCTCCGGTCGAAACCCGGGGAACCACCACGGAAAATCTGCCGGAACTGATCGAGAAGGTGCGAAACCAGATCGTGGCCCACGTTCGGACCGACTACGAAGTCTAGACTTCTTTAAAATCCCGGATCGTTGATCGATTTGGTCTCGATCTTCGGCGCGTACTTTTTGGCGACTCCTTCGATCTCGCTCGCCTTGCCGACCAGCACGAAGACCAGGTTCTCCTGCGGAAAATACTGTTTGATCACGCGCTGCGCATCGGCCATGGTCATGGCATCGATCTTCGCGTAGAGGTCGTTGATGTCGCGTTCATCCAGCCCGTAGTACTCCAGTTGCGCCACGAGGGCGGCCAGTTGGTCGCTGGTCTCGATCTGGGGCGGAAACTGACCCTTGATGTAGTTCTTGGCCGATTTCAGCTCGGCCTCGGTGACGCCCTTCTCGTGGATGCGTTTGAGCAGCTCCAACGTCAGGTCGATCGCCTTCTCCGTCGTCTCGTTGCGGGTGAAGGTCGAGATCGCGAACGGACCGCGCCCTTTGCGCGGATCGAAGAACGAGCGCGCGCCGTAGGTCAGCCCCGAATTGACGCGGAGGGCGTCATTGAGGATCGAGGTGAAACGACCGCCGAACAGCGTATTGACCACGTTGATGTAGACGCGGTCCGGATTGGTCCGCGCGATCCCCAGGCCCCCGATCCGGTAATAGGTCTGCGTCGCGTCGGGTTTGTCCACCAACAGGAGGCGCCGCCCGGTGACCGGAACCGGATCCGGAAGGTTGATGGCGGGCGCCGATTTCGCGGGCCAGCCGCCGATCTTGTCCGCGAGCAGTTTCTCCATCTCGGCCGAATCGAAATCTCCGGCGACCGCCAGAATCGTATTGGCCGGGGTGTAGTAGGTCTGATAGAACTTGACGATATCGTCGCGGGTGATGGCGGCCAGCGACTTTTCGTCGCCGGCGGTCGGATGCCCGTAAGGATGAGACCCGTAGAGATAAGATTCGAAATAGTCCCCGATCACGTCCTGAACCTGATCTTTATTGGCCTTGATGCCGTCGATCTCCTGCTCGATGAGCTTGGTGACCTCGGTCTGGGGAAAGATCGGATTGAGCAGGATATCGGAGAGCAGTTCCAGGCCCTTGTTCAGGTCTTTCTTGACGAACTCGGCTCCGCCCTCGGTGTAATCGGCCTCCGCCTCGGTCGAGAGCTGTCCGCCGATAAAATCGACCGCGGCCGAGATCTGGTCGGAGTTGCGGGTCTTGGTGCCCTTCCTCAACAACTCGGCCGTCAGCGAGGCCAGCCCCTCTTTGCCGCCGGGATCGGCCACCGATCCGGCCTTGATGATGAAACTGAAACTGACCAGGGGAATCTCGTGGCGCTCCATCAGCAGGACGGTCAGCCCGTTGCCGAGCTTCGCCTTCTTATAGACCGGCAGCTTCAATCCGTTCTCATCGGCATTGATCGAAGCGGGGATCGAAATCGTCAGCCAGACGGCCAACCCAAGTATCAAAGCTTTCTTTAACATAGGGATCCTCAATAAATGCGCGCTACTTTTCGGGGCTGCTCGCCGCCTTCGGTTTCTCCTCTTCCTGTTTCTCGGGGATCAGGGTGACGACGGTGCGGTTCTTCTCGGTGAAATATTTCTGCGCGACTCTCCGCACCTCATCCCTGGTCACTTTGCCGTAGTCCCCGGCGGCCGTGAAGAGTTGGCGATAATCGCCGAAGAAGACCTCGTAACTGCCGATCGCGTTGGCCTTGCCGTTGATGGTCTTCATCTGGCGATAGAAATTGGCGAGCAGGATGTTCTTGGCCTTCTCCAGCTCTTCGTCGGTCACGCCCTTGGCGACGATCTTATCGAACTCTTCATAGATCGCGCGCTCGAGCGCGTCCGGCTGAGTGTCGGCCTTGGGCTGCGCGATCAGGGTGAAGAGCGTCGGATCGAAGGCATACTCCACGTCGCCCTCGATGAAGATCGCCAGCTCATCCTTATCGACCAGGCGCTGATAGAGCCGCGAACTCTGGCCGGAGAAGAGAATGGTCCTCAAAACCTGCAGCGGATAGTAGTCGGCGTTGCTCGATTGCGGAACCCGGTAACCCATCACCAGGATCGGCAATTGAGCGAACTTTTTGATCGTGGCTCGATGTTCGCCGAGCGGCTCCGGTTCGACCGTGGTCACGGGCGGCGGCGGCGCGTGCGACGGGATCGGTTCAATGAACTTCTCGGCCAGTTTAAAGATCTCCTCCGCCTTGACGTCGCCGCTCACCACCATCGTCGCGTTCGACGGCGAGTAGCCCATCTCGAAATGGCGTTTGAGGTCGTCCAGCTTCCAGTTCTCGATGTCCACCATCCAACCCACCACCGGCCACTGGTACGGGTGGGCGGTGTAGGCGTCGGCCCAGAGCTGCTCGAAGAGGACCCCGAAATTGTTGTTGTCCACCGAGGTTCTCCGCTCCGAAGCCACCACCCCGCGTTCGGACTCGATCATCTTCGGATCGAAACTGAGATGCTGGATGCGGTCGGCCTCCAGGTCGAAGATCAGGCTCAGCACCGATTTCGGGAACCAGTCCTGATAGACCGTGACATCCCTGGTCGTATAGGCGTTATTCGACCCGCCGGCGGCCTCCATGACCTGATCGAACTGTTTCGGGCCGTACTTCTTGGCGCCGTTAAACATCATATGCTCGAAGAAATGGGACAAGCCGGTCGTCCCCGGACGCTCGTTACGCGAACCGATCCGGTAGAAGATGTAGAGCGCCACGTTCGGGATCGAGCGATCCTCCTCGACGATGATCTTCATCCCGTTCTTCAAGGTGTGGGTCTTGACCTGAAACTCCTGAGCGTGCGCGGTGAGGCTCGCCAGACAGAGACAGGTGGTGATCAGCAGTGCCTTCTTCCTGAACCTCATAATGTTAAGTCTCCTGAAATCTGAAAACGGCCTCCTCCGGAAAGTAAGTCCTCTTGAATTTGAAATTCAAGAAACTTACTTTTCAAAGGACCGGCTCACAATGACGGATAGAGATGATAGAGCATCAGATAGACCACGACTCCGGTCACCGAGACATAGAACCAGAGCGGCAGGGTCCAGCGGGCGATCTTCCGGTGCGGGTCGAATCTCTCGCGGAAGGCCCGCGAAAAGGTCACGAAGATCATGGGCACGATCACCACCGCCAGCACGGTATGGGTCAGCAGGATGGTCAGGTAGACCGACCGCGCCGCGCCCTGCCCGGAAAACGTCGTCGCGCCGTGGTGATAGTGATAGATCAGGTATGAAGTCAAGAACAGCGTCGAGGTGATAAAGGCGCTGATCATGCAAGATCGGTGGGCCCCGGTGTTCTTCCGACGAATGAACACATAGCCGGTGGCCAGGAAGATCGCGCTGATACTATTCAAGATTGCGTTGAGTGTCGGAAGATCTGAGATCGACATATGAATTGATTGAATCCGATAAATCCTTCTGAACTTCGCCGGCTTCGGATCTGGCAGCGGCCAGCCATTCGATCAAGACCCGCCTCCTTTCCAAAAGAAGAGCAAGATCAGGAGATAGATCCACAAGCCGTCGATAAAATGCCAGTAGAGGGCAGTCATATCGACCGAGACGCGCCGCCGAACCGCCGTCCACTTCTCCTGCGCGCGCAGCATGACGTAGGCCAACGCGGCCAGTCCGCCCATCAGATGCGCGCCGTGCAGCCCGGTGAAGAGATAGGCGTAAACGCTATGAAAATTCCGGGTGAGGTAAAATCCGTTGGCGACCAACTGCCGCCAGGCCATCAACTGACCGGCCAGAAAACCGAAGCCGAGCGCCATGGTCACGCCGATCCAGAGCTTGAACCGTTGCTCCAGCCGGCGCCGGAGCGCGCGGCGGGCCAGTTCGATGGTCCCGCTGCTGACCAGGATCAAGGCCGTGTTCACCCACAGCACCTGCGGCATCATGATCGGATGGTTCCGCGCCTCATTGAAGACGTAGGCGCTCGTCAGGGCCAGAAAGAGCATGGTCACGCTGATCAGGGTCAGCCAGACTCCCAGACGATATCCTTCGGGCGGCGGGGTGCGCTCGGGTTCCGGGTCTCGATCGCCGCCGCCCCCGTTGCCGCGCAGCCCGCCGAGCCGGTTGTTCCCGTCATCGATCTGCGGTTCGCCGGTTTTTTTGGTCGTCAAGGTCGACACTGTTTCAAGGTTCCGTCTGCATTAAAAAGTCTTTCGCCGCGCCCGGCGTCGAATATTCCGAGGGACCACGATAAACGAGCGGGGGCGCCTCTGTCCATTCCAGCGTCGTGGCCTCCCAGGGATTTTCCGGCGCCTGATCGCTGGAAAGTAAGCTCTTCCGATTTTGAGATTCAAACCGCGAAAGACGCGAAAGACGCGAAATTATCCGGTTTTGCGTCTTCGGAAACAGAAAAGTCTGGCGAAGGCCGCCTCCCGGACTTCGCCAGACTTCGCCAGACTGGTCTAGACTGCGCTAGACTTTTTTGAGTGCTACCACATCAACCGGAGACCGAACTGCATCTGGCGCGAATCGCCGGCCGAGATGAATCCGAGCGGATCGGTCGGTCTGCGATCGCGGCTGCCGCGCAGGTCGTAACTGGTCAGCGGCGTCGTTCCCGGCAGAGTGCAGGGAGCGAAATTGTTTTGAGCAGTCAGACACGCGCCTCCGAGCTGGTTGTTGATCCCTTGCAGGTTGGTCCGATTGAACAGATTAAAGGCCTCAAAGGTCACTTCGACGTACCGGCTCTCTTTGACGAAGAGACGGCGCGCCATCCGCAGATCGAAGCTGTAGAAATCTTCGCCGATCCCGGTGTTGCGCCCCGCCAGGCCGGGCCGGTCGCTGCTCGAACGCAGGTCGTTGTTGGTATCGATTCCGCCCATCAGGAGGTTGAACGGACGACCGCTCTGGGCGACGAAGATGGGAGAGACGCTCCAATCTTTGATCGCTTTGCTTCTGAACGGACTGATCAGGGAGCCGCTCGCCACAAAACGATGGCGCTGATCGAAGGAGGAGAGCGAACGGTCGGCCCGCAGGTTGAGCGGATTCTGCGCCGAAAAATCGCTGTTGTAATCGGTCACCTCGTCGATCGACTTGGCGAACGTGTAGTGCGTGTTGATGCTGAAGTAGTTGGTCAACCGTCTCTGCAGTTGCACGGTGAATCCATGGTAGAAGGAGTTGGCCGTGTTCTCATAGACGTTATCCTGAACCAACAGCGGATCGCGCCGATCGGTCGCTAGGTTGAAGGTCGGGCCGCCGAGCGGATTCAGCGCATTGGGGGCCCCGGTCGCCCGGAACTGATTGATGTCGCGATTGCGCGAGAGATAGATGCCGCGCGAGAAGAGGTACGACACTTCGAGCGAAAAAGCCCGGCCGATCTCGCGCTGAATCCCCAGGCTCGCCTGGTAGGTGGTCGGAGTGCGGTAGTTCGGACCCAATCGGAACCGGACGCGGTTCGGGCCGGTCGTGCCCGGCGTCAGACCGAGACTCGCGATATCGGCCTGAGTGATGGGCCGGCTGCCTAAAATCCCCCGGTTCGAGAGTGACCCATAGACCACGGCCGCGGTCGTCGGCGCAGTCAGGGCGGTAGCCAGGACGATGTTGATCACGGTCGGATCGTCATAACCCGAAAGTTCGCTCGTCACGTTCGCCACCGCATTGTTGAGGAAGCCGGTGAAGATGCCCGCTCCGCCTCGAATCACCGTCTTGCCGTTGCCTTTCGGATCCCACGAGAACCCGGCGCGCGGTTGAAGATCCCGCTTGGAGGTCGGGACGAAGAACGGCTCGTTGTTGATCGCATAACGCAATCCGTAATTGAGCGTCAGATTGGGGTAGATCTTCCAGGTATCCTGGGCATAGATCCCGTAGCGATTGGTCCATTCCTTCGCGATCGGATCCCCGAATCCCTGTTGATAGATCGTCGGAATGCCGAAATTGAAGGCCTGGAGCGCAGTCATCGGTGTGGAGAAGACCGCCAGATATTGCGCCTGCTGCGCCGCAGGCACGGTCCTTCTGATGAAAGCGATGACATTAGTCGCCGAGGCGTTGAGCGGCGAAGCCGGAGGAGTGGTGACCGCACCGAAGGGAATCGCCTGACCGAAGATGAACCGGCCGCCGATAAAGGTCTGGTTATCCGCCGACAACTGCTGGAAGGACATGGACCCGCCGAACTTGTAGGTGTGGCGGCCGCTGGCCTTGGTGATGTTGTCGTTGATATCGATATGCCGCTCGATGTTGCGCGACGGCAGGAAGATGTCGCGATTGAAACTGCCGTAATTTCCGAGGTTGAACTCGGGACCGATCATGTCGTTCGGGATAAAGGCCGAGCGAGTATGCGAGAACTGCAGTTTCAATTCGTTGAACGTCGTGCCGCTGAACTGATAGTTGTGTGAGGCGACCAGGGCGCCGCCGAAGGCGTCGAAGGTTCGCCCGCGGCTGACCGCCGAGAGGGCGCCCGCCGCCTGATTTTCAAAGAAGGCGTCGGTCAGGTTGAACCGCAGATAGCCGGTGCTGCGATCGGTGAAGTTATGATCCACGCGCGTCGAGAACTGGGTCTGCCGTTCGCCGAAGGGAAATTGCCCGCTCGAGTTCCGATAGAGATTGACCGTGTTGGCGTAGGAGCTCGTGCTCAGAGCGCCGCGCAGCCTCGCGGCATCGACCTTCTCGGACGCGGTCGCGTCCGGGCTGTTGGCCACCAGATCGAAGAGCCGCGACTGAAATTTGACCGTCTCATCCGATGAGGCCTGTGACACCCCGAAGAGGTTCGGATCGGCCAGCAGGTTGACGAAGGAGGTCTTCCGCTGGCTCAACCGCTCGGCGGAGGCGAAAAAGAAGGTCTTGTCGGCCTTGATCGGCCCGCCGATCGATCCGCCGTACTGCTGGCGGTTGAAGGTCGATTTGCCGTTGGGGTTGTAGTCGAAGAAGTTGCGGGCATCGAAGGCGTCATCGCGGAAGAGCCCGAAAGCGCTCCCATGATACTTGTTTCCTCCCGACTTGGAGACGATGTTGACCACACCGCCCGAAGCCGAGCCGAACTCCGCGTTGTAGCTGCTCCGCACCACCTGGAACTCCTGCACCGCCTCCTGGCTGATCGTCGCCTGGACCGCGCCGGTCGCGCTGATGGTCTCCGCGCCGTCGACCGAGACCGAATTGCCGCGCCCGTTATTGCCGCCGAACGAGAGGCCGCTCTGCGGGGTCTGGGCCACGCGGAAATCCGAGGCGTCGGCGATGTTGTCGGCATCCGCCACGCCCGGGGTCAGCAAGGCATAATCGAGAAAGTTGCGCCGATTGATCGGCAGGCTGTTGATCTGCTTGGCGTCCACGGTCGAAGCCTGTTCGGTGCGCTCGGTCTCAACGACCTCCGCGCCGGCGATGACCGTCACCTGCGCCGCCAGGTCGCCCGGAGTCAGTTTGAAGGGAACGCTGGCCTGCTGACCGACGGTCAATTCGACCTTCGTCGTGTTGGACCCGAATCCCTTGGCCTCCACCTTCACGCTATAGGTACTGGGGAGTAACCCGATAAATACGTAATTTCCCTGGCTATCCGTCGTCGCCGTCCGGCCGGCCCCCTTGGCCGCATCCGTGACTGTAATCGTCGCGCCTGGAATCACCGCGCCTGTATTATCAGTCACCTGCCCGCGAAGTTCTGCCGTCGAGCTGGAAGCCTGGCCCAAGGCGACAATCGAACCTGGAGTGATCAATAGGACGATCAACGCCATAAACCTGGTCGTATGTCTCATACGAAATCTCCTTAGCTGGTTTTCTGATTGCTTATGCTGACAGGACTGCTTGCGATGAAGGCACTTTAGGGAATACTGCACCAGTCCTGCGTCCTGACTATTCTTGTGATCTTATTCTTGTGATCTTATAAGGCGAATGATGGGTAAAGGCAACAGTAAAGTATTGACAAGCCTTCTTGAACGATTCATAAAAACGGGAAGGACCGAAATAACGACCGGACCGGATCGATCGAGATAGACCTCCGGCCAGGAAGCTTTACCGACTGCAACCACAGAGTAGTCCTGCCACTATCAAGGAGCTATTATGACGCATGGCGGTATTCTATCAGTAACCTACCGGTCGGTCACCTATCAAAAGTTAGGGATCCGAAAAAAATTTCAGGGGCGGATCTCCCCTAAAATCGGTTCATTAACCGCGCAACCCGCGCCATCATCAATCTTTCGCGTCTTTCGTGTGTTTCGCGGTTTGATTCTCAAATTCCTAACAACATCCGGCGGGCGGCAAAAAAGTCACCGGCGGCGCGGGCGAGCAGTTCCCGGTCCCGGTTCAGGCGATGGTCGCCGTCCTTGATCATCAGCAATTGGAGGTCCGGCGCCGCGCAGGCCGAGATAAATTCGAGGCTGGTCAAGTAGGGCACCTCCTGATCGGCCATCCCGTGAAAGATGATCGCCGGGCCCCGGAATCCGGCGGCCAGCGAGTCAAAACCGAATCGCCCGGCTTCGGCCACGAAGCCGTAACCGAGTTCGAGGTCGATGAATTGATTGACCAGCCGATGACGCCCGGTGCGCTTCCAGGCTTCGCGCTCATCCTCGCGCAACCGCCGGCATTCAAAGAGGCGAAAGGCCGGAGCGATCAAAGCGCAGGCGGCCACGCGTTCCGGCCGGTTCGCGGCGAACCACGCGGCCGCCCAGCCGCCCATGCTCGAGCCGGCCAGAAAGAGCGGCCCCCGGGCGCGTTCAACGACCGTGGAAGTGATGAGATCCAGATCCTCCAGCAGCCGCGATCCGCACAGTTCGAGCATGGTGCCGTCCGATTCGCCATGGCCGCGAAAATCGCAGGCCGCAAAGGCCCATCCGCGGCGCGAGCATTCAGCCTCCAGCGCGGCCGCCTTCTCTCCGTTCCAGATCGATCCCAACCCATGCGCAAAGACCACGGCGGGGGACGGCCGGTCATCCGGCGCCCGCCGGTAGATGCCCCGCAGCCGTTGGCCGTCGGAGGCCGAGATCTCGATCGATTCGCGTTCTGTCATGGCGATGTTTATTGAATTTCGTCGCTGCTTCCCGGGAAGCGGCTCTCGAGGAACCGGCGGGCGGCGGCGATCGCCTCCGCTTCGGTCGAGACCGTCCCGTCGAGTTGTAGTTCATAGACGGCAGAGATGACCTCGCCGATCAATCGGCCCGGTTGCAGACCGAGCGCCAAAACGTGACGGCCCTTGAGGAGCGGTTCCGGCGCGCGCCGTTCGATACCGAGCGAGCGCACCCTCGTCATAAACCAGTCCTCGGCCTCCGCGCGGCCGGCTCCGGCGCGGCTCAGGCGACCGGCCCGCTCGACTCGATAGAGCAGTTCCGGCTCGACCTTCAAAGCCAGCCGCCGAAACATGCCGTCCGTGACGGGCTGACCCGCGGCCTGCGCCTCGAACCAGCGTCGCGGGGTGAAGCGATGCCGGACCAGCGCCGTCACCTGTCCCCGCACGTGGTAGTTGCTGAAAGTATGAATTTTGAGCCGATCCAGAAAGCTCTCGGCCGGCTGGTCACCGGTCGTCAACGGAAGGCCGAAGTCGTGGCAGAGCGCGGCCAACATCACCGTCACCTGTCTGGGGCGCGGCAACCCGCCGAGCAGTTGCCTCGCTTCGTCCAGGGTCGCGGCCGTGTGAGCGAAAAGATCGTCCGCCAGGGCGTGCAGCTCGGGCCAGAGTTTCTCGACGATTCCGAGGCTCCGGGCGGCGTGGAGACCGAGCGCCGGACGCCGCGATTGCAGCAACCATTTCTCCACCTCGGCCCAGATTCGTTCGGCGGGCAAATCCGAAAGATCGATCCCCCGGCACAACTCGACGGTCTC
This sequence comes from Blastocatellia bacterium, assembly GCA_035280505.1. Classification (GTDB taxonomy): domain Bacteria; phylum Acidobacteriota; class Blastocatellia; order RBC074; family RBC074; genus JAKEHZ01. The sequence goes on along the minus strand of DATEFT010000099.1, from coordinate 23,861 downwards.
CGAATCGATCCCGAACTCGAAGCGCGAGGCGAACTGCATGGCGCGCAACACCCGCAGGCTGTCCTCAATGAAGGTCCGGGGATCGACGATCCGAATGACCTGCCGCTGCAGGTCGTCGCGTCCGCCGTAAGGGTCCAGGTACTCGTCCGCCAGCGGGTCGTACATAATCGCATTGATCGTGAAGTCGCGGCGGCGGGCGGCCTCTTCATAGCTCATCCCGGGATCGCCGGTGACGACAAACCCGCGATGGCCGCGGCCGGTCTTCGATTCACGGCGGGGGATGCTGACATCGATCACCAACCGTTGATGCTCGTCCCGGAGCTTGACTTTATAGACCGTGAAGGCCTCGCCGACCGCATCGACCCGGCCCAGCGCCTCGAGCAGTTCACGCAATCGGGTCGCCTCGACCCCGTAGACCTCGAGGTCATAATCGACCAGCTCGAAGCCGCGAATGAGATCGCGCACACCTCCGCCGACGAACAGCGCCCGCCCGCCCGCCGCCCGCACCGCCTCGCAAAGTTTGATCACCGCCGGTGAAATCATAAAAGAAGTCTAGAGCAGTCTAGAGCAGTCTAGAAAAGTCTAGAAAAGTCGGAAGACTATTCCGGACTCTCCCAATTCCCGAAGGAAGTCTAAAAAAGACCGGAAAAGTCGGGAACCGTCTTTTGACTTCTCTGGACTTTTCTAGACTTTTCTAGACTTTTCTAGACTATTTAAGTTCATACGCGTAGGCGGCATTGAAAAGCCGGGGTTCGTCGAAATGGTTGGCGATCAATTGCAGACCGATCGGCAAGCCGGCGCTCGACCGGCCGCACGGGATGCTGATGGCGGGCACGCCCGCGAGGTTGATCGTCACCGTGAAGATGTCCCCCAGGTACATCGCCAGCGGGTCGTCGGTCTTCTCACCGATCTTGAAGGGCGGGGTCGGCGCGGTCGGGGTGGCGATCACGTCGCACTTCCGGAAGGCCGCGTCGAAATCGTTGACCAGCATCTGGCGCACGCGTTGCGCCTTCTCGTAATAGGCGTCGTAGTAACCGGACGATAAGGCGAAGGTGCCGAGCATGATCCGGCGTTTGACCTCGGCCCCGAACCCCAGATTGCGCGTCCGGCGGTACATCTCCGAGAGCGTCCGGGCCTCTTCCGCGCGGAAACCGTACCGCGCGCCGTCGTAGCGCGCGAGGTTCGACGAGGCTTCGGCCGTCGCAATGATGTAGTAGACGGCGATCACGTATTTCGTATGAGGCAGACTGACCTCCACGATCTGCGCGCCGCGTTCCTCGAGCCGCCGGATGGCGGCCTCGACCTGCTCCCGCACCTCGGAATCGAGCCCCTGACCGAAACACTCCGGCGGCACGCCGACGCGCAGACCTTTGATCTCGCCGGTCAGTCCGCCCAGGTAGTCCTGGACGGCGACATCCGCCGAAGTCGAATCACAACGGTCGCGCCCCGCCACCACCTGCAGCATTCGCGCGGCATCGCGAACGTTGTGGGCGAAGGGTCCGATCTGATCGAGCGAGGAGGCGAAAGCCACCAGGCCGAAGCGCGACACCCGGCCGTAGGTCGGTTTCAATCCGACGATTCCGCAGAACGAGGCCGGCTGGCGGATTGAACCGCCCGTATCCGAGCCCAGGGCCACGGGCACGTGACCGGCGGCCACCGTCACGGCCGATCCGCCGGAGCTGCCACCGGGCACATAGTCTTCGCCCCAGGGATTGTGAGCCGGGCCATAGGCGGAATTTTCGGTCGATCCGCCCATGGCGAACTCATCGAGATTGGTCTTGCCGACGATGATCGCCCCGGCGTCGATCAGCTTTTTAACCGCGGTCGCCGTGTAGGGCGGGACATAGTTGTCCAGAATTCGCGAGGCGCAGGTGGTTCGCAGCCCCTCCGTACAGAGGTTGTCCTTGATCGCCACCGGAATTCCGGCCAGAGGTTGGGATTTGATCGCGTTCCGAATCCCCGCATCCATGGCGGCCGCGCTCCGCAGCGCCGCTTCGCGGTTGACGGTGATGTAGGCATTGAGCCGTTCCTGATCCTTCTCGATCAGGTCGAGCGCGGTCCGGCACACCTCGCTCGGCCGGGCTTCGCCGGACGAGTAGAGTTTATGAAGTTCTTCAATAGTTAAGGTCATCGTCGACACCCTGCGCAAATCTCCCATCTTCACAAATAATCAGCCGCCGATAATTCTCGGGACCAGAAAATGCCCGTCATCCTGATCGGGGGCCTGATCGAGCGCTCGCTGCTGACCGAGGCTCGGTTCGACCCGATCCTCGCGCGTCGCGTAAGAAGCGCCGACCTCGCCCGCGCTCAGGTTCTGCCACGGTTTGACCGATGAAGTGTCCAGTTCATTGAGCTGGTCGATGTATTCGACGATGGCTGCGAGTTGAACCGATAACGACTGTTTCTCTTCGGCGGTCAGTTCCAGGTTGGCCAGTTCGGCGATCTTTTCGACTTCGGCATGTGTGATTGGCATATCTTTGTCGGAGGCGGCGGCCCGGCCGGCTGGAATCGAGCGGTTCCGAACGGCTCAGCCCTCGGCCCGGCCATCACTCTCAAGCTTCCCTTCTTTCCAGACATTTGGCTGCGGCGCGCAGGAATCGATCTCGGAGGGCTTCGTCTCTGATGCACGCAGCCGACGACCTGAGCTCTTCCTCGAGCTCCTGAGTCCGATGAAACTCGAAGGTGCGCTCCTCGCCCTTGCGCGACTGCAGCACATATTCCCGATCAACTCTAAATTCGATAAAGGTCACCAGCGGCGCGTTGAGCATCGAGTTGATCTTGAACAGATACTCGCCGCTGATGTTCTCCATGTGTTTCTTCCAGGCCGAATCGAGGACGGCCACGATCAGTTGCTTGCGATAGAGCCTGAACGGCTCGCAGACATTGGCCACGCCCGCTCCCGCTCCCGCCCGCCACGCGACGAAGACCGCCTGCTCCCGCACCTCCTCGTTGTCGCCGGCCAGGCGCATGATCATCGGCAGCATTTTGAGCAGGCTGTTCATATCACTCCCGAGCCGTTTATTGCGTGCTCGTTCGCTTGCGCCCGCCGGGGCGGGCCTTGCCGCCGGCCTTGACGGGCTGCGGCTGTTTGAAGGTATTGGTATGGGCGATCACCGGCCAGTACTTGGCAAAATCGAAATCGGGGCTGTTTTCGCGATCATGACAGACCAGGCAGGTCTCGCTCTTGGGCGGCGTTTTGTAATTGCCCGCCGTCGGCATCAGCGCGTGTTCCGCGCCCGGCCCGTGACACGATTCGCACTGCACGTTGGCGAATTGCGGCGTGGCCTTGATGTTGACGAATCCCTGTTTCTGAAAGCCCAGCGAATGGCACCCGATACAGGCCGAATCGAACGAGCGCTGTTTGGTCTCGAGGATCGCGAAGGCGTGCGAATGGCGCGATTTCTGCCAGACCTCGTACTCGGCCAGATGGCATTTGCCGCAAGCCTCGGAGAGCAGGTAGCCCGAAGTCTGCGCCGCGCCGGCGGCCTTGGCCACGTATGCTTTGGCCTCGTCCTCGGCCAACTGTTTCTGCAAGAGGTCCAGTTCCTGCCGCGCCTGCTTCGTCATCTTGCCCAATTCCGGATGATCGGGGATCACCTCGTCCAACTCGACGTAGCGGGCGGTGAACCGGTCCACCACCCCCTCCGGATCGGTATAGATCCGCAATTCGCCCAGATGCTTGGTCTCTTTCGACCCGTAGACGACCAGGGCGTTGTTCAATTGTCTCGGCTCCAACACCAATCCGCGCTCGTCGGCGACGATGATCAGGTCCAGATCGTCGTTCTGCCGCGCCAGTTTGCTGACGGTCGGCATGGAGATGTAACCGACGACGGCGGTCACGTCCACCTGATCGCGAACCTCGGCCAGGGCCGCTTTGGCCGCCGCCAACGGATCGTTGATGACGAAACCGCTGGCATCGACGGCGGCTTTTTTCTCGTCGGGCGCCGCATCGCTCAGGCCGATGAAGGCGATCCGGACCGGTTTGGGCAGCCGTTTGCCCGTCAGCACCTTGATCACGTAGGGCGCGGGCGACGGTTGCGTCTGGTCGACGGACCGGATATTGGCCGAGATCAGCGTCGATTTCTCGGGTTTCACCTTGGCGTCGGGGCTCAGCAGGGACCTGGCATATCGGACATCGCGATACGACAGATTGACGACCTCCAGTCCCAGGACCTCGTTCGCTCGCGCCAGCCAATCGTTCATCAGCCGGGCATCGCCCCGCAGGTCGGTCCCCTCGGAATTCGTTTCGTCGCTGAAGATGTATCCGACATCGACCTGAATCGTGCCCACGTCCGGAGTGCGCTGGCGAAAAGCATCGAGGTAGCTGGCTCGGCGCGCGACCCCGCCCAGCGGATGGATCGGGCACCCGCAGACCTCCAGATTTCCATGGACGCTCGACGAGAAGAAGATCGCCGCTCCATAGCCGTCGTCCGCATCCAACCGGTCTTTGAGCGTGCCGGATGGAGCCGGTTTCTTGGCCAGGGCCTCGCGGTCCTTCTGCGACTTACCGGCGGGCCGCTTCGCGGGCTGCGGCGTTTGGGTAAAGGCGTTCGACACGCTGATCGGCAGGTTCAGCACCAGCGCGGCGATCACGAACAGGCAGACAACGACGAGAGAAATGAATCGCTTTCGATCAAACATAATCCCCACACTATCTTACATCCGTCTAAACTGGGCAGTCAGCAGTCAGGAAAGTCGTGCGTATTGACGCAAGATGATAGTGTAGACAAAAAGATCCTCAGCCACAAGACAGCATTTTGACTTGCACAAAAGCCCGTTCGACAGTTATCTTGACTATGCCCTCTTAAGATTAATGTAAGACTGTTACTGTCAACAGGGCCCGCGCGATATTCGTTGCTCCGAGATTTTCTCGCTTATGTTAAATCACCTGTTCCGGTTATTTTTACTGCTTCTACTCTTCTCTTCATTGACCGCAGTGACTGCGGTGACGCAAAAACAGGCGCCACTGCCAGAACAGTTGCGGGCGGCGATGGACCGCGGCGACTATCCTAAAGCCGAACAAATCTTGCTCGATCTCATGGCGACCTCGTCCGAATCCTTTACTCGCAATAATTACGACTACCTGCTGGCGCGCCTGCTCGAATGGCGCCGGGCGGATGCGCAGGCCATGACGATCTTTCAACGGGTGATCACGCGCAACTCGCCGCTGGCCGGGTATGCCCTCTGGCATCAGGCCGAGATCGCGCGAGTGACCGGCAATTTGAGCGACGAGCAGAAACTGCTGCAAAAGTTCATCGCCCAAAACCGCGATCATCTCTTCTACGAGCGGGCGGTCCGGAGGCTGGGCGGGAGTTATCTGAAGGCCAATCAACCGCAGTCCGCCATTACGGCGTTCCGGATGCTGAGCGGGACGCGCCGCGACGTCAAGGCGGCGATCGGCGAGGCTCAACTGGCGCTCGGGCAGAACGAGGCGGCGCGGCTCACCTTCGAGAGCGTGCTCGCGACCGGCTCGCAGGACGATGCCTCCCTGCGCTGCGTCAGGGGTCTCGACCGCCTCAACGCCGGGAACAACGCTTCGCTGACCGAGGTGGAACGTCTGCGCCGCGCCCGGATCTATCAATTCAATCGCCATTTCGCCGAAGCGCGGCCGCACTGGCTCGCGCTCGTTAAAGATTTCCCGAAGAGCGACAAGCGCCCCGAGGCCCTCTTTCAACTGGGCCGGGGCTATTTTCTGGAAGAACGATTCAACGAGGCGATCAAATGGTATAACGAGGCGCACGACGAATACCCGCGAACCGACGAAGGCGAACAGGGGTTCTACTACGTCGGCCACTGCTACCAGTATCTCAACCAGACCGACCGCGCGATCGCCCGGTATGAAGAGTTCATCAAGGCCTATCCGAACAGCGAATATATCGGCTATGCGCACCTCAACGCGATCGATACGCTGCGTTCCGGGGGACGCGCCGAAGAGGCGATCAAGTGGGCCGCGCGCGCCCAGGCCCGAACCGATTCGTTTATCGTGACCACCGCGCTCTTCAACCAGGCCAAGATCCGGTTGACCCAGCAGAACTATACCGCCGCGCTCGCGGACTTCACCGCACTCAAGGCCAGAAGCCTGGGCGTGCGCGGACTGACGGCGACGACCAACTCGGCCGAGGTGGCCTTCCTGCGAGCCTACTGTCTGGAGAAGCTCGGCCGCTACGAGGAGGCGATCAACGAGTATCTGGCGCTGCCGGAGGCGCGCAACGGGGCCGCGGCCTATTACGGCCGCAGCGCCAGCGAACGGCTGCAGGCCCTGCAGTCCAACAACCGCGGCCGGAATGCCGCGCTCAACCGCCTCAACCAGAACCTGGCCGATGCTCGCTCCGCCGGCGCCCAGGGCAACGATCCGGCCGCCAAGCGGGCGGCCAATCAGGCGCTGCGGTTCACCCTCGACTCCAAGACCCGCGAGGAGATGCTCCAGATCCTGAGAAAGGTCTACGGGAAGCTGCGGGGATACCAGCTCCAGGGTCTCTCGGTCGTGGCCGCCGGGCGGCCGCCGGTGCCGGAGGGGACGCCCGAGACGACCGGCAGCGCCAATCATCAGACGCTGGCCAGCGAGTTGCTCTTTCTGGGTCTCTATGACGAAGGAGCCTCGGAACTGGCCGAGACCCAGCCTCCCAAGACGACCGCCATCTACTATTGCGCGAAGGGCAGTTGCGCCGACCGAACCATCGACTATTCGGAGAATATCCTGAATTCGCTGCCCGAGGACTACCGGTTGGAGCTGCTGCCGCGCGAGCTGGCCGAGATCTTCTACCCCTATCCGTATCGCTATGCGTTGGCGCGCCACGCCGTTCCCCGCCAGGTCGATCCGCGGTTCATTCTCTCGATCGTCCGGCAAGAGAGCCGGTACAACCCGAAGATCAAGAGCCGGGCGGCGGCGCGGGGCATGATGCAGTTCATCTCGATGACGGCCGACCGGATCGCCGCCCAACTCAAGATCTCCGACTTCGAGCAGAACGATCTCTACGACCCGGATCTCGCCATTCTCTTCGGCTCTCAATATCTGAAGAACCTCTTCGACGAGTTCAAATCACCCCAGGCCGCCGCCGCCGCCTACAACGGCAGCGAGGAGTCGGTGCGCCGGTGGATCGACCGGGCGCAAAGCTCCGAGGTCGACCGCTTCGTCATCGAAATTCTCAAGCGCGAAACGAAAGACTACGTCTTCAAAGTCCTGAACAATTACGCCGCCTACCAGACGCTCTATCCGAGCGATGGCATCTTCGACCGGCAGTAACGACCCTTCAGCGGAAGAGCGAGAAGAACCCGTAGGTGAGCGCGGAGATCAACGCCGCCATCGGGACCGTTAAGATCCAGGCCCAGACGATCCGGCCCGCCACGCCCCACCGCACCGCCGAGAGCCGCTTGGTCGCGCCGACGCCGACGATCGCCCCGGTGATCGTATGGGTGGTCGAGACGGGAATGCCCAATCTCGACGCGAGAATGACCGTGATCCCGCCTCCGGTCTCGGCGCAAAATCCGCCGACCGGATGGAGCTTGGTGATCTTCGATCCCATGGTCTTGACGATCCGCCAACCGCCCGAGAGCGTCCCCAGGGCGATCGCCGCATGCGCGGAGAGGATCACCCACGTCGGCACGCTCGCGTTGTGGGCATAATATCCGCCCAGGATCAGGGCCGCCATCATGATCCCCATGGTCTTTTGGGCGTCATTGAGCCCATGCGCCAGACTGTAGAGCGAGGCCGAAAGGATCTGGAGCACCCGGAAGAGCCGATCGACCCGCGACGGCGAGGAGCGGCGGAAGATCCAGGAGACGGCGACCATCAGGAGCATCCCCAGGGTCATGCCGAGCAGCGGCGAGAGGATGATGAACGAGAGCGTCCCCGGCCAGCCTTTCGGCCAACTGGCCCAGATCAGGGCGCTGAACCCCGATTTCGCCACCGCGGCTCCGGCATATCCCCCGACCAGCGCGTGAGACGAACTGGTCGGCAATCCCAGGTACCAGGTGATCAGATTCCAACTGATCGCCCCGATCAATCCGGAGAGCACCACCCATTCATTGACCCGATTGAGATCGATCAACTCCTTGCCGATGGTCGAGGCCACGTGAGTGCCGAAACCGAAGGCCGCGACGAAGTTGAAGAAGGCCGCCAGCAGGACCGCCTTGCCGGGCGTCAGGACGCGAGTCGAAACGACCGTCGCAATCGAATTGGCGGCATCATGAAATCCGTTGGTGAAGTCGAAGATCAGCGCGACGACGATAATTACGATGACGAGCGCAAGCGTCGTAGTCATATTGAGGAAGTCTAGAAAAGTATATAAAAGTCCGGAAGAAGAGCTCCACTAAGCCATTCAAAGGGGTCTCCGGGAGAGCTTCTAGGCATTCTTCAGAACGATGGCTTCGAGCACATTGGCCACGTCTTCGCACTTGTCGATCGTGCGTTCCATCTTCTCGTAGATCTCTTTCATTTTGATGATGACGATGGGATCCCGCTCCTCCGAGAAGAGCCGGCCGATTCCGTCGTGGTGGTAAAGGTCAGCCTCGTTTTCCAGGGTGTGGATCGCCACACAGTCCCGCAAGACCCGTTCGCCGTCCTGTTCCAGGGCCTTGACGGCCCCTTCCATCTCGACGGCCAACCGCACCAGCACATCGCTCATTTTTCGAGTGTGCTCGGTCGGCTGCTCGACCCGGTAGAGGATGATGCGGCGGGCGGTGTAATCGATCGAATCGACCACGTCATCCAGACCGGTCGCCAGCGCATGAATGTCTTCCCGATCGATCGGCGTGATGAAGGTCTGGTTCAGGCGTTTGATGATCTCGTGAGTCAGATCGTCGCAGGCGTGCTCCAATTGCTTGATCTGATCCGCATATTCGGTCCGACGATCGAAATCCTCGAACAATTGCTGCTGGCGCTTGGCGGACTCGGTCACATGCGTGACGAGGCGATTAAAGAGGTCGTAGTACTTCTCCTCTTTCGGCAGTAGTCGAAACATCTCAGGGGCCTCCTTCTCATACGATCAATTCTTAGATTCGTATTTCAAATCCAGACTCCAGACATCAAGGCGATCAGTATACCTTCTATTTAGGCGTGTGAGAAATTCTCAGGCCCGGTTGCGATCAATCTAACCTTAACGATCCGAAAAAGATCTGCCCTCCATCCCGCCCCGCCGGCCCGCCCACCGGCCCGCGGCCATTCGGCGCGGCATGTGTTTTGCGTATAGATCGGCGCGAGACGGTTTCCAAGGCCCTGACAAACCGCCAGCCAAATTCGAAGTAGTCCTGAGGAGTTAACGAGATGCAGCAACTGACCAGCATTGCATGGAGAGTACTAAAAATAATGCCCGTGATCGGATATATCTTTGTGATCGCCAGCGCTCCCCTCGTTTTGCGTCGCAAGGGTTACGTTTTGGGGTTGCTGCACGTCACACTGGATATCCTGCCGTTGATCTGCGTGCTGAAAGCCGGGATCGAACTCTATACCGGAGATCTGATCCCCGATCGGGCCAAGGAAGTCTAGACTTTTTTATCCAAGACCGTTCGCATCTTCTTGGCGACATCGACCGGAGAAGAGGCTTCGGCGATCGCCGCCCCGACAATCACCCCAGCCAGTGGAAGTTCACGCAGAAAGGTCAACTCCGTCACATCGATGCCGCCCGCGACGTAGACCGGCAGGTCGATCCGGGCGACCAGCTCGCCAATCTGGCTGATTCGTTCCTCGCGGCTGCGGGCTCGCCTGAATCCTCGGCGATTGAGACACAGTGAACTGACCCCCAGTTCGCCCAACTGCTGGGCGCGTTCCGGAATGTTGCTGACGCTGAGGCTGTCGGCCATGACCAGACCGTCGTAATGGCGCGCCGATCTCACAACTCGCTCGATCACTTCATCGGAGGCGCACCCCAACACCGTCACGACCTTGGCCCCGGCGGCGAACGCCAATTCCGCGATCGGTTCGCCGGCATCGATCACTTTGATGTCGGCCACAATCGGACGGCCGCGGTGACGCCGTCGTAACTCACGCACGGCTCTGATCCCCTCACGAATCAACAACGGAGTTCCGGCTTCAATCAAATCGACATGCGAAGCCACGCTTCCGGCCAACTCCAGCTCATGCGTCAAATCAGGTGTGTCCAATGCCAACTGCAATTTCATTGGTAAAATCTATTCTATAGATAGTTTGGACAGGTCTGGGGGCGCCTTTTTTTAGACTTCTCTCAACCTCTGACCCCTCCGACGTTTTCCACAAAAGCTGTGGAAAACGTGGTGGAAATCCTGTGGATAACGATGTTAAATGCATCCAAAATCGCCACTTATAGCGATTTGCACATTTCCTCGACAGATCCCTAAGCCTTGCGATGTCAACAATTAACATGATTCCGCCGGAATTATTAGTCGCATGCTCTTGAGAGGAAATGTTTTCCACATCAGGAGAACCTTTTAAGAGTTCTCTTCGCGCATCTGATCCAGCCGCTCGAGAAAATCGGAGGCCACCAGGACCTGGCGCGGTTTACTCCCATCCTCTGGGCCGACAATGCCTTCGCGCTGCATCATGTCGATAATCGAGGCGGCACGGCCGTAACCGATCCGCAGGTGACGCTGCAAGAGTGAAGTGGAAGCCTTTCGGCTCTGAAGGACGATGCGGAGGGCATCGTCGTATTTGTCGTCCCGGGCCATCTCGCCCATGTCGTTGCCTTCGGCCTCCTTGTCGCTCATGACGACCTTCTCGTCATAAGCCGGCTTGGCCTGGGAGCGGATGAAATCGCAGATCCGTTTGACCTCTTTTTCATCGACATAAGCGCCATGCACGCGAACCAGACGCGAGGTGCCGGGCGGAAGGAAGAGCATGTCGCCTTGACCCAGTAGCTGCTCCGCGCCGTTGGTATCGACGATCGTGCGCGAATCGACTTTCGACGAGACGCGAAACGAGATGCGGGAGGGAAAGTTGGCCTTGATCAAACCGGTGATGACATCGACGGAGGGGCGCTGGGTGGCCAGGATCAGATGGATGCCGACGGCACGCGCCATCTGGGCCAGCCGGGTGATGCTCTCCTCGACGTCACGGGCGGCAATCATCATCAGGTCGGCCAGCTCATCGATGATGACCACGATGTAGGGCAGGGTCTTCGGCGGATCCGCATCGTCGGCGGGCTGGTTGCGATTGTTGCAGACCTCGCTGTTGTACTGCTCGATGTTGCGGACGCCGAAAGCGGCCAGATGTTTGTAACGATTCTCCATCTCGGAGACCGCCCATTTCAGCGCATATCCCGCCCGTTTCGGGTCGGTCACGATCGGGGTCAGCAGATGCGGGAGGTCGGCGTACAACCCCAGTTCCAGCCGCTTCGGATCGACCAGGATCATTTTGACTTCGTCGGGCGAGGACTTATACAGCAACGAGACCAGCACCGCGTTGAGCATGACCGATTTACCGGCGCCGGTCGCGCCCGCGATCAGGAGGTGCGGCATCTTGGCCAGGTCCGCCACATAGTTCGAGCCGTCGATCGTCTTGCCCAAAGCCAGCGTCAATTTCGAGCCGGATTCGCGGAACTTCTTCGATTCGACCACTTCGCGCAACCGGATCGTCTCGCGATTGGTGTTGGGAACCTCGATCCCGACGGTCGATTTGCCGGGGATGCGATCGATGCGGATCGATTCGGCCTTGAGCCCGAGACAGAGATCATCGACGAGACTCGTCACGCGGCTGTATTTGACGCCCGGATCCGGTTTGAATTCGAAGGTCGTCACCACCGGACCGGGGCTGATCTGTTTGACCTGTCCGGAGACGTTGAATTCAGCACACTTCTCCGCCAACTGCCGGGCCCGCTCCAGCAGCTCCGCCTCTTCCATCTCCGACCGGGGCGCGGGCGGAGTCAAAACTTCAGTCGATGGAAATTTGTAGTCCGGTGAAATTTGCGAGGTCGCAGTCACGGCTTTCCCCGATTTTGATTTGGAGTTGGTCTTCTCTTCCACGGGCGCCGGACGGATGACCGAAGCGGTGGCCATCATCTCGTCGATCGTGCGCGAACCGGCGGAACTAGCTTCTTCGAAATCACTGACGGGCAGATCTCCATCGCTGTAAGAGTCCGGCTCTTCCGGAACGGCCGGCTCTCGTGACGCCCGGCTCGAACGCGGAGGCGGACTCGGAGGAGGTGGCGGCGGCGGCGGCAGTTTGGGCGGCAAGGGTTCTGCCGGTGCGATCATGGCGGCGGCCGCTCTCGGTTCCGTGAACTCGGGCGCGCCATACTCCGGCACGGCGGATTCACCCTCGAGTTCCGAATATTCGGCTTCCAGCTCGGCGGGACTCTCGAGCGGCTCTTCCGGATATTGAGCCGGCATCCGCTCGATCTGGGGCGGCGGCACCACCGCACTCCGTCCCCGGCCGGCCGGCGCCTTGGCGACGGCGACTTCTTTGCCGGCGGCGGCGGCGGCGGCGCGGACTGCGGGCGGCCGATTGCGCTGGCGCATCTTCTCTCTCAACTGGTCGGCCGTCTCTTTATTTCCGCGCACGGTGTCGCGGTCCAGGCGCCAGGTCCGAACCCGGTCTCCGAGCGTTGAGAGCACGCCGGGTCCCGGCTCCTCCTCCTCTTTTCGCACCAGGACTGAGACGATCGAGAACTCGGTTCCGATCACCAGGCCGGTGATGAAGAGGACCAGGATCGCGACGATCGCCCCGATCGTCCCCAGCAGGTAGGAGAGACCCAGTTTCGGCGCATAGACCAGCCAGCGCCCCACAAATCCGCCGAGATAGTAGGACTTGGGCGTCTCCGAGCCGAGCAGAGTCAGGACTCCGGTGATCGCGACGATCATCAGGAAGATGCCGAACGCTTTCGATTTGTCGATCGCCGGCCGCTCATTCTGCCACTGCCACCAGCCCGCCCAGAAGAAGATGAGCGGCACCGACATGGAGGCCAGCCCCAGGGTCTGATAGAGCAGGTCGCCGATGATCGCCCCCACCGGACCGATCCAGTTGTGCGCGCGATCATATTTCCCCGTCGAGTTCCACGACGGGTCATCAGCGGTATAGCTGATGAGCGCGAGGATGATTACCAGGCCGACCCCGAAGAGCAAGATCCCGGCAATTTCGTTCCAGGGCCCCTCGTTCCAGGCGCTCTTGGGAGGCGCATCGGATTGACTGATCGGTTTGCGTGTGGCCATCGACTCGCTACCTCGCATCTGCCGCGATTGTTCGTTTCGATAACAGGTATTCGGTGATGAAATCGTCCAGCCCGCCGTCGAGCACCGCGTCGACGTCGCCCGTCTCGTGCTTGGTGCGGACGTCCTTCACCAGCCGATACGGATGCAGCACGTAGTTGCGGATCTGAGATCCGAACGAGATGTCCCGTTTGGACTCCGCGAGCTTGTCGGTCTCCGCCTGTTTCTTCGCCAGTTCCAATTCATAGAGCCGCGACTTCAAGACTCTCATCGCGACATCGCGATTCTGATGCTGCGAACGCTGGTTCTGACAGGTTACCACGATCCCGGTCGGAAGGTGGGTGATGCGAACGGCGGAATCGGTGGTGTTGATGTGCTGGCCGCCGGCGCCGGTGGAACGATAGGTATCGACCCGCAGGTCTTTGTCGAGGACTTCGATCTCGATATCTTCGTCGATCTCGGGCGTCACGAAGACCGAGGCGAAACTGGTCTCGCGGCTCTGACCGGAGTTGAACGGCGATTGTCTCACCAGCCGGTGCACGCCGACCTCGCTCGAGAGCAGCCCGTAGGCGTAATCGCCCTCGACGCGGAAGGTGGCCGATTTGATCCCCGCCTCTTCACCCGGCTGGTAATCGATCATCTCGGTCTTGAATCCCCGACGTTCAGCCCAGCGCAGATACATCCGCAACATCATCTCCGCCCAATCCTGGGCGTCCGTGCCGCCCGCGCCCGCATTGATCGCGACGATCGCGTTGCGCCCGTCGTTCTGGCCGCCGAGCAGCATCTGGGTCTCGCTCTCCTCGACCTCCGCCGTCAAGCGGTCGATGGCCTCGCGCAGCTCGGCCGCCGAGGAGTCGTCCGTCTCGGCGAATTCAAACAAGACTCCGATATCATCGACCAGGCGGGCCTGATCTTCGGCCCGGGTGGCGGCGCGTTCCAGACGCGCGCGATGCTGCAGCGTCTTCTGCGCCCGCTCCTGATCGCTCCAGAAATTCGGCGCGGAGATCTCGACCTCTAGCTGTTGCAACTCTTGACGCTTCGCCTCCGGGTCAAAGAAACCTCCTGAGTTCCGCGACCCGGCGTTTCAGATCTTCCTGCCGTTCGCGTAATTCCTGCATTACCAGAGTATCAATCATCGATCTGCTCCTTCACACTCTTTCGAAAAATTATCCTGTGCCAAAGTGCTTAAGCTTACCATAAATTGGAGAAGACTGCGGCGTTTAAACGTGGAGCGGACGGGACCGCGGCCGAGATTTAATAAAAAGCCCGGCTCGCGGCGGCGCCCGCGAAGTACGCGGGCCACGCCACCAAAAATCATATTTTTCGCGGATCCGGCCCGCGGTCAGAGCGCTTCCGAATATTCGCCGAAGACCGCTCGCATCCGATCGGCAATCTCTCCCAGGGTCGCGTAGGCTTCGACCGCCGCAATGATGTGCGGCATGAGGTTGGCGCCCGACCGCGCCGCGGATTCGACCTCCGCCAGGGCGGCGGCGGCGGCGGCGGCATCGCGTTCGGCCCGGACCCGCTGCAGTCGCGCGAGCTGCCGCTGCTCGAAGGCCGGATCGATCTTGAAGACCGGGATCGCCGTCGCCTCCTCGATCTGAAAACGGTTGACTCCGACCACCACCTCTTCCTGGGCCTCCACCGCCTTCTGATAATCGTAAGCGGCGCGTTCGATCTCGCGTTGGACGAAACCGGCCTCGATCGCCTGCAGCATGCCGCCCAGTTCGTCGATCCGGGCGAGATATTCGGCGGCGCGGCGTTCGATCTCGGAGGTCAAAAATTCCACGAGATAGGAACCGGCGAGCGGATCGGCCGTGTCGGCCACTCCCGATTCGTATGCGATCACCTGCTGAGTGCGGAGAGCCAGGCGCGCCGCCTCTTCGGTCGGCAGACCGAGCGCTTCGTCCATGGAGTTGGTGTGGAGCGACTGCGTGCCGCCGAGCACCGCCGCCAGCGCCTGAAGGGTCGTGCGGACCACGTTGACTTCGGGTTGCTGCGCGGTCAGGGTCGAACCGGCCGTCTGCGTGTGAAATCGCAGCATCATCGATTTCGGATCCTTCGCGCCGAAACGATCCTTCATGATTCGCGCCCAGAGCCGGCGCGCCGCGCGGTATTTCGCGACCTCCTCCAAAAAGTTGTTATGGGCGTTCATGAAGAAGGCCAGCCGCGGGGCGAAGGTGTCGACCGCCAGGCCCGCCTCGACCGCGGCCTGGACATAGGCGATTCCGTCGGCCAGGGTGAAGGCCACCTCCTGCACGGCCGTCGACCCGGCCTCGCGGATGTGATATCCGGAGATCGAGATGGTGTTCCAGTTGGGAACCTCGCGCGCGCAGTAGGCGAAGATGTCGGTGATGATCCGGAGGCTCGCGCGCGGCGGATAGATATAGGTGCCCCGCGCGATATATTCTTTCAGAATATCGTTCTGAATCGTGCCCTGAAGCCGGCCCGGCGCGAGCCCCTGCCGTTTGGCGACCGCGATGTAGAAGGCCAGCAGAATCGAGGCCGTGGCGTTGATCGTCATCGAGGTCGAGATCTGGTCGAGCGGGATGCCGTCGAACAAGAGCTCCATGTCGGCCAGCGAGGCGATCGGGACGCCGACGCGGCCGACCTCGCCCTGGGCCAGCGGATGGTCGCTGTCGTAACCGATCTGCGTCGGCAGGTCGAAGGCGACCGAGAGCCCGGTGGTGCCCTGCGCCAGCAGATATTTGTACCGGCGATTCGACTCTTCGGCCGTGGCGAATCCCGCATATTGCCGCATCGTCCAGAAGCGGCTGCGATACATGGTGGCGTGCACACCGCGCGTGAACGGGAACCGGCCGGGCTCCCCGAGATCCCGCTGTGGATCGAGCTCGACCTCATCCGGCCGCAGAGAACTCTTCAATTCGATGCCGGAGGATGTGGCGAACCGCTCTTTACGCTCTCTGTTTTTGGTGATTGTCATACTCCTGAACGTGGAATTTTGAGATAATTATGTGCTTAAATTGCCTTGCAAATTCTATCACGCGGGGCAACTGAAACAGTACCACGATTGGGGCAGGAATTTTGGACGAACATCTGCAAAAACTCATCCGACAACTCGGCGAAGCAATCAACGACGCTGTCCAGGAATCAGAAGAAGTCAACACCGCACTCGAAAAGATCCGGGCGGCCGGCCACGAAATCCTCCTGGTCCTCGAAGCCACCATCGCCTTCAAAGACAAACCCGCCAACCAGGCGGACTCTCCGCTCCCCTTCAAGGAGATCTCGATTGAGGAACGGCTCGCCGATCTCAGCAACGAGGACCGGCAGTTTCTCAAAAGCCTCAATATTAAGTTCGATAACGACGACCGGGAATGAGAGCCGCGGTATTGACTATCGATACGCTTCAGGTGAAGAATATCGAATACCTGAACAGTTATTAAGATAGGGAGTTAAGAGAGAGACGAAATAAGCGAACCAGGCAGCACTTCAGCGATTTTCGTGGATTCAGGCATTTTCGTCGCGTTCTCGGGCTCTCTGACTTCCCCCCACCCACAGGCAGTTCATAACCTCTGGAGATTGCTATGGTATCCATCAACGCCGTGCCTATTCTGATTGGGGTACTTTGCATATACGTCATCGCCTATCGATATTACAGCGCCTTCATCGCGGCCAAGGTCCTGGCGCTCGACGATTCGCGCGTGACGCCGGCCCATCGATTCTACGACGGGCAGAACTATACTCCCACCAATAAATATGTGTTGTGGGGCCATCATTTCGCCGCGATCAGCGGTCCCGGCCCCTTGATCGGACCGGTGCTGGCGGCCCAGTTCGGATTTCTGCCCGGAATTCTCTGGCTCGTGATCGGGGTCGTGATCGGGGGGGCCGTCCACGACTTCGTGGTCCTGGTCTCGTCCATGCGGCATGACGGCAAATCGCTGGCGGAGATCGCCAGGCGCGAGATCGACAAGGTCACGGGCGTCGTCGCGACGCTGGCGATCCTCTTGATCCTGATCGTGGCGCTGGCGGGCCTCGGACTGGCCGTCGTCAACGCGCTGGCCGACAGTCCCTGGGGAATGTTCACCATCGCCATGACCATTCCGATCGCCCTCTTTATGGGGATCTATATGTACCGGATCCGGGGCGGCACCCAGCGCGGCATCACGGAGGGCACCGTGGTCGGCGTGATCCTGCTGATCCTGGCGGTCGTCTTCGGCCAGGTCGTGCAGGATTCGTCGTGGGCCCACTACTTCCGGTTCGGGAAGAACGGGATCACGATTGCGATCGCCATCTACGGCTTCGCGGCCTCGGTGCTGCCCGTCTGGTTGCTGCTCTGCCCGCGCGACTATCTCAGTTCATACATGAAGATCGGCTCGATTGCGCTGCTGGCGGTCGGGATCTTCATCGTCATGCCGACCTTCAAGATGCCGCCCCTGACGCCGTTTGTGAGCGGCGGCGGGCCGATCATTCCCGGCTCGGTCTTTCCCTTCGTCTTCATCACGATCGCCTGCGGCGCGATCTCGGGGTTCCATGCCCTGGTCGCCTCCGGCACCACGCCGAAGATGATCGATAAGGAGACCCATGCGCGGCCGATCGGCTACGGGGGCATGTTGATGGAGTCGGTCGTCGGCGTCATGGCGCTGATCGCCGCGGCCTCGATGTTCCCGCACGATTACTTTCAGATCAATATCCCGGTCGAGGCCTTCGCCAAGGTCGATGCCTCCCTGCGCTCGATGGGCTTCACCGAATCGAATCTCCAATCCCTGACCGCCGCCGTGGGCGAGGAACGGCTGGCCGGGCGCACCGGAGGCGCCGTCAGTCTGGCGGTCGGGATGGCCCAGATCTTCACGGCGATCCCCGGCATGCGGGGGCTCATGAGCTACTGGTACCATTTCGCCATCATGTTCGAGGCGCTCTTCATTCTGACGACGGTCGATACCGGAACCCGCGTCGCCCGCTTCCTGATGCAGGAGGTGCTGGGCGCGGTCTACCGGCCGTTCGCCAGGACCGATTGGCTGCCCGGAGCGATCATCGCCAGCCTGCTGGCGGTCTGCTCCTGGTCCTATTTCATCTGGACCGGCTCGATCTCGACCATCTGGCCGCTGTTCGGGATGGCCAACCAGATGCTGGCCTGCGTGGCCCTCTGCGTCGGGACGACGGTGATCATCAATGCGGGCCGGGCGCGCTACGCCTGGGTCACGATCGTCCCGCTCGCCTTCGTCTCGGTCATCGAGATGGTGGCCGGCTACCAGAACATCGCCGGAAACTACTGGCCGCTGACGGCCAACCCGGCCACCAGTTTCCGCGGCTATCTCTATACGATCATCACCGCGTTCCTGATGACCGGCCTGACCATCGTGATCATCGGATCCTTGCGCAAATGGTATCAAGTAGTGATCAAGGGCAAACCGCATGAGCCGATGCTGCAGGAACCGGCCGTCGCCGGATAAGTACGGCTTCAACCGCGAAACACGCGGAAGACGCTCAATCAATTGTTCGCGTCTTCCGCGTGTTTCGCGGTTCAAACCCGGATGAATAAGACATGACCCATCGTTTAGCGATCGTCGGCGGCACGGTCGTCACTCCGCACAGAGCGATCGCGAACGGCGTGGTGCTCTGCGAAGACGGCGAGATCCGCTTCGTCGGCTCGGCCGGCGAGGCTGAGCCCGAACCCGATTCCCTGCTCATCGAGGCTCGCGACCGGATCGTCCTGCCGGGGTTCATCGACACCCACTTTCATGGCAGCGGCGGCGACGACGTCATGGCCGACGGCCGCGCGGGGCTCCGCCGAATCTCTCGGGCGCTGCTGAAATTCGGCACGACCGGTTACCTCGCGACGACCGTCGCGGCGCGGCATGAAACGCTGCAGCGTTCGATCGCGGAGACGATGGCGGCGGCGGACGAAGACCGAGATTCGCCGGAAGCCGCTCAAATCCTGGGCCTGCACCTCGAAGGCCCGTTCCTCAATCCCAAGTTCAAAGGCGCGCAACCCGAATGGGGCATCCGCGACCCGGATCCCGGCCAATGCGATGAACTGCTGGCGGCGGCGGACGGACGGATCAGGATTATGACCCTGGCGCCCGAACTGCCCGGAGCCCTGGAGCTGATCCGCCGGCTGGTCGGCGCCGGGGTGGCGGTCTCGCTCGGCCATTCCGAAGCCGATTACGAGACCGCGCTGGCGGCCATCGAAGCCGGGGCGACCCGCGCCACCCATCTCTACAACGCGATGTCAGGCCTGCACCACCGTCTCCCCGGACTCGTGGCGGCCTGTCTGAATGAACCCGGAATCAACGCCGAACTGATCTGCGACGGAGTGCACGTGCATCCGCGCATGGCGCAACTCGCCTGGAGAGCGAAAGGTCGCGGCGGATTGACCCTGGTCACCGATGCGACGGCGGCGCAGGGCTGCGGCGACGGCATCTATACTCTCGGCGACTTTCAGATCGAAGTGAATGGCCCGCGCTGCACGCTGGTCAACAGCCAGACCATCGCCGGCTCGGTCCTGACCATGAATCTGGCGGCCCGCAACGCCATGCGGTTTACCGGCATGGAGCTGGTCGAGGTGGCCGCCACCACCTCCTGGCTCCCCGCGCAAACCTGCGGAGTCGCCGACCGCAAGGGCTCCATCGAACGCGGCAAGGACGCCGACCTGACTGTCCTGATGCCGGACTTCTCCGTCACCCATACCATCCGGGCGGGCGCGGTGGTCTACCGGAAGTAACTCCGGATCATCAAGCTTTCGCCTGTTTCGCGGTTGAGCATCAAAACTTCAAGAACCTTACTTTCCCAAGTACTCAGACCTGATCCAGTACACTGCCCGGCATTAGTTAAATACCATTGACGAGGCAGCTTGGATCGGGTTGAAGAGGTAAGTCTTGATGTGAGAAGGATAATGGGGAGCTATCATTTACTTGTCCCGTCTCTTCTGCGAAAATTCTGATTGATAAGTTTAGGTCGATCCACCAAGGGATTAAACTTTTCAGCTCTGTAAAACACTAAGGAGGAGGCAGCATGAAATCAAAATCCTTCAACATTCTATTGGCCATGGTCTGTGCATCATTGATCCTGAACGCCGTAGTCGTGGCCGACGACCAAAAGGATGCCGCGCAGCAATCGACCAAAGCGGCAACGGTCTTCAGCGAAGTGATGGGGGCTCCGGAGAAAGCGATTCCGCAGAACATTCTCGATAAAGCGCTCTGTGTCTTGACCTTTCCCAAGGTGATCAAAGGCGGGTTCATCTTCGGCGGACGCTACGGGCGGGGCGTCGCCAGTTGCCGCACCAAGGGCGGATGGAGTGCGCCGGCGTTCTTCAACCTCGGCGGGGGCAGTTTCGGTCTGCAGATCGGCGGTCAGGCGACCGATTTTATTCTGCTCTTCATGAATGACGAAGGAATGAAGAGTCTGCTGAAGAACAAATTCGAGATGGGCGGAGAGGCTTCCGCCGCGGCGGGACCGGTCGGCCGCGAAGCCGGAGCTTCGACCGATCTCTATCTGACCTCGAAGATCCTCTCTTATTCGCGCAGCAAAGGAATCTTTGCCGGTCTCGAACTGAAAGGCGCCGTCCTGAGTCAGGATGACGACAACATGCGAGCCATCTACGGTAAAGATGTTCAACTGATGGACGTGCTGCAAGGCGGGAAGATGGCCCCGGCGTCGGTCAATATGTATCCGAACATGCTCACTCGTTACTCGGGGACCAAAAAGAATCCCTAACGGTCAGTCTTTCCGGCAATCGGTTCGCTCTTCCCCTACTACCTGCGACCTACAATTCAATTGACAATTTGGTAAATTGATGCGGGAATCTTCCCGCATCAATTTATTGGCGATTATTGCCGATGGTGACCCATGGGCAAATTTGATCTGGAACTCGAAAGGAGAACTCTGATGGCGAGTGAGACCGACATCACAACCAACAGCACCAAAATTTCGGCGAACGGTAAAGAGGTCAAGGTCTATACCGCGCGCCCGAGCGGCGTCGCGAAGGCCCCGGCGGTCATCGTCATTCACGAATGGTGGGGACTCAATCCTCACATCGAGGACATCACCCGACGTTACGCGCGGGAAGGTTTCATCGCCGCGGCGGTCGATCTCTATGACGGCACGACCACCAAAGATGCGAAAGAGGCCGGGAACCTGATGTCCCAGTTGAACCAACAGCAGGCGCTGGAGAAGCTCCAGATCGTGCTCGACCATCTCCGCTCGTCGAATGAGGTGGCCGGAGTCGGCGTCACCGGATTCTGCATGGGCGGAACCTATGCGCTGCTGCTGGCCTGCCACGCCAAGGTGGAGGCGTCGGCCCCCTTCTACGGCGACGTGCCGACCGACACGGAGATCATCGGGAAGCTCAGCGCTCCGGTGCTCTTCATCGGAGCCGCGAAAGACCAGTGGATCACCCTCGAAAAGATGAACCGGCTGGAGACCGCTCTCCGGCAGCACGGAAAAGAGGGAGAGGTCCAGATCTACCCGAACGCGGACCATGCCTTCTTCAACGATACGCGGCCTGAAGTCTACGCCCCCGCCGATGCCGAAGATGCGTGGAACCGGGTGATCGCCTTCTTCAAGCGGCATCTCGGGAAAGGCCAGGCCACGAGCGCATGAGCACGCCACTGTCCGCCGACCAAGTCGCAGTGATCACCGGCGCCTCATCGGGAATCGGCCGCGCGGCGGCCCTGGCTCTGGCGGAGAAAGGAGCGCGACTCAGTTTGCTGGCGCGCTCCGCGCCGGCGCTGGACGAAGTGGCGGCGCAGGCCCGGGCGCGGGGCGCGGCCGACGTCTGCGGTCTCGCCTGCGACGTGCGCAAGGAAGAGGAGGTTGAACGCGCGATCGAATCGACGCTCAGCCGATTCGGACGGATCGACATCCTGATCAACAGCGCGGGTCTCAGTCTCAACGGAGAGGTGGACGGTTACTCGCTCGATGACTGGCGGACCGTCATCGACACCAATCTCACGGGCACCTTTCTGACCTGCCGGGCGGTCCTGCCCGCCATGAAACAAGGCGGCGGCGGCGAGATCATCAATATTTCGTCCGGCGCCGGTCATAACGGAATCAAGCAGATGGCCGCCTACTGCGCCTCGAAGTTCGGGGTGATCGGATTTACCGAATCGCTGGGGCTGGAAGTCCGCAACCAGAACATCCGCGTTTCGGTCCTGCTCCCCGGCTCAGTGGCCACCGACTTCTCCCGGGTCGCCAAACGCGAATCGGAGAGAGAGGAATCGCGGGCGACCGGTTACTCATTATTCTCGGAAGAAGTGGCCTCAGTCATCGTCTCCATGCTCGAACAACCCAGCCAGGCTTGGATGAGCGAAGTAGTGTTGCGCCCCCTCAATCTGGAAATACGGAGATCATTGTAGGTAGAAAGACGCGATCGATGTCATAAAACCAAATAGCCGAGTCTCAGCCCAGCTCCCTACGAGTTTACCCATTATCACTCTACGAAAGGTTAACCATGGCAAGTGAAGGAATCTTTTGTTCCGGGTGCGGAATCACCCTGCGGCCGTTCATGCAGGTGTGCCCGCGGTGCGAGAAAGTACGAGAGGATGCCACCCCGCTCAACTCTCCGTCGAGCTCATCAGGTGAATCGTCATGGCCGGATCCAGTCGTGGTCTCAAGCTCTGCCGCGGAGGCCGCTCCGGCGCGATCGGCCAAAGAAGCGCCGCGGCGAGGAATCAAGCCCCGTCTCCCCGCGCCCGGCACGCCGATGGATATCGTCTTCCTCTCGCCGAACGAGACGGGTCGCCGGTTTCCGCTCCTCACCGACGCCCATTGGAAGCTGGTCGCCATCGGGATCGGGTTGCTGGTCCTGCTGCTGGTCATCGTCTATCTGGTCTGGCGCGAAGACGAGCGGGCCGAGTCCTCGCCCCTGGACCAATCGGCCCTGGCCGCGCCACCGATCCAGGTGATGAGGCCCTCCGCGGAACCGCGGCCGACCCTGCCGCCCCTCGTGCCGCCGATCGACGCGCCACGTGACGAGCCGGCGGTCGTCGAAACTCCTCGGCCCGAGCCGCCGGTCCAGGTCAACGCCGTCGAAGCCAAACTGCTCGACGACGCCCTGCGCCGTCAGATCCGGGAAGAGGAGAAGAAGAACGAGGAGCGGAGCGAAGCCGAGCGGCAAAAACAGCTCGAGCACCAAAAACAGCAGGAGGCCGAGCGGCAACGGCGCGAGCTGGCGGCGGCCAGGCAGCGCGAAGAGGAGCTCGCCTGGCGGAAGGCCGCGGAAGAGAAACTGCGACTCGAAACCGAAGCGTTCGAAAAACGCCGGAGAGAGCTGGAGCAGGCCGAGGCCGAACGCCGCTCGCGCGCCGAAGAGGCCCGCCGCCAAGCTAATGTGCTCCATTCAGGCACGGTCGCCTGGAGCGGGATGGTCGATGGAGTCGACGAAGTGGTCCTCTTAGACGCCACCTCCACCGTTCGGCACATCAGCGGCCAGCCGCCGCGCCAGGTGCGAGCCTCATTCAGCGCGCCGATCCCGCGCTCATCGATCAAGGTCGATCTGATCTCCACCAACGGCCGCAGCCCGATCCAGATTCTGCAACAGCCCTCCACCGCCAACGGCTACGCGACCGTCGTCCGAATCGACGACAGCGCCAAGGGCGGCGATCAACGCTACGACTTCACCCTCCGGTGGAAACGAGAATAAAAAATAGTCTAGAGAAGTCTAGGAAAGTCTAGAAAAGTCTAGAAAAGTCGGGGAGAATCAGGCGGAGTCTTGAGAATCGGTTTTAGACTTCTCTAGACTTCTCTAGACTTCTCTAGACTTTCCTAGACTTCTTTTGGGGATTTCTTTT